>JAZQUM010000025.1:0-11984 GCA_045631305.1 Oscillospiraceae bacterium | reverse complement strand
CCTTTCTTTTATCGGTACATCTCCCAAAGCAAAACCGATGCCGCAATAGCCGCATTCAGCGACTCACACCGCTCACTCATGGGAATGCGGATGGTGCGGTGGCACATGGCCAGCACTTCTTCGCTCAAACCACGGCCCTCGCTGCCGATGGCGACTGCCGCGCAGGTATAATCAGCCTCGCGGGCATCCACGGTATCATCCCGCAACGCTGCACCATAAAGAGGCATATTACTTTTATCCAAGGTTGCCTTAAGCTCTGCCGCTGTGCAGTTCCATACCTTTCTGCGGAACAACGCCCCCATGGTGGCACGCACCGTTTTAGGGTTGTAAAGATCGGCGCAGCCGTTCAAAAGAATCATTCCATCCGCATCAAAGGCATCCAGCGAGCGAAGGATCGTTCCCACGTTACCGGGGTCCTGCACACCGTCCAAAACCACATAGTGCTTATCCGGCAGCACATCAGGCAAATTTTCTCCCGTCATACGGCAGGTAAAAAGCACACCCTGAGGCGCTTTCATAGGAGAAATGGATTCCATCAAATCACCTGCCACGCATACAAGGCGCACCGAATCGGGCAGCGCAGGCACTTCCATCCCTTCTGTAAACACCACACACAAGATCTCAGCTCCCCAAAGGAGCGCTTCTTTCAAAAGCTTGGGGCTATCGCAAAGGAACTCACCCTTTTCCTTACGGTAAGATGCCGAAGAAGCAAGCTTCCGAATATGTGTGCACAGCGCATTGCTGCGGCTGGAAATAATTTCCATCTTCATCTCTTGCTCCTTTCCCTTGCCTTGAGATGTTTTGTTTATAACATCCCGCATTATATCTATTATGTTATATCATAGGGTTTTTCATTTTTCAAGCATTTCTATATTAAATAGTATACGCGCATTTTTCGCCCCTTTATGTTATAAAAAGCACCCGATGCCTTTTAACACCGGGTGCTTTCACTTATTTTCACTTTTTGCGACCAAATAAAATCTTTCCAAAATCGATCTTGGGAATACGAACATCCAGAATAAAGAGACAGCCTACCACAAAAGGCAGCGCGTAGTATACCGCCATTTTTACCGCTTCAGGCAACCACATCCCCAAAAAGAAAACAGGAGGATAAATCATGGCAGAAGTAGTCACAGGCAAGCCACGGTACGCCTTGGCACAGCCGTCTTCCGTCATCTGGCGCTTGGTTTCCAGCACACTGAAAAACGCAAGGCGAATCAGTGCGCACAGCACATAGAAAATCAAAAGCGCAATACCTGCCAAACTGTCCACATCACTGAAATACAGCAGCGTTGCAGGAAATACGCCGAAACAAACCACATCGCACAAAGAATCCAGCTGAATGCCAAAATTCTTTTCATCTGTAGTCCTGTTTTTCTTGGAACGGGCCACGATCCCATCAAACATGTCGCAGATACCAGAGAGTATCAGACAGCCCACTGCAGGCCAAAAATAGCCCCTACAGACACAAACCATACCACTAAGCGAAGAAACAAGACTCAGATAGGTCAGCACAACGGTATAATCATAAAAACCGATCAAGCGCATAGCAATCTCCCTCAAATATTATTTCTCTTTTTCCTGGACACGGTCCATCGCCCGCGCCACAACAAAACCGCCAACAAAACAGGCCAGCGAGATCACAAGCAAGCCCATGCTATCAAAAGTCGACGGCAAGATCTTCAGTGACGATGCGATGACGAAACCTAAAATCACACGGGAAACCAGAGGATAGTGCTTTTCAAAAAGCATGGTAACAAGGCGGGCAAAAAGCAGCACAGTAATAGCGATGCCAATAAGAAACGGCAGCAGAACCGCCACATCCAGCGAACCGATTCCCGCCGTCAGCGGTTCAAAAAGCCCCAAGAAAATCAAGATTGTGGAAGACGTCAAGCCCGGAACGATAAGGCTCAATCCCCACAAAGCGCCGCACAGCATAAAGCTTGCAAAAGAAGGTGCTATGGCAACCGCCACACTGTTTTCCAGCACATGAAAGAAAAGATATGCCAAAGAAACAGTAATAACAAACGGGGTCCAGCTGCTATCGGGATCGCTCTTTTCGGATTTTTTGAAAAGCTCAGGAACCGTGCCGCAAATAAGGCCAAAGAAAAGCATCAAAGTAACGGTGGACGAAAGCGCAAAAAGCATCTCCACCCCTTTGGCAAGAAAGACAAAACCCAATGCCCAACCCACCAAGAAAGGCAGGAACATTTTATAGTAAGTTTTAAAAGATTTCATCGGATGGGTCAAAAGAGCCATCATAGGCTCATAAATCCCAAACGCCACACACAGCACGCCGCCGCTGACACCGGGTAAAATAGCCCCAACACCCACAATGGCGCCCTGAATAGCATACATAATACTTTTAAACCAGGCACTGTGCTTCATGATTTCACATTTGTCCCTTCGCTTTTAATGATTTGTGCTAAAGCAAATTGGATAACCCAAGATATCCGAGATATCTTGGGTTATCATAACTTATCAATCCAGGGGCTTCATGGTGGGGAAGAGCAGCACATCACGGATGGAGTCGGAGCCGGTGAGCAGCATGCAGCAGCGGTCGATACCGATGCCCAGACCGCCCGTAGGAGGCATACCGTATTCCAGTGCGGTGATGAAATCTTCGTCCATCATTTCAGCTTCATCGTTGCCCTTGGCGCGAAGCTCAACCTGTCTCTGGAAGCGCTGCTTCTGATCGATGGGGTCGTTGAGTTCGGAGAAGGCATTGCCCATTTCGCTGTGGCAGATGAAGAGCTCGAAGCGCTCGGTCAGGCGGGGATACTTGGCGCTACGCTTTGCAAGGGGAGAAACATCCACGGGATGCATGGTGATAAAGGTGGGCTGGATCAGCTTTTCTTCCACCTTCTGGTCGAAGGATTCATAGAGAGCATGGCCCCAGGTGGGTTCCACACCGTCCATATCAATGCCTGCAGCCTTGGCAGCAGCCACTGCTTCAGCATCGTCTTCAATTGCCATGAAGTCAATGCCCACATATTCCTTAACGGCTTCAGCCATGGTCATGCGCTTCCAACCCTTGGCCAGATCCACTTCAAAGCCCTGCCAGTTGACCTTGGTAGTGCCAAGGATCTCCTGAGCGGCGCCGGAGAGCAGATCTTCAAAGAGGTCCATCATATCGTTGAAGTCAGCATAAGCTTCATACAGTTCAACGGTGGTGAACTCGGGGTTGTGCTTGGTATCCATACCTTCGTTGCGGAAGATACGGCCCACTTCGTACACGCGTTCAAGACCGCCAACGATGAGGCGCTTGAGGTGCAGCTCGGTAGCGATACGCATGTACATATCGATATCGAGGGTGTTGTGGTGGGTAATGAAGGGGCGTGCAGATGCGCCGCCGGCCAGAGTGTTGAGAACGGGAGTTTCCACTTCCATGTAACCGCGGTTATCCAGGAAGTTACGCAGATACTTCACGAACTTGCTGCGGATGATGAAGTTGTTGCGGGAATCAGCGTTCATGATGAGGTCTACATAGCGCTGACGATAACGAATTTCCTTATCCTGCAGGCCGTGGAACTTTTCGGGCAGGGGCAGCAGAGACTTGGAAAGAAGCTTTACTTCCTTCACGCGCACGCTGATTTCGCCGCGTTCGGTGCGGAACACTTCACCGGTAACGCCCACGATATCACCAATATCGTACTTCTTGAAGCGGTTGTATTCTTCCACGTCCATTTCGTCACGGCGGGCATAAAGCTGCACACGGCCGGACTTATCCTGCAGATCGCAGAAGCTGACCTTACCCATGCCGCGCTTGCTCATCAAACGACCGGCAATGGTAATTTCCTTGCCTTCCAGGGCATCAAAATCGTCCTTCACTTCCTGGGCATGGGTGGAAACCACAAACTTGGTTTCTACAAAAGGATCCATGCCTGCATCCTGTAGATTCTTCAGCTTTTCGCGACGAACCTTCAGGATCTGATTCATATCGGGTGCCTTTTCAGCCTGCACCTGAACATTCTTTTCTTCAGACATAAAATGGGGCCTCCTCTGTGTCTATCTTATCTTTCGATGCGTTCAACCTTGTAGTTGATCACGCCTACGGGTGCTTCCACCTTAACGATGTCGCCCACCTTAGCGCCCATCAGGGCCTTGCCGAAGGGGGATTCTTCGCTCATAGCGCCGTGCATAGGATCGGCTTCCTGAGAACCAACGATCTTGTATGCAGGCATTTCCTTGCCGGTAGCAAGATTGGTAACAACTACCTTGCAGCCGATGGATACCTTATCGGAGTCAGCTTCGCTTTCGTCCACGATCACGGCATTTTCAAGAATGTTTTCCAGTTCAGCAATGCGGGAATAAAGCTTGCCCTGTTCGTTCTTAGCTTCATCATATTCGCTGTTTTCGGAAAGGTCACCAAAGCCGCGGGCGATCTTGATCTGTTCGGAAACTTCATCGGCGCGGGTAGTCTTGTTATACTCCAGTTCTGCCTTCAGTTCATCGAAGCGCGCCTGACTCATCTTAAATTCTTTTTTCATTTCGTACCCTTTCTGCTGCATCGTATTTTAGCATCCGCATTTGCAGTTCAAATCCCTATATATGCGGACACACTTATTCTATTATACAGTATCCAAATTATTATAGAATCTTCCCCAATAATTGTCAAGATGGGCAGCTTTTAAAATATTTCTACATCTTTTTCTTTCAATATTCCCATTTCACAAAGAGCCTGCCCCAACTGCTCATGATCCGCTTCCGGACACTTTTCTATCCCCCAAAAACGGTATTTCCACGGAAGCGCTGCCCCGGCATAAAACGGCAATGTAACGCCGCGACAACCTATCTCTTTCCGCTCTGTAAATAGCAGCAAAAAATCGCAGGCCGAAAGTTGAGCTGCCGTGGACTCTTGCACCGCAGCAATGCCCCATTCCCGCTGCAACATCAAAGCCAATTCCTCCGCTCCCTCGCCGCAATCCAGAAAAAGGTAGCGACTCTCCCCCGCTAGAAACCTCGCCGCCTTCTGCACCCAAAAATCGACGTTTTGGGTGCAGATGCCCGCTCGAACCCACTTTTCTTCCCTCAGTCCCCACCAAAGGATCCGCAACAAAAGCCGGCGGCGAAAAGCAAGGCTTTCCACTGCCTCTATCCCCCACCGTTTCCAGCTTGCCGCATCGTATCCCGCAGGAAACACCGCGCGGCGCACACCTCTTTTTCTTAAAATCCGTGCCGCTTTGCGAATCTGCAGCTCCCGACTTTTTGCAGGCAAATACACACAAAGAAATCTTCCGCCGCAGATCTCCTCTTCCCCACTCCGCACCCGAAAGCCATTTCCAAAAGCAACATATCCCAGCATAAAAAAATCACCCTCTCCATCCTATGGAGAGGGTGATAAAATCATGAACTTACTGCCGAGCCGGAAAGCGAATAGCCGCTGAGGTAACCCATAGCAGGACGCTTACCGTGACTCAGGGGATTGATTATCGTTCCATTTTCCTTGATCTCAAAATGGAGATGGGGACCGGTGGAACGGCCTGAATTACCCGTAATACCAATAACCGTACCTTGAGACACATACTGACCCACGCTGACTTTGCGGCTGCTCATATGCGCATAGAGGGTGGTATTGCCGCTGCCATGGGAAATGACCACATAGTTGCCGTAAGAATTGGAATACTGGGAAACGATAACCGTACCGGCCTTGGATGCGTAAACAGAGCTGGTATAGCCCACGCGGCCGATATCCGTCCCCTTATGGTTGGTGGAGCCAACACCGCCGGGGGAATTGCGTCCGCCTACGGTGGAGGTAATATAGCGGCTGTTGCAAGGCCAGATGTAGCCGCCGGGATTGCTGGCGGTGGATTCACCGCGGGCAGCCTGCTCTTCCTGCAGCTTTTTTGCCAAGGCATCCGCTTCCTTGCGGAGCTTTTCCTGCTCGGCTTCTGCCGCTGCGATCATTGATTCAAAGGCAGCTTCATCTGCCTTCAGGGCATTGAAGACCTCTACAGCCTCGGCGCGCTTGGCTTCCAGTTCGCTCTGACGCGCTTCCAGTTCAGCCTTGGCTGCCTCTTCTTCGGCAAGCTGCGTTTCCTGCTCTGCCTTCTTCAAAGCGATCTCTTCCTGCAAAGCCTTCAGCGCATCGATCACCTTCTGATCGGAATGCATTACTTCATTGATAAAGTCCAGACGGCTCAGAAGGTCGGTAAAACTGGTAGCCTTGAAAAGCACAGACCAGTAACTTACCGTACCGCGCTCTTCCATAGCGCGAACATGCTTGCAGAAAAGAGCATACTGCTCTTTTTCCCGCTCTTCTGCTGCAGCAAGGTCGGCTTTTGTCTGCTCGATCAGTGCTTTATAGCCTGCAATGATTTCTTCTGCAGCGGCCACTTCTTCTGCGATCACGGCGCACTGCTCATCCAGCAGCAGCTTCTTTTCCGTAGCCGCAGCCAGATCATCAGCCATGGCATCCAGCTGCGCCTGCAGTTCTTTTTTCTCGCCTGCCTTTTCTGCAGCCTCTGCTTTGAGCTTATCAATATCTGCCTGCGTTACCGCAGCAGCAGGAAGCGCATCAGACGCAAACATCAGCACACAAAGCGCCAGCGCCGCAAGGCGACTGAACCATTTTTTCTTTCTCATGGTGCCTCCCTGTTTTCTTACACGCGAAGGAATTTACGGATGGCAGACAAGCTGCCGCAAACACCTACCAAAATACCTGCCAACGCGAAAACGCCTGCAACAGGAATCCAAATGGTTTCAAATTCCAGCAGCGTCACCAACTGCAGTGCATTGGAATTGTTGACACCCTGCACCATAGCCGCGTACAAAAGCCACTGCAAACCAAATGCAATACCTGCGCTGAGAACACCGATCAGCAAACCTTCATACACAAAGGGCCAGCGGATAAATCCGTTGGTAGCGCCCACCATCTTCATAATCGCAATCTCTTCGCGACGGTCAAAGGTGGTAAGCTTAATGGTGTTAGAAATAATAAACATGGAAACAACGAAAAGGATCGCGATCAATGCTATGCAAACAACACTTGCAATATTGCGCACAGCCACAAAACCGTTGGCAACATCTTCAAAAGCATTGATATCAGCAATATGATCCACTTCGCGAATATCTGCAGCCGTTTCGCCTACCAGTTCAAGGTCAGAAACCTGAATGGCAAAGCGGTGACGGAAAATGGCAGGATCCAGATCCTGGAACATCTCTTCATCCGCATACTGCTCGGAATAAGCTTTTCCTGCTTCCTCACGGGAAATAAAGCGCGCACCCGTTACATTGGGAACAGCCAGGATCTCCTTTTCCAAATTCCGGGCCTGGGCTTCGCTCAAGGTTTCATCCACAAATGCCAGAATTTCGTTGTCCTGCTCCAGTTCATTCAACAGAGCATCTGCATTCAGGGCCACCAGAGAAAAAGTGCCCATAATCAAAAGACAAGCAACCGTCACACCCACAGATGCAAAAGACATAAAACCATGGGTAAACATATTGCCGAGGCCTTCCCGGAAGAAATATCCAATATTACATCTCTTTTTCATCGTACCGTCGTCCCTCCGTATGCGCCAACTGCATCGCTTACCACTCTGCCTTCTTCCAGCATGATTACACGCTTGGAGAAGCGGTCTACCAGATCACGTTCATGGGTAACCACCACTACGGTGGTGCCCAGTTCATTGATCTTCTCCAGCAGCATCATAGTCTCAAGGCTGCGGACGGGGTCCAGGTTACCGGTGGGTTCGTCGGCAATAATGGTGGAAGGATTGTTCACCAGCGCGCGGGCCACAGCAACACGCTGCTGCTCACCGCCGGAAAGTTCATCGGGATAGCGATCTTCCTTACCCGTAAGATCCACCAGATCCAGCACATAAGGAATGCGGCTCTTGATCTCTGCAGGCGTTGCACCTACGCAGCGCATAGCGAATGCCAGATTGTCATACACCGTTTTCTTGGCGATGAGACGGAAATCCTGGAAAATAACGCCAACCGTGCGACGCATCAGAGGGATCTGACGGTTAGAAATATTGTTGAGATTATAGCCATTGACCATAGCGCGGCCGGCAGTGGGGAAAACTTCTGCTGTCAAAATCTTGATCAGCGTGGACTTGCCGGAACCGGAGGGACCAACGATAAAAGCAAACTCACCGTCTTCAATAGTAAGAGAGAGGCCGCGGGCCGCAGCTGTGCCATTCTCATATACCATTTCGACATCTTTCAATCGAATCATATGTTACCTCACCTTTCGGTATCTGTATCTAAAGTCACAGCAGCATGTTTACCGCAACATACTGCACCCAGTCTACATAATTTACCTAAATATTGTAACAAAAGTTACAACACCATGCAACATGAAAAGCGAGAAAATATTGCAAATTTCTCGCTTTTTCCCTTCCATTTTTTAACTGCACTCCATCGTCTCAAATATCACTGTAAAACCTTCGCAATAAGAAAACCCACACGGTATACCGCGTGGGTTTTCTTGTTGTATTTTATGCATCGATACCGCGGGAAGAAAGATACTTCTTTACCATCAAAGCTACTTTGAAGGTAATTGCATCATCAAATTCGCGCAGATCAAGACCGGTGATCTTCTTGATCTTTTCCAGGCGGTATACCAAAGTATTGCGGTGTACAAACAGCTTGCGAGCCGTTTCAGACACGTTAAGGTTGTTTTCAAAGAAATTGTGGATAGTAAAGAGAGTCTCCTGATCCAGCGCATCAATGGGATTCTTTTTGAAAACTTCCTGCAGGAACATTTCGCAAAGGGTAGTGGGCAGCTGATAGATCAGACGGCCGATACCCAGATTTTCGTAGTTGATAACATACTTTTCGGTGTCAAATACCTTGCCCACTTCAATGGCGATCTGTGCTTCCTTGTAAGACTTCGCCAGTTCGTGCAGGTGCATTGCCACGGTACCGATACCGACAACGATGCTGTCTTCACCGCTGCGCAGGCCTTCTTCGATCTTCTGCGCAATCTTGTTGAGTTCCTTGCCGGCCATGCTGTCGGGCAGCTGATGAATCAGCACCACATCACCATCGCCTACGCTGAGAACGAAATCGTTCTGACGGTCGGGGAACATGCTCTGTACCACATCAACCTGAATGGGCTCACCCTTCTTCAAAGAGCGGATCACAAACACACCACGAGCCACATCTTCAGCCACGCGCAGTTCCTTAGCGCGGATGTAGATATCACCCAGCATGATGTTGTCGGAAATAATATTCTTAATGAAAGCACCACGATCGTGCTTTTCTTCATAGTAAACCTTTGCGGCATTGAGGGAAACCGTGGCCATAGCACAAACAGTTCTGCTGACCTCATCCTCACCTACGGCAAAAGCCGCACAATCGAAAGAATTGCCCCAACCGGAAAGAGCCTTGAAAGCCTTACCTTCAAAGGTGATCACCTGATCTTCTGCCTGCTGGATCATATCCACTGCTTCAGACCACTTCTGACCGATCATGGACAGCTCACTACAAGCTACAACGATCCCTTCTTCATCAATCACACCGATGATACGATCAGTATTTTCTTTCAGCTGCAGTACCACATTCTGGAAAATTCTACCAGACATAGCTATCCTCCTCATCCGCGCCCGGCGCGTTCACACTTTTTCTTTGTGCAATATGACTACAAGGTCATTATAAAGTCCCGGGATGGAATTTGCAAGATATTTTTTCTATTTTCAACAAAAAAATCCGAAACTTTTGTCTATTTTTTCGAATTTTCTTTTGCCTGCATGGTTCTTTTCAGGGCTTCCAGTTCATCATTTTCCAGGAAACGCCAGCTGCCTTTGTCTAATTTTTCATCTAAAATCAAGCTGCCCATGGATAGCCGTTTAAGGTATTTCACAGGCTTTCCACAAGCGGCAAGCATGCGCTTTACCTGGTGGAATTTTCCTTCCCGCAGCGTCACAAGGACACGACTCTCTTCGCCTGCCTCCAAAATCTCCAAGCCAGCCGGCATGCAATGCAATCCGTCTCCCAGTTCCATTCCTGCTGCAAATGCTTCACAATCCGCCTGATTAACACAGCCGTCTGTCAACGCCAGATAAACTTTATCTACATGGTGACGGGGAGAGAGTAATTCATGTGCTAAAGAGCCGTCATTAGTCAGCAGCAGCAAACCTTCGGTATCCTTATCTAACCGCCCCACCGGGAAAAGATCTTGTTTTTGCAGTTCCGGCGGCAGCAAATCCAGCACAGTCTCTTCTCGTTTATCCTCAGTAGCAGAAAGAACGCCTGCCGGCTTATGCATCATTACATAGGTGAATTCGTGGTAAGAAACGGCCTTTCCATCCAGTAAAACAACGTCTGCTTCGGGATCCAGCTTGTCCTCTGCGCTGCGCGCCACAACGCCATTAACACTGATGCGCCCCTGCTTTGCATAAAGCTTCACTTCTTTGCGGGATGCAATACCCGTGGAAGCAATCCACTTATCCAGGCGAATTTTAGCCATAGTCCTTACCTCTTTTTCTTTACATTTTTCTTATCATAGCATAGATCCGTTCAAAAATGAATATATCATTAGAAATCAACACACTCTTCAGGAGGCACTTATGCTGATCGTCACTGCCAAGCTTTCTAAAAAGAAAGCCATTTTTCTCCTCGTCGCTGTCGCTCTTTGTATTCTTGGTCTTTTTCTGCTTTTTGCACCAGCTAAAGAAGCATTCCCGGAGCAAAACTCCCCTTTCAGCAATCTTTCCACAAATGAGGCTCGGTTGCAACTCCTCTCCTCCTGCGGTTTAGAAGCCATCGAGGATCCCATTGCCACATTGGATCTCCAACTGCCCTCCCCTTTGGATGAACGATACACTGCATATAATCAACTTCAGCTAACTCAAGGCTTTGATCTCATACCATACTGCGGTCAGCCATTGACCCGCTACACGTATTCTATCACCAACTACGGCGATTCTTTACAGGGCGTACAGGCAAATCTCTACCTCTATGAGGATACTTTGGTGGCAGCGGATCTTTTCTGCGCAGGAGAAAACGGATTTATTGCACCACTTTTTAGCGAATAAATAAAAAAAGACTGCTGCAGATGCAGCAGTCTTTTTTATAAACCAAAGATATCAGGGTTGATTATCTAAGTTGATTATTCAACGATTTCGATAACAACGCCGGAACCAACGGTACGGCCGCCTTCACGGATAGCGAAGCGGAGACCCTTTTCGATAGCGATGGGGGTGATCAGTTCAACGTTCATGTCAACGTTGTCGCCGGGCATGCACATTTCAACGCCTTCGGGAAGGGTGATTTCGCCGGTAACGTCAGTGGTACGGAAATAGAACTGAGGACGATAGTTGTTGAAGAAGGGGGTGTGACGGCCGCCTTCGTCCTTGCTCAGAACGTAAACCTGGCCAACGAACTTGGTGAGGGGCTGGATGCTGTTGGGAGCGGAAAGAACCTGGCCGCGTTCGATTTCGGTCTTAGCAACGCCGCGGAGCAGAGCGCCGATGTTGTCGCCTGCTTCAGCGTAGTCGAGCAGCTTGTGGAACATTTCGATACCGGTAACAACGGTCTTCTTCTTTTCGTCGGACAGACCAACGATTTCAACGTTATCGTTGAGCTTCAGCTGACCACGTTCAACACGGCCGGTAGCAACGGTACCACGACCGGAAATGGTGAATACGTCTTCTACGGGCAACAGGAAGGGCAGGTCTGCCATATGGTCGGGAGTGGGGATGTAGCTGTCAACAGCGTCCATCAGTTCCTTGATGCAAGCATAGTCCTTGTCGTTCATGTCGCTGCTTTCGCAGGTCAGAGCGTACAGAGCGGAACCCTTAACGATGGGCAGTTCGTCGCCGGGGAATTCGTAGGTGCTGAGCAGTTCACGAACTTCCATTTCAACCAGTTCGAGCAGTTCTTCGTCGTCAACCTGGTCGCACTTGTTCAGGAATACAACGATTGCGGGAACGCCTACCTGACGAGCCAGGAGGATGTGTTCACGAGTCTGAGCCATGGGGCCGTCGGTAGCAGCGATAACGAGGATAGCACCGTCCATCTGAGCAGCGCCGGTGATC
>JAZQUM010000024.1:0-3723 GCA_045631305.1 Oscillospiraceae bacterium | reverse complement strand
TCCGGCGGCACCGGTCTGGGACTTTCTATCGCAAAAGAAATCGTGGAGCGCCACCATGGCACGCTGGCTTTGGCCGAGCATCAAGGCCCCGGCTGCACTGTGCGCATGACGCTGCCCATTGCTCAGAAAATGTAAAACTATTCAGGAAAGGAGGCAATTATGGAAGAACAGAAGAAAAAAAAGCGTATAGACCAATTGCAGAATACTGCCATTATTACGCTGAGCTTTCTGGCCCTTTGCCTCTTTTTCTATACTTTTTCTCCCACTACAGGCATTGATCAGCCTGATCTTGCCGCCTTTTTCTCTCCCCGCACACAAAGTACTTCTCTTGTTGCAGTTGAAACCGCATCGGAACTTTCTGCTCCTGTGCAGATTTCCGTTTCCAAAGAGCACGGCCGCTTTGGCTGCACCACCACTCTTTCCGATGAAGCACTCCTTCCCCTGAACACTTTGATAAAGGAAGCCTTCGGCTCTGCCAACTCTGCAGTTTCCACCACGGGAGAAGCTTTCCACGCCGCCCTTTTGCAAAGCGGCATCTATTATGATTTCTCCACTTCCCTGCCTGTTTCCCTGCTCTCCTCCATGATGGATATTCCCGTTTCCACACTCCCCTCTTCTTCTGTACAGCGTCTGCTTTTGGCTGCAGGCAACGATCCTGCTCGTCTTTTCTTATTTGACGGCACAGAATACTATGTTGCTACAACCGCCATCACTTCCGGCACACTGGAATCTGCTATCTCTGTTTATGAACCCAATGACACCGCTTTTCTTTTTGAACGAAGCGATTATAGTCATACCCTCGATCCGCTCACATTGATCACAGAAGACATGCTCTCCCGCCCCGGATACATCTGCAGCACACCTTTTGTTATCAACGAAAACAATCAGCTTCTGGAATTTCTGGGCTTTAACTCTCACTCCAATTCCCGCTATGTAGAATCCGACGGCACAGAAGTTATTTTTGCCTCCGATGCTACCCTTCGTATGGAAACCGACGGCACGGTTACTTACGCCGGCACCCGCCACAGTAACTCCGTGTTCCTTACAGAAGACAGCAGCCCCGCCGCTGCTGTTACAACTGCTTATCATATTACTTCCACTCTTCTTTCTGCTACAGCAGGAGAAGCTACATTGTATCTTTCCCATCTGGAAGAAACAGAAAACGGTTACACCGTTTCTTTTAATTACATGGCAGGCGGTATCCCGATCCGTTTTTATGATGGCTCTCCTGCAGCTTCCATCACTATCTTTGGCGGTGTAGTCACTGCCTTTACCCTACACTGCCGCAATTATGCCCTCAGCGATACTACCCTGCGTTCCCTGCCTCTTACCCAGGCCCTTGCCATTGCTGACGGCAAGGAAGGCACTTTGGACATTTCTTATGTAGATAACGGCACTTCCTCCCTTTCTGTCAGCTGGATCGTAACGCAATAAGGAGAAACTATGGAAACGGTTCGTCTTAAAAATATTGTGATCATCATCCTGGCACTGCTCAACCTTTTCCTGCTTTCTCTCATTGTGTCCAATCAGGTGCGTACCGCTCGTGCGGCGCAGGAAACGCGGGAGCAAATCTTCCTTCTCTTTGAGAAAAACAACATTGCACTCTCTCCTGAAACTGCAAAAAAAGATATCCGTGCAGACACGCTGGTCTTTGTACGCGATACTGAAGCAGAAAAAACCTTTGCAGAATCTTTTCTTGGTCCATGCACATGGACCAACGAAGGCGGCGGCATCCACTCCTACGCATCCTCTACAGGTGTGGCTTCTTTCCACACCACCGCTTCTTTCGACATTTCTACCATAGGTCTTCCAGTAGACTCCCCCAAAGAATTTGCCGCAGAGATCTGCCGCAAATTTGACTATACCGATCTCATTGCAGACCTCACAGAAGGTGGAAACGGAACAGTAACCGCCACCAAATATCTTAAAGGCAGCCCCGTACTCAATGCATCCCTTCTTTTTACTTTCTCCCAAGGCAAGCTTCTCTCCGTCAGCGGCACATATCTTTCTTCTTGTGAATCCCTTCCCGACGGCGAAGTTTCCCTTTCCGCAACAGATGCTCTCACTGATTTTGTAGACCATACTGTAAATAACGGTCTTATCTGCAACGAGCTTTTGGAAATGAAAACCGCCTATGTGCTCCACACCACCGCCAACGGCATTCAACTCACGCCCGTATGGCTTCTGCGAGCTGACACCTTCCGCTGCTATACTGCCGGAGATGAGAATGGAATTTTACAACTTTCGGCATAGTTTTGTATTCTTTTCATTGCATTTTCAAACATTATCTGGTATACTTAGCATGTAATTATGCGGTTTTCGCTAAATTACTCTCAAAACCCGATGTAATATAACTACAGATGACATACTGTGCTTTACAAGCCGGTATATTTTATCGTATACACTCTCCTGAAAATTTTCCCATGCTTTGTATGAAGCGTGAAAAGCGGGAGAAACTGAAGTGGAAAAGACCTGAAAAGAAGGTGCTGTTTTGACCAAGTATATTATTAACGGGGGCAAACCCCTGTTCGGCGAGATTACCATCAGCGGCGCAAAAAACGCTGCAGTTGCCATCCTTCCCGCGGCACTGATGGTAGACGGTATCTGCCGTATTGAAAACATTCCCCAGATCAGCGACGTTACGCTGCTTTTGAATATCATGCAGGAACTGGGTGCTCAGGTGCGCACCATCAATCGCCACACCGTGGAAATTGATTCCCGCCATATTCATTCCACCCGCACTTCCTACGAACTGGCTCGCCGTATCCGTGCTTCCTACTATCTTATCGGTGCGCTTCTGGGCCGCTTTGGTACAGCTGAAGTCACTATGCCCGGCGGCTGCAACTTCGGCGTTCGCCCCATTGACCAGCATGTGAAGGGGTTCACCGCCATGGGTGCTAAGGTAGATGTGGAAGGCGGTTTTATCCACGCTTATGTGGACGGCCGTCTCAAAGGCTCCAACATTTATCTGGATAAGGTTTCCGTAGGTGCCACCATGAACATCATGATGGCTGCTGCTTTGGCAGAGGGTAATACCGTTATTGAAAACGCAGCCAAGGAACCCCACATTGTAGACCTTGCCAACTTCCTCAACTCCATGGGTGCGGATGTTAAGGGTGCCGGTACTGACACCATCAAGATCCGTGGTGTTTCCCGTCTCAGCGGCGGTTCTTATGCTATCATTCCCGACCAGATCGAAGCCGGTACTTATATGGCAGCTGTTGCCGCTACCGGTGGCCAGGTTCTCATCAAGAACGTAATCCCCAAGCACATGGACTGCATCAGCGCAAAGTTCCTGGAAATGGGTGTTGAGATCGAAGAAGATGATGACAATCTGCTGATCCGCCGCACCACTCCTCTGGTCAAGACCAATGTAAAAACTCTGCCCTATCCCGGTTTCCCCACCGATATGCAGCCCCAGATTGCCGCAGTGCTCACTCTGGCTGAAGGCACCAGCCTTGTCACCGAAAGTGTGTGGGACAATCGCTACCGCTATGTAGATGAGCTTAACCGCATGGGCGCCAACATTCAGGTGGATAACAAAGTAGCCGTGATCGAAGGTGTGGATCATCTGCAGGGTGCTCCCGTTCAGGCTTGCGACCTGCGTGCAGGTGCTGCCATGGTCATCGCCGCTCTTGCCGCTCACGGCACCACCGAGATCGGCAGCGTGCAGTATATCGAGCGTGGCTACGAAGATATCGTAGGCAAGCTCTGTTACGTGGG
>JAZQUM010000023.1:0-2777 GCA_045631305.1 Oscillospiraceae bacterium | reverse complement strand
TAATTCATTTACACTGATGCAAAGAATATCGCAGAGTTCAAGCATTATCGAAGTATCGGGCATTGCCACGCCGCGTTCCCACTTGGATATTGCTTTATCGGTGATACCCAGTTTTTCTGCCAACTGCATTTGTGTTAAGTTTGCCTTTTTTCTGCACTCGGCAATAAATCTTCCGATTTTAATTTGGTTCATAAGCTATCTCCTTTCGCATACAGTGTAACTGCTATTTCGCATAAAACATACATACCATTGGTTTAGTGAGGAGAAGTAAACCATTGGTAGAGTGAAAATTAACTGTCAAATTCAAGTTTGTTTAACTGTTTCATTATCTATATAGGCGCAAAAACATTCTAAATAGTTCCAAGCTTTTTACATCATATAATATTCTTTTGTTTCTTTCAATGTTTGGAAACAGGTCTATTTAGTGAAATCGACGGAGTTGGAACCCATCAGTCCAAAAGTAAAAAGGGACCAATATGGCCAACCCTTGACAAACGGGAATAATGCGGTTATGATATGGTATACTATTTAAAATAGGGAAAAAGGCGATGATGGGAAGAGTACCTGCCAAGCGCGCCAAAGAGAGTCCGATAAGGTGAGAGCGGATGCAAGCGGCGGCAAGGGAACATGGCCCCTGAGCTGCATGGGTGAGCCGAAAGGTTAGCTTATGACGCATGAGCGCGCGTTATGCGCTGTGGCAGAGATGTTCTCTGCCCGTAAGGCAGTTTTCCGCAAGGAAACTGTGAAGCAAGGTGGTACCGCGTATATACGCCCTTGGGTCATTGGAATGATCCGAGGGCGTTTTTTGGATTTCTGCTTTCTTTTGTGCCATAAATGCGTTGCGGCTTCTTGAAATACACAAAGTATTCCTGCGGCGCCGCGCCTTTTTCTGACGCAAAATAAAGCGAAATCATAATAGTTGCACCCCCATCACAATGTAAAATTTCGCCGTCCTTTCATTCGGGCGCGGCGGTTTAAAGGAGAAAGAAACCATGGAAAACAACAAGTTCTATATCACTACCCCCATTTACTATCCTTCCGACAAGCTCCACATCGGCCACACCTACTGCACCGTGGCTACCGACACCATGGCACGCTATAAGCGCCTGCAGGGCTACGATGTCATGTTCCTCACCGGTACCGACGAGCATGGTCAGAAGATCGAAGAAAAGGCCAAGGCAGCAGGCGTGACCCCTCAGGCTTTTGTTGATAACATTGTAGAAGGCGAAAGCGGCATCAAGGATCTGTGGGAACTCATGAACGTTTCCTACGACCGTTTCATCCGCACCACCGATGATTACCATGTTGCATCTGTTCAGCGCATCTTCAAGAAGATGTACGAAAAGGGCGACATTTATAAGGGCAAGTACAGCGGCAAGTACTGTACTCCCTGCGAAAGCTTCTGGACCGAAAGTCAGCTGGTGGACGGCAAGTGCCCCGACTGCGGCCGTGAAGTAGTGGATGCTGAAGAAGAAGCTTACTTCTTCCGTCTGAGCAAGTATGCTGACCGCGTGCAGGATCTTCTGGAAAACACCGATTTCCTGCAGCCTAAGAGCCGCGTCAACGAAATGGTGAATAACTTCATCAAGCCCGGCCTGGAAGACCTGTGCGTTTCCCGCACCAGCTTCTCCTGGGGCGTGCCCGTAGACTTTGACCCCGGCCATGTGGTTTACGTTTGGGTGGACGCTCTCTTCAACTACACCACCGCACTGGGCTTCCTCAACGATAAGTATGACGATTATGCCAAGTATTGGCCCGCAGACGTGCACTTTGTCGGTAAGGAAATCGTCCGTTTCCACTCCATCATCTGGCCCGCTATGCTCATGAGCATGGAAATGCCCCTGCCCAAGCAGGTTTACGGCCACGGCTGGCTGGTAATGGACGGCGGCAAGATGAGTAAGTCCAAGGGCAACGTGGTTGACCCCTATATCCTTGCTGAAAAGTTCGGCGTGGATGCTCTGCGCTTCTTCCTGATGCGCACCTTCCCCTTCGGCTCCGACGGTAACTTCTCCAACGAGCTCTTGATCAACACCATCAATATCGACCTGGCCAACGACCTTGGCAACCTGGTTTCCCGCACCACCGCCATGGTAGGCAAGTACTTCGGCGCTAACCTGGTAGCTGACCGCGCAGACGACAAGCTGGACTGCGATCTCAAGACCATGGTTTCCACCCTGCGTGAACGTTATGCAAAGGAAATGGAAGCTTACCAGTTCCAGAACGCACTGGAAGAGATCTTCAAGTGCATCCAGCGCGCCAACAAGTATATCGACGAAACCGCTCCCTGGGCTCTGGCCAAGGATATGGAAGCCAATGGCGCACGCCTTGCAACCGTTCTCTACAACCTGCTGGAAACCATCCGCATCTGCACCGTGCTGCTGCGTCCCTTCATGCCCGCTTCCTGCGAAAAGATCTTTGCACAGATCGGCGCAAGCGGTGCCATCACCGAATGGGACAGCGCAGACAAGTGGGGCGGCCTGGCTGCTGACGCTGCCGTTACCAAGGGCGACGCTATCTTCCCCCGTCTGGATGCTGAAAAGGCTCTGGCTGAACTTGCCGAACTGCAGGAAGCTGCCAAGAAGGCTGCTCTCCCCGCTATCGAAATTGAACCTCTGGCAAGTGAAAACGTGGACTTTGACACCTTCTGCAAGAGCGATTTCCGCGCAGTAAAGGTCAAGGCCTGTGAAAACGTGAAGAAGAGCGACAAGCTCTTGAAGTTCACTCTGGATGACGGCACCGGCACCGACCGCCAGATCCTCAGCGGCATTGCCAAGTGG
>JAZQUM010000022.1:0-60350 GCA_045631305.1 Oscillospiraceae bacterium | reverse complement strand
TCCGATATTTTATCATGGCGCCTCCTGTGGGGAAATCACGGTAGCGCAGGAGGGATTGTATCTGCAGTTTTTTGCCCGTGTTGCTATTAAAGATAAAGTGATTCCGCGACTCTATCTCAAAGGAGAGCGGGGGGAGCTGCTTTTGGGGGTGGCAGAACCCACAGAAGACGGGTATATGCTGCAGCGCAGGCTTTCCGTGGGGACGGTGGAGCCGCTGGGAAAACTGCAATGCGCTCAGGTATCGGTGCAGTGGGAAAAAGAGAATGCGTGGCGAGGCTTGGACGGAGAAGAGGCGCAGCTTTGCCGCAGGTACTGCTCTGTGCTGCCACCGCTGCAAAATGGGCTTTTTCGTTTGCGCGGCGGCGTGCGGGAGATAGGTTTTCCCTGCGGAGAGCGGATGCCTTTTCCTATGAGCGGGCTTTTCTGCCTTGCGAGAATCGAAAGGATTTGGGGAAGGGAATATGCCGTGTTTTCTTTTGATCAAAAGGGAGAACCGATTTTAATGAAAAAGTGACCACAATATCTTGTGTTTTTTTATTTGGTTTGGTATAATAAAAAAAGATAATTGCCTTCGCAAAATGTGTGTGAAAGAAGTGCAGGAGGAAAAGATATGAAATGTCCTTATTGCGGTTTCCGTGAAAGCAAGGTAGTGGACTCCCGTCCGGCAGAGGAAGGCAGCAGCATTCGCCGCCGCAGAGAGTGCCTGAGCTGTGAAAGACGATTTACCACTTATGAAACTGTAGAAAGTCTCCCTATCGTGGTAATTAAGAAAGATGGCAGCCGTCAGAGCTTTGACCGCAGCAAGGTGCTGCGCGGTATGATCCGTGCTTGTGAAAAGCGCCCTGTATCGCTCGCTTCGCTGGAAAAAATTGCCGATGAAATTGAACTGGAACTCCAGAACTCTATGGAGCGTGAGATCAGCACCGATTCCATTGGCGAAAAGGTAATGGATCGTCTGAGAGGCGTGGACCAGGTAGCGTACGTTCGTTTTGCTTCCGTTTACCGCCAGTTTAAGGATATCGATACCTTCATGGCAGAACTCAATAAGCTTCTGGCCGAAAAGTAAATTAAGTAAGTCCCGAATCGAAAGATTCGGGACTTTTTGTGTTAAAATACATGTTTGATGCTGAAAGACTCCATATCTCCAAGGGCTTCAAGCTGGGAGATGAGTTCGGCGGCATTGGCGTGAAACTCGGGGGCATCTTCATCGCAGGCAAGGATCAAACAGCGGCGAAAGAGGGATTCGGCCGTATTGAGCGTGTCGCGGTGGCAGACGATATGGAGGTAAGTCTGGCGACTTTGCCAGTGGTCATAAGCTGCCTGGGTGGCCTGGAGCGCGTCGCTCCAGCTTTGGGAAGTGGTGGATCGCTGTGCAGATTCCATCTGCACAAGGCAAGTGTCCATATCCTGCTGCAAGATGCGCCCGTTTTCAAGGGACAGGGCGAAAAGGCTCAAAAGCAGCAAAAGGGGAACGATGCAGTATTTCATATGCGCTCCTCCCGGGGGATCAGAATCACGTTGCCAAGCTCGTCGACAGAGAGGAAGAAGATATCTTTCACAGAGTCCACCTTGTGGCGCGTCAACGCGCGGTGCAGCCAGGTTTCATCCAGCCCGCAGTGTTTGAGGTTTTTCTCCATCAATCGCCCGTCGTTAATGATGAGGGTGGGGAGCGTTTCGCTTTGCTCGCGGGTATAGGGGAGGACGGAAAGCTGACCATCGGTTTCCAGAATGGCATACTTCACGCAAGAGAGGTCAAAAATGCCTTGAGAGCGCAGCTGCTCTAAAAGCTCATCCAGGGTAAAGCGATTTTTGGCCATGGCTTTTTGGGAGACTTTTCCGTTTTGGATCAAAATGGCGGGTTCGCCGCAGACAAGATTGCGGAAGGGGATGGATTTGAGATTAAAATAGGAGACCAGCATGGAAAGGGACAGCAGCACCGCAATGGGAACGAGCCCGTCCAGCAGCGGGACACCGAAATCCTGCATGGGGACGGAAGCGAGATCTGAGATCAGCAGGGTGATGACCAGTTCTGTGGGCTCCAATTCGCCGATTTGCCGTTTGCCCATGAGTCGCAGGCCAATGGTGATGACAAAATATAAAATGACAGTGCGGATGAAAGCGGTTATCATGTGCGGCCCTCCTTTGGAAAAAGTATTTGCCAAAAGGGGAGACCTTATCCGCAGAAAGAAATTTTAGGCTGAAACAGGACAATGGGGCGGAAGTGTGATACAATAATTTGACAAGGGGAGGTGTTCTTATGAAAAAACAAATAAGGGATATTGCGATTGCTGTGATTGCTTTTGCGATTATCTGTTTTGTTTTTTGGCGCGTTGCCTGGATTTCCTCCTGGAAAGAAGTTGCCTTTTTATATGCTATTTTAGCGATAGTGATTGCAGCAGGCATTATCACCGATACAATAAAGAAGAGATTTGGAAAATAAGGATTTGAAAAAGAGGTGGGATTGCATGAATGGTGCTGTATTTATGTATTTTGTTTTGCCAGTTTTAATTGGAATAGTTATCAGAGCGATGTTATTCAAATGGAAAAAAGGGTATCTGCTATCCGGTATTTTGGTTTTCGTTTCCGTGATAGCATGGCTTTGGACCGGTCACCTTGTTAATCACGGAACTGACGGCACGCTTCTGCTTTGGGCGGTGATGGCAACAGAACTTGCAGTGGGCTCATTGATTGTTGAAGGAATAGCTCTGTTGATGAAAAAGAGGAAGCATTAGATATATCCTTTATTTTATATGAAACGGCAAGTTCCGATTTGCTGAACTGATGTTAAAAAGGAGCAGGGTTGAAAGATACCTTGCTCCTTTTGCTTTACATTTTGTGCAGGCTGCAGGTGCAGCTGCCGTTTTTGAGTTCCATCACCGCGTAAGAGGGGCGGTAGCGGCCGATGCTGCCCGGATTGAGAAGGGTCAGCTCGGGGGATTCATAGAGATAGGGAACATGGGTGTGGCCGAAAAGAACGGCATTCACGCCCCGCTCCATGCCTGTATAGCGGGCGATCTGATAGCTTTCTTTTACCCGCAGGGTGTGACCGTGGCAGATGAGAAGTGATACATTTTCAAAAGAAAGCATTTTCTCAAGGCTTTCTGTGGGGCAGAAATCACAATTGCCGGGAACCATATCCATGGGGATGTGGGGGAAGAGAGCGGCAAGGGCTTCTGCGTCTTTCAGGTGGTCGCCCAAATGAATGATGCGGTGGGGCTGTTCCTGTTCCACGGCTTGCACCATGTGGTCGAGGTAACCATGGGAATCGGAGAAGATAAGAAGTTTCATGCTGCCACCTGCCTTTCCTGTCTATCATAGCAGAAAAGGGGAGGGAAAACAAGAAAGACGGACGAGCCTTCGTCCGTCTTTGGCCTTACTTGCAGTTTTTGCTGCTCTTATTGGTCTTGGAAGTGTTACCGGTGGTGTTGGTATTATTGGTGCTGCCGGAATTCTTCTTGTTGGAATTATCGTAATCCTCGCGCATAACGGGATCCTCCTTTCCTGGGATTGTGAGGATAGTATCTGCGATGGAGGGAAATTTATGCGAAGAAACTGTGGCGGAAAGCAAAAAAGCTGGAAAATTTACGATACATATATTATAATGTGAGAGTTAAAAAATACTGCGGAAAAATTTGAAAAAGTTGCAAAAAAGGTGTTGACATAGGGCGGTAGTATTGCTATAATAACTGAGCAAAACAAAGAAGGTTGATAGCATCTGCCTCACCTCCAGCTCAGCAAAGAGGTTAACACGGTTCATTTCTTCCCCCACTCAGGGCGGGAGTTTGTCGTTGCGCGGATGCTTTGTGCATTCGCGTTTTGTTATTTTTGGAATGGAGGTGCTTCGGCTATTAGTAACGTAGTGCATCAATTGAACGAGGAAATCACTGATAAGGAAGTACGCCTCATCGGTTCCGACGGCGAGCAGCTGGGTATCATGTCCGCTGCAGAAGCGCTGAATATTGCCGATGAACAGGGCGTTGACCTGGTGAAGATTTCTCCTCAGGCTGTTCCTCCCGTT
The DNA here is from genome assembly GCA_045631305.1 of Oscillospiraceae bacterium. GTDB lineage: Bacteria > Bacillota > Clostridia > Oscillospirales > Oscillospiraceae > JAZQUM01. The sequence goes on along the minus strand of JAZQUM010000022.1, from coordinate 56,332 downwards.
TGCAAGCTCATGGACTATGGTAAGTACAAGTTCGAGCAGGGTAAGCGCGAGAAAGAAGCAAAGAAGAATCAGCACGTTGTGGAGATCAAGGAGATCCGCATGTCTCCCGGTATCGACATCGGTGACTTTAACACCAAGCTCAAAAATGCACAGAAGTTCATTGCCGATGGCAATCGCGTGAAGGTGTCCGTTCGTTTCCGCGGCCGTGAAATGGCTCATACGGAAATTGGCCGTGACCTGCTGGAACGCTTTGCTGAGCAGTGCGCCGAAGTGGCATCCCTGGATAAGGCTGCTAAGCTGGAAGGCAGAAACATGTCTATGTTCCTCTCTCCCAAGAGCGGCAAATAAATTAGTTTTATTTTTTGTTTTAAACATACGGAAGGAGATTCACCATGCCCAAACTCAAGACTCATTCTGGCGCTAAGAAAAGATTCAACCTGACCAAGACCGGTAAGGTTAAGCGCGCAAAGGCATTCAAGAGCCATATCCTCAACAAGAAGGACAGCAAGCGTCTGCGCCGTCTTCGTGCCGGTGGTTATGCTGATACTACCACTGAAGCAACGATCCGCAAGATGATCCCCTACAAATAAGAAAACGATACGCTGAAATAGGAGGCTTTACAATATGGCACGTGTAAAAGGCGCAATGATGACGCGCAAGAGAAGAAATAAGACCCTGAAGATGGCTAAGGGCTACTGGGGTTCCAAGTCCAAGCACTTTAAGATGGCTAACGAGCAGGTCATGAAGTCCCTGACCTACGCTTACATCGGCCGTCGTCTGAAGAAGAGAGATTTCCGTCAGCTGTGGATCACCCGCATCTCCGCTGCTTGCAAGCTCAACGGCATGAACTACTCCACCTTCATGCACGGTCTGAAGGTTGCTGGCATCGAAATCAACCGCAAGATGCTTTCCGAAATGGCAATCAACGATGCAGTTGCTTTCTCCGCTCTGTGCGAAATCGCAAAGAAGGCCTAATCAATTGCTGAATTAAACAATCAACAAGCACAGCAGATTGCTCTGCTGTGCTTGTTCTTTTTGTATTTGTCGCTTATTATATTTAAAGAAACGATGAATAGAAATTGTCGCATTACGCGCTTTTTCGGAAAGAGCGATTATGGAATTTCACGAGAAAATTCAGGAATTAAGAAAACAAAAGGGTTTAACGCAGGAAGAACTTGCGGAGGCTCTTTATGTGTCCCGCACTGCTGTTTCGAAATGGGAATCGGGCAGAGGATATCCTAATATAGAGTCGCTGAAAGCACTGGCGAAGTTTTTTGGTATAACGGTAGATGAGCTGTTATCCGGTGATGAATTGCTTACCATAGCGGAAGCGGACTCGAAAGAGAAGGAGTCTCATTTTCTGGATCTGCTGTTTGGGCTGCTTGATTTTAGTGCGGCGCTGTTTTTGTTCCTACCGTTTTTTAGGCAGGAAATGGATAGTGGTATCAGAGGTGTAGCGCTTTTGACCTTAAGTGAAATTTCTCCGTGGCTGAGATGTGCCTATTTTGTTGTAGTTATTGGGCTTATTGCTTGCGGGATTTTGACGCTTGCTCTGCAGAATTGCCAGCAGGCTTTCTGGAGACGAGGCAAGAAGAAACTATCCTTGATGCTTAATGTGGTGGGGACAGTTCTTTTTATTGTGAGTTTGCAGCCCTATGCAGCAGCCTTTTTGTTTATGTTTCTTGCAATAAAGGTTTTGATGCTCATCAAATGGGAATGACACGAAGCGTGTCGTGGGTGTGACACTGCGCTTCTTATGTTTTTGAAGCCTTTCTTATAGAGTGTAGTTCAGGCGAAAGCTGAAAACACAAAAGAGAGGTAAAAAACATGAAACGAGGAAATCTCAAATACTTTTATGCTTCGCTTTGTATGCTTGCGGCATTTGTGCTGTGGACAGTAGGGGTGAGCTTTATTGATACAGAGCAGATCGGCCCGCAGGGTTCGACAGTTGGGCTTGCTGCCATCAATAGCTTTTTTCATAACCTTACCGGCGTGCATATGAGCTTGTATACGGTTACGGATTGGCTGGGTTTGGTGCCCCTTGGTTTTATAGTGGGATTTGCAGTGCTGGGGCTGGTACAATGGGTTCAAAGAAAAAAGCTTCTGGCTGTTGACAGAAGTATTCTTTTCCTCGGCGGTTTTTATCTTGCAGTTATGACGGCGTATCTTTTCTTTGAGCGCTTTGTTGTAAATTACAGACCTGTATTGATTGATGGCATTTTGGAAGCATCGTATCCTTCTTCTACAACGATGCTGGCTATGTGCGTGATGCCGACGGCTTTGATGCAGCTCCACACGCGGATCAAAAATATTTCCGTCAAACGGTGGGTTGAGATTCTGCTGGTTGCTTTCACGGTATTTATGGTCATCGGAAGATTGATTTCGGGTGTGCATTGGTTCAGTGATATTGTGGGCGGTGCGCTGCTGAGCGGGGGTCTGGTTATGCTGTATTACACCCTTAGCCAAAAATAAATTAAACGGCTCTCTATGTTTATCATAGAGAGCCGTTATTTGTCTATGAAAATTATTCTTCCGCTTCTTCTGTCTTGGGTTCTTCCCAATTCACCATGGTGGCAACGCAGCGATTGATGGGGATGCCTTGTTCACGGAACTTGGCTTCATAGTCGGTCATAATCACGTTTGCGCACTCGGCGTGCAGATCGTTGGTGACTTCGGAGAGGGTGAAACCAAAGTTGGGGATTTCTTCCACAGAGAAATCGAAGAGGGGGCGATTATCGGTCTTGAAATGGATCTGTCCTCCATCTTTAAGAACCTTGCGGTAAAGCTTAAGGAAATTGCCATGGGTCAGGCGGCGCTTGGCGTGACCTTTGTGGGGCCAGGGATCACAGAAATTGATATAGATGCGGTCTACTTCGCCTTCTTCAAACATATCAGGCAGGAGAACGGCGTCGGCATCGATAAAGAACACATTTTTCAGTTCTGCAGCCATAGCGCGCTCCATAGCGATGACCATAGCATCCGGCACACGCTCTACGGCGACAAAAAGAACATCGGGTTCGCCGGCAGCGGTATCTACGGTGAAGCGGCCTTTACCGCAGCCCAGTTCCAGGCGCACTTCCTTGGCCTCAGGCATCAAAGAGCGCCAGTTGCCGCGCAGGGCAAAGGGATCTTTGATCTGGCAGGCAGCGCAGCGCTCCATGCGGGGAATCAGATTTTTCTTTTTACGCATGCGCATAAAAAATACCTCCCAAATATCGAAAGTTAAAATAATATATTGTGTGTTTTGCAGTCTCGCCGCATCAAGATATAGAGTAGGGAAGCAGCAATGACTGCATTTATCATAACATAGTGACAAATCAGTGTAAACGATAAATTTCGGTGGCGTTGTCTGCGGTCTTTTTCAACAAGGAAAATGTTGGGAATTAAGGAACTTTGGGCACTTTGTATAGTAGCAGGAGAGGGTAGATGCACAAAAATGCATCTATAAGAATTTTGACAATTCTTTGACAAAGTGGCTTGCTTTATTCGGTTAAATGTATTAGGATATCTATTGTTGACAGAAGTATAAACCCGTGAGCAACGGTCGACGCAAATTTTTTTAACCAAAGTTTGTTATATTTTTGACAAGTTGCTCGCATAAAAATTACCAAATATACCGTAAGTCAAGCGGTATGAGGAGGAAAAGATGGGCGATTTCGTACGCTATGAAAAAAACGAAAAGGTCGGTATTATTACCATTGACCGTCAGGAAGCACTGAACTCCCTGAACCAGCAGGTTCTTTCCGAACTCAACGATGCTCTGGCAGTTGTTGAACAGGACAATGATCTGGCTGCTCTCATCATCACCGGTGCAGGCCGCGCATTCGTGGCTGGTGCAGACGTTGCAGCAATGTCCGTGATGAACCTTCCCGAAGGCCGCAAGTTCGGTCAGTTCGGTTCCGCAGTGTTCCGCCGTCTTGAAAAGCTGGAACTTCCCACCATTGCTGCAGTAAACGGCTTCGCTCTGGGCGGTGGCTGCGAACTGGCAATGAGCTGCGATATGATCCTTGCTTCCGAAAAGGCTCAGTTCGGTCAGCCCGAAGTTGGCCTGGGTATCATCCCCGGTTTCTCCGGCACCCAGCGTTTGGCTCGCCGCATCGGTGCTGCTCGCGCTAAGGAACTGATCTACACCGGCAAGAAAATCCGCGCTGCTGAAGCTGCTGCTATGGGTCTTGTTAACGGCGTATATCCCGTTGAAGAACTGATGAACGCTGCTATGGAACTGGCAGCAAGCATCGCAAAGAATGCTCCCATCGCTGTTAAGTATGCTAAGGCTTGCATCGACCGCGGCCTGCAGATGGATATCGACGACGGTATCGCTCTGGAAAACGAAATGTTCGCTATGTGCTTTGCTACTGCTGACCAGAAGGAAGGCATGGGCGCTTTCGTGGAAAAGAGAGCTGCTGAATTCACCAACTCCTGATTCCCGCGACTTACCATTAAGAATTATTAAAATTTAAAATACAACAAACGAAATAAAATTTTGGAGGAAATAACAATGAAGGAACTGTATATCGTAAACTGCTGCCGTACCGCTATCGGCTCTTTTGGTGGTTCTCTGAAGGACGTACCCGCTGCTGAACTGGGCGCTATCGCTGTTAAGGAAGCTCTCAAGCGCGCAAACGTTGCTCCCGAAAACGTTGACGAACTCATGTTCGGCTGCATCCTGACCGCAGGCCTGGGCCAGAACGTTGCTCGCCAGGTTTCCGTTAAGGCTGGCATTCCCTTCTCCGTTCCCGCTTACACCGTTGGTATGGTTTGCGGTTCCGGTATGAAGTCCGTTATCGAAGGCGCTCGCTCCATCCTCGCTGGTGACGCTGAAGTCGTTGTTTGCGGCGGTACCGAAAACATGAGCGCAGCTCCCTATGCTATGCCCGCTGCTCGTTACGGCGCTCGCATGGGTAACACCAAGCTGGTTGATACCATGGTAAACGATGGTCTGTGGGATGTTTACAACAACTATCACATGGGCACCACCGCTGAAAACATCAACGACATCTGGGGCATCTCCCGTGCCGAACAGGACGCTTTCGCAGCTGCTTCCCAGCAGAAGGCAGAAGCCGCTCAGGCTGCTGGCCGTTTCGATGATGAAATCGTTCCCGTTCCCGTAAAGGTTAAGAAGGAAATCGTTGAATTCAAGAAGGACGAATATCCCAAGGCTGGCGTTACCGCTGAAAGCGTTGCTAAGCTGCGCGGTGCATTCCCCGTAGGTCCCGAATCTCCCGCTCCCCAGGTTGTTCACACCTTCGTTCCCACCGGCGTTCAGGAAAGCGAAGACAAGGGTCAGCAGCGTGTAACCGCAGCTAACGCTTCCGGTATCAATGACGGTGCTGCAGCTATCGTTCTCGCTTCCGGCGAAGCAGTTGCTAAGCTGGGCCTGAAGCCCATGGCTAAGCTCATCGGCTGGGGCCAGGGCGGCGTAGACCCCAAGATCATGGGTGTTGGTCCCGTTCCCGCTTCCCGCAAGGCAATGGAAAAGGCTGGCGTTACCATCGACGATATCGACCTGATCGAAGCTAACGAAGCATTCGCTGCACAGTCCATCGCTGTTGGCCGTGAACTGGGCTTCGACACCGCTAAGCTGAACGTTAACGGCGGCGCTATCGCTCTGGGTCACCCCGTAGGTGCTTCCGGTGCTCGTATCATCGTTACTCTGGTACACGAACTGGCTAAGCGCGAAGATGCTAAGAAGGGTCTTGCTACTCTGTGCATCGGCGGCGGTATGGGTACTGCAGTCGTAGTTGAAAAGTGCTAATCGCTTTTTCCCTTGACGAAATAAATCGAAAGTTATAAAATTAACATTACCTTATTTATTTGGAGGATATATCATGAAAGTTGCTATTTTTGGCGCCGGCACTATGGGTAGCGGCATCGCTCAGGTATTCGCAGCTAAGGGTCACACCGCTCTGCTGTATGCAAGCTCCGTTGAATCTGCTCAGCGTCATAAGGACAAGCTGGCTAAGTCTCTGGCTAAGCGCGTTGAAAAGGGTAAGATGACTCAGGAAGCAGTTGACGCTCTTCTGGCAAACGTTCTGGTTGCTGAAAAGTGCGCATGCGCTGACGCTGACCTGGTTATCGAATGTGTTAAGGAAGAAATGGGCACCAAGAAGGCTCTGCTGAAGGAACTGGACGCTCTGTGCAAGCCCGAAGCTATCTTCGCTTCCAACACCTCTTCTCTCTCCATCACCGAAATGGGCAACGGCCTGAGCCATGACCTCATCGGTATGCACTTCTTCAATCCCGTTCCCAGCATGAAGCTGGTTGAAATCATCCGCGGTGCTAACACCAAGGAAGAAACCTTCAAGACCATCTATGCTCTGTCTCAGGAAATCGGCAAGGATCCCGTTGAAGTTGCTGAAGCTCCCGGCTTCGTAGTTAACAAGATCCTCATCCCCATGATCAACGAAGCTGCTGGCCTGGTTGAAACCGGCGTTGCTTCCGTTGCTGACATCGACAAGGCTATGCAGCTGGGTGCAAACCATCCCATGGGTCCCCTGGCTCTGGGCGACTTCATCGGCCTGGACGTTTGCCTGGCTATCATGGAAACTCTGTACAATGAAACCGGCGACTCCAAGTATCGTCCCGCTCTGCTTCTGAAGAAGCTGGTTCGCGGCGGCCTGCTGGGCAAGAAGACCGGTAAGGGCTTCTACGATTACTCCAAGTAATCCGTACAATACTGAACAAGAGTTTAATCTGAGTAAAGGAGTTTAGTTATGGATTTTCATCTCTCTAAAGAGCAGATGCTGGTTCGTAAGATGTTCCGTGAATTTGCGGAAAACGAAGTAAAGCCTCTTGCTGAAGAAATCGATGAACAGGAACGCTTCCCCATGGAGACCGTCGAAAAGATGGCCAAGCTGGGTATGATGGGTATTTATTTCCCCAAGGAATACGGTGGCGCCGGTGGCGACGTTCTTTCCTATGCAATGTGCGTAGAAGAACTGGCCAAGGTTTGCGGTACTACTGCAGTAGTTGTTTCCGCACACACCTCTCTGTGCTGCGCTCCCATTTTTGAAAACGGTAATGCCGAACAGAAGGCAAAGTATCTGCCTGACCTGTGCTCCGGTAAGAAGATCGGTGCATTCGGCCTGACCGAACCCGAAGCAGGTACCGACGCTTCCGGCCAGCAGACCACTGCTGTTCTCGAAGGCGACCACTATGTTCTCAACGGTTCCAAGTGCTTCATCACCAACGGTAACGTTGCTGACGTATTCGTAGTATTTGCTATGACCGATAAGAGCAAGGGCACCCGTGGTATCTCCGCATTCATCGTTGAAAAGAGCTTCCCCGGCTTCTCCTGCGGTAAGCACGAAAAGAAGATGGGTATCCGTGGTTCTTCCACCTGCGACCTGATCTTCGAAGATTGCATCGTTCCCAAGGAAAACCTCCTGGGCAAGGAAGGCGAAGGCTTCAAGATCGCTATGAAGACTCTGGACGGCGGCCGTATTGGTATCGCTGCACAGGCTCTGGGTCTTGGTGAAGGCGCTGTTAACGAAGCTATCAAGTATACTGCTGAACGTATGCAGTTCAAGAAGCGCATCAGCCAGTTCCAGAACACTCAGTTCCAGCTGGCCGACATGCACACCCGCATGCAGGCTGCTCAGTACATGGTATATGCAGCAGCTATGAAGAAGCAGTGCGGCGAACCCTACACCATGGACGCAGCTATGGCTAAGCTCTTTGCAGCTGAAGCAGCAAGTGATGTTACCCGCCGTGCAGTTCAGCTCTTCGGTGGTTACGGCTACATCCGCGAATATCAGGTTGAACGCATGATGCGTGACGCTAAGATCACTGAGATCTATGAAGGTACCAGCGAAGTTCAGAGAATGGTAATCTCTGCTAACCTGGGCGTTAAGTAAGGGAGGAGGATCAGGATGAAAATTATTGTTACCGTAAAGCAGGTTCCCGATACCTCCGGTAAGGTAGCCGTCAATCCCGACGGTACTCTGAACCGCGCTTCCATGCAGACCATCATCAACCCCGACGACATGAACGCCGTTGAAGCCGCTCTCCAGCTCAAGGAAGAAACCGGCTGCAAGGTTATCGCAGTTACCATGGGTCCCCCTCCCGCAGAGGGCATGCTCCGTGAACTGATGGCTATGGGCGTTGACGAAGGCGTTCTGGTATCCGCTCGTGAATTCGGCGGCAGCGATACCTTCGCTACCTCTCAGATCCTGGCCGCTGCTATCGACACCATCGGTCTCGATGCAGACGACGTAGTATTCTCCGGCCGTCAGGCTATCGACGGTGACACCGCTCAGGTTGGTCCCCAGATCGCTGAAAAGCTGGATCTTCCCCAGGTTACTTATGCTGCAGACATCAAGAAGGATGGCGATTGCCTGACCATCAAGCGCGTTCTGGAAGACGGCTACATGGTTATCAATGTTAAGACTCCTTGCCTGATTACCTGCATCAAGGAACTCAATACTCCTCGTTACCTCTCCGTTGGCGGCGCATTCGAAGCTTATTCCAAGCCTCTGCGCGTCATGGGTTACGAAGATCTGAAGGACCACGCTCTCATCGATGCTACTACCATCGGTCTGAAGGGTTCTCCCACCAACATCTTCAAGTCCTTTACGCCTCCCCAGAAGGGCGCAGGCATGATGCTGCCCGGCGCTGATAAGGCTGACTGCGAAAAGTTGGCTTCCATTCTTGCTGCAAAGCACATCATTTAATTGAAAGGAGATAGAATATGAAGAATTTTAATAGTTCTGATATTGCTGCTTTCAAGAACGTTTGGGTGTTTTGTGAGCAGCGCGGTGGCGAACTGATGCCCACCAGCCTCGAACTGGTTTCCGAAGGCCGCAAGCTGGCTGACGAACTCGGCGTTGAAATGTGCGGCATTCTGCTGGGCGACAACGTTGACAATCTGGCAGCTGAAATCGGTGGCCACGGTGCCGATAAGGTATACGTGTGCAATTCTCCTCTGCTGAAGGATTACACCACCGATGCTTATACCAAGGTTATTTCTGATTGCGTAGCTGACATCAAGCCCGAAGTTCTGCTGTTCGGTGCTTCCAATATCGGCCGCGACCTGGCACCCCGTTGCGCAGCTCGTCTGCACACCGGCCTGTGCGCTGACTGCACCCACCTGGACATCGACGTAGGCGTTTACAAGGACTTCCTGCGTTCTTCCTCCACTCTGGATGTTGACAGCATGACCTTCGATGAAAAGAACCGTGACCTGAAGATGACCCGCCCTGCATTCGGCGGCCATCTGATGGCTACCATTATCTGCCCCCGTTTCCGTCCCGCAATGGCTACCGTTCGTCCCGGCGTTATGAAGAAGGCTCCTTACGATGCTGAAAAGGCTGCTAAGGTTGAAATCATTCATCCCGAATTCGAACTGACCGCTGCTGACCTCAAGACCGAAGTTGTTGAGATCGTTAAGGCTGCTAAGAAGGCAGTTGACCTCATCGGTGCTGACGTTGTTGTTTCCGTTGGCCGTGGTATTTCCAAGGACGTTGAAAAGGGCCTGGCTCTGGCTCAGGAACTGGCAGATGTTCTCGGCGGCGTTGTAGGCGCTTCCCGTGCTGTTGTTGACTCCGGTTGGATCAGTGTTGACCACCAGGTTGGCCAGACCGGTAAGACCGTACATCCCAGAATCTATGTTGCTCTCGGTATCTCCGGTGCTATCCAGCACAAGGCCGGTATGCAGGATTCTGAATGCATCATCGCTGTTAACAAGAACGAATATGCTCCCATCTTTGAAGCTGCTGACTACGGCATCTGCGGCGACCTGTTCAAGGTTACTCCCATGCTGATCGAAGCTATCAAGGCTGCTAAGGAAGCACAGTAATTCAACTGAAAAGAAGGACGGTTATCCGTCCTTCTTTTTTTGTCTGCTTTTGTGGGAAAATGATCCCTTCATTGACATATTTTACTAAAAAGGGTATATTGATATGTAGGATAAAATGCCTTCGGGCGCGGAAACGTAAGAAAAGGAGCATATGATATGATCGTACTCAATGTGTTTTATGACATTCCCAACGGCAAGCGCGAAGAGTTTATGGCTGCTGTGCACGATGCGGGCATTCTTGATAAAGTCTATGCCGAAGGCGGCTGCCGCAAGTATGATTTTTATCCCTCCTGGAAAAATGAAAACGAACTTCTGCTTGTAGAGCGCTATGATAATGCTGAAGCTCTGGAATTCCACATGGCACAGGACCATTTCAAAGCCATTCAGGAAATTGAAAAGCAGTATATCAGCGGCATCGATGTGCAGCGTTTTGAAGTGTAAACTATAGAAAGAAAAGGGAAAAAGCGTGAGTAAGAAAGTTATTATTTCCACTGACAGTGTCTGCGACCTGCCTGAGGACCTTCGCGAAAAGCTGAGTGTTTCTGTTCTGCCCCTTACCGTTACCCTTGGTGAAAATGCCTATCGTGATGGCCTTGAAATTGATGCAGCCAAAATTTTTGCTGCCTATAAGGAAAGTGGTCTTTTGCCTAAGACTTCTGCCATCAGTCCTGCAGAATTCATGGATTTCTTCCAGCCTTTTGTAGATGAGGGTTGCGAAGTGGTGCATATTACTATTGGTTCCAAGCTCTCTGGCACCTATCAGAACTGCTGCATTGCTGCTTCCGATTTGGATGGTGTTTACCCTGTGGATAGCTGCCAGCTCAGCACCGGTCAGGCTCTGGTGGTAATGGAAGCATGCCGCCTGCGCGATGAAGGCCGCAGTGCCAAGGAAATCGCAGAGGCTTTGGTAGAATTCACCACCCGTGTAGACACCAGTTTCGTGTTGGATACGCTGGAATTCATCTGGAAGGGTGGCCGTTGCTCTGGTGTTGCTGCACTGGGTGCAAATCTCCTGGGTATTAAGCCTGCCCTGGAAATGGTGGATGGTGGTCTGCGTGTGTGCAAGAAGTATCGCGGCAGCATTGAAAAGGTGTATCTTAAATATGCTGCAGAGCGTCTGGCTGCTGTAGATAAAGAACTGGAGCACTGCTTCGTTACCTATTCCGAGGGTATGAGTGAAGACTCTGTTGAAGCGTTGAAGAAGGTTGTGGCAGAAGCTGCTCCTTTTAAGAACGTTTATATTGCCAAGGCCGGTTGTACCGTTTCTTCCCACTGTGGTCCCAAGACCATGGGCGTTCTTTTTGTCAGAAAGTGATGCAGATCCGCAAAGCGGAAAAGAAAGATATTCCGGCAGTTGCGGCTATCTTTTCTGCCATCCATACGGCGGAGGAGAAGGGGGAACTCACCATCGGCTGGGTGAGGGAGATCTATCCCACAGAGGAAACGGCCCGGGCTGCGCTTGTCCGCGACGATCTTTTCGTCATGGAAGAGAACGGGGCTATTGTGGCCTCGGCTGTCATCAATCGCCTGCAGGTTGCTGACTATGCAAAAGGTCAGTGGCTGTATACTGCGCAGGATGATGAAGTGATGGTGCTCCATACACTCTGCGTTCATCCCAAGACCATGGGAAAAGGCTGCGGTAAAGAATTTGTTGCTTTTTATGAGTCATATGCCCGCGAAAACAACTGTCCGTATCTTCGCATGGATACCAATGCCATCAATGCTGCTGCCCGCGTTATGTACCGGAAATTGGGCTACAGAGAGGCGGGAATCGTGCCGTGTGTATTCAATGGCATTGAAGGAGTTGGCCTGGTATTGTTGGAAAAATATATAGGATAAAAAGAAGCGCTCTTCGCTATTGCGGAGAGCGTTTTTTGCATTGTTTGCGTCCTTTCTCAGTAATGCGCAATTATAATAAGGGGAGAGACGCTTAATTTGCCGAGGACTTATAGAAGAAATACCCAAAATATAGAGGGGATTTCATACAAGTAACACAATTTCGAAAAAACTTTCGAAATGTTACCTGGATGTTACCGTTTGCATTCTATAATAACATTGTAAAGTTAAGCTAGAGAAAGGAGACGTAGAAGTGAAACACGAAAAACAGACATTTTTAGCTGAAATCGTGGATCAGCAGAACGCCTCCTGGCAGGGAAGTATCAACTGGCTCAATCGGAACAAGAAAGAAAGCTTCCGCAGCGCACTGGAAATGATTCGCCTGATGGACAGCGCTTTGACAGAGTCCTCTTCGCAGCAGGACGATGCGAAGGAAGAGGAGGGCTGAGATGAGGAAAGAAAAAAATCCTTTGCGGAATTTAAGTAAGCTTCAGCTGCTGGAACTCCTGGCTCAGCAAGAACGCGAACTGCAAAAGCTCCGCGCAGACCTTGCTAAAAAAGAAGAAGCTCTTGCTAAACGAGAAATTCAGATTGCAGAATCCGGTTCAATCGCCGAAGCGGCACTGAAACTCAACGGTATTTTCGAAGCGGCGCAGAAAGCTGCTGACGAATATCTCCTGAGTGTGAAGGCTGTCTCCAAAGAGGAGGGGATGCCGGATGCTTAACAGTCAGAAAGACAAGCGGAAAGAACCGCTGGAATATCCCACTCTCGATGAAATGGAAGCCGAGATCAACCGACTGAAATTCCAAAGCAATTACGGCAAGGCCCTGAGAGGCACGCTGTATTCCCTGGCTGTGGTGGCTGCTGTGGCAATCCTCATTGCAACGCTGTGGATGCCCGTGCTGCAGATCACCGGTGCCAGCATGGAACCGACCTTGATAGACGGACAGTTCGTAATAGCTGTAAAAAACGATGATTTTGAAGCCGGCGACATTGCTGCTTTCTACTATAACAATAAGATCCTGATCAAGCGTGTTATCGCACAAAGCGGTGACTGGGTGGATATCGACCGATACGGTAACGTTTATGTGAACGGTGTCGAGTTAGATGAACCTTATCTCGCTGAAAAAGCTTTGGGCGAATGCAATATCGAGTTACCTTATCAGGTGCCGGACGGCAAGGTATTTATGATGGGTGACGATAGAGACATCTCGCTGGACAGCCGCACCACCGCGGTGGGCTGCATCAGCAAAGAGCAGGTGTTGGGGCAGGTAGTGTTCCGCATCTGGCCTCTGAATCAGATGGGCAATTTTAAGTAATGTAAACGTAAATTTAGTTAAAAATCTTTTAAGAAAGGAATACTGATAACGGCAAACTCTTCGAAAGGGGAGGACGCAAAGCTACGGGGCCTACGGTGAAAGCTATGGCAGCCCGGCCGCCAAAGGTTTCAATCTCTAAAAGGAGAGTGAAATTATGGCAAAGAGAGAAGGTGTGGCGTATGCATGAAAGCATAAGGCTGATGGCTAATGCTTTTATGAAAGCGCGGTCCAAGCGCCGTAAGGCATACGCCTTATTCGCCGCACTGGCTTTGATAGTGTCTTTGACTACTACATATTTGCTGGTGCAGCCCGCTTCTGCTATGGCGGATGAAACAATCTGCGGGATGGATGCGCACGAACATAGCGAAATGTGCTATGAAGTGCAGTTCACTTGTGGCTCCGAAGCGAGCGAAGGTGAGGAAGGTCATTCCCACGCAGAAGTCGGATGTGTTTCTGAAAAGCAGAATGTTTGCATCTGCGGGAAAGAAGAGTGCGAAGCACACACACACGAAGAAGAATGCTACAGTTACACCTGTGGTAAAGCAGAAACTGAGGGTCACGCCCATAGCGAAGCTTGCTACACCACGGAAAAGAAGCTGGCTTGCGAAACTCCCGCAGGTCACGCCCACGGTGATAGTTGTTTCGATGCTGAGTCTGGTGAGCAGACCTGCACTTTGGAAGAAGCTCCTGTTCATCAGCATGATGACAGCTGCTACACCGAAGAACAGAAGCTCAGCTGTGGCAAGGACGAAGCAGACGTTCACTCCCACGGGGAAAGCTGCATCGGCCTGACTTGTGGCAAGACGGTAACTGCGGGCCATGCCCACGAAGACGCTTGCTACGAAGAACAGGATGTTTACACCTGCGGTCTGGAAGAAAAGGAAGCTGTTCCTGCTCACACCCACACCGAAGAGTGCTACGAAGAAATTCTCAGCTGCGGCCTGGAAGAACATATCCATGAGGATAGCTGCTACGAGCTGCCTGAAGGCATTGGACTTTTCGGGGCATTCTATGGTATAAACAGATACGATGAAGAACTGGCAAGCTATTATTTAAGTGATGATCCCAAGGGTAACACCTGGCAGATTGTCAGCGGTGAGTATGATTCCAACTTCGCTTATAGATACAGCGACGACGGGAATGTACGAATTCGCAAGGAAGTTATGTCCACGGATGTGGAGAATGAGTTCTATATTTATTTGGAAGTAGGCGCTAAAACAGGTTGGGAAAATCTGCTGTACAGTTCCGGTTTTTCAGTGCTGACCAGTTCCAATAAGTATTCGAATGACTTCTATGAGGGTGATATAACCGCTGCAGGTGTTGCCGGTAAGACCACCATATTGTATTTCGACGAGGATGATGTTCCTCCTGAACTGGAGAATGTTCATGAATATACTTTGATTCTGAACATTCACCCTTCGGATGGTTCCCCGGCCTATAAGACGGAACCCAGATCTTGCTATGGCGAGACGCCGAACTGTCAGAACGGTTCCTTCCTGATGTATGTTCCCTCTTTGGGAAAGACTGTTGCAGTTAACAGAATCAGTCTGAAAAATCAGATTGAATCCGGTAACCGGACAATCACCATCGAGATCTATGAAAAGAATAATTCGAATTTGGGTGACTTGTTCGTTGATACGCAGATTTCTTTTGAGACTGTGACAGATGTCATTGGCAGCAATGTAACGGCGCAGGGAGTTCCCTATATCAATTTCGAAGGCGTTGTTACTAGCGACGGTACCTTTACTGTTGATAGAAACAATGTAGGCACCTGGGATTTAAGTGCTGCCGCCGGTTCGACCGAAGATGAAGTAGTGAATTCCAAGGACGGCAATATCTTCTGGACGAACTACCGTGTTCTTTATAAGGTTTCTTTGGATGTGGAGGCAGATGGATTTGTAAGTTGTGCTCCTAATCAGACAGATCCGTATAACAACACTCCGCAGACCGTAGATACCAGCGATAGCATTTATGAGACCAATAGTGAAACGGTCCTGAATTATAAGAAGATCGTTGTTAAGGAAGGGCGCGCAGGCAAAGGCTCAAGCAGCGCCACCGAAAACAGCGAGGGACAGCTGGAAGCCGTTTCTCCCCAGGTTCAGGGTCTGCTGTACAACTACTACCTGAACAAAGTAGACGGCAGCGGTAATCCTATGGAGGGTGTATCCTTTACGATGACTGGTGTGTCCGGCAAGGAATATACCGAAGAAAGTGATGCTAACGGCTTAGTTTCTTTCATTGGTCTTCCTTGTGGCACTTACACTTTGACAGAGACTGTGCCCAATGGTTATTTGGCAGATCCTACCCTCGAAGGCGCAACTGTCACCCTTTGCTATACTACTGCGCCCGGTGCACTTGTTCAGGACAACGATCTCTACAGTGCCATGATGAAGGATAGCAGAACTGAGGCGGTAGTAAACGTAGAACTCCTAAATAACGGGAGCCTGGCAATCAGCAAGAACGTCAAGGTAGACGGTGTGATTAAAAACAGTGGCACCTTTACTTTTGAAGTATCTGCAAAGACTGCAAGCGATGCTGCAGTGGCTGGCACCTACGATTTAACTTACGAACCTACCAACGAAGAGCTGCCCACGACGATTACTTTTGATGATAATGGTGTGGCAACCGATCTGCAGATTCCTGCAGGAACCACCGTGACCATCAACGGTTTGCCCGTTGGCACAACCGTTACTGTGACAGAAACTGACTATGATGGATATGCCCCCAGTTGGACGCTGGAGTCTGATGGATCGGCAGCTATTCATGGTGCAACTGCACAGGCAACTGTGGGAACAGCTCCGGTAACTATTTACTTCACTAACACCACCGGCGCGATGCTTCCCAATACGGGTGGTATCGGTACTGGAGTGTATGTGGCCACCGGTACGGCGCTGATGATCGGCGCAAGTCTTGTTCTTATGGAACAGGAGAGAAGACGGAGACGTGTTGTTGCTGATTGATAGCATGATTGCCTCCGAAAAATGAACTTTTAATTACATTAATCTTAAAATGATTTAAAGGAGATACAACTATGAAGAAACTGTTCTCTCTGGCTCTGGCCCTCGTTATGATGCTGGCCCTCGCCGTTAATGCATCCGCTGCAACTATTGATATTACCAACGCAGTAGCAGGCGAAGAATATAACGCCTATAAGGTATTCGATGTAAAGGCTACCGGCACCTTTGGTGCAGAAGGCACTGGCTATGCTTATACCATTACCAAGGGTTCCGCATGGTGGACTGATGTTGTTGCATATATCAACGACAGCGAACTTACCAACGGCGTTTATGAAGGCAACGGCCTGAAGCTGACCCCCTCTGCTACCAATGCTAATCTCTACGTTGTAGAAGGTAACTCCCTGGACGCTGCAGCTTTCGCTCTGTATCTTGCAGACAAGGTTTCTGGCAAGACCGCTCAGGCAACTGCAACTGCTGACTCCACTTCCGTTACTCTTAGTGTTACTGATGCAGGTTACTACTTCATCGACTCCGGCCTTGGTGCTCTGTGCGCTCTGCAGACCAGCGACGCTGAAGTAGGTGTAATCGAAAAGAACGCTGTTCCCTCCCTTGTAAAGACCTTTGGCGATGACACTGTTGCTAACAAGAACTACACCATTGGCGATACCGTTGAATACAAGATCGTTGTTACTGACGGCATTGGTACCGACAAGAACATCACCGTTCACGATGTAATGGAAGCTGGCCTGACCCTGAATACCGATAGCATCAAGGTTGATGGCGCTCCCTATGCATACGTTGCTCCCTCTGATGAATGCACTTTCGAAGTAGTACTTGATGCTTCTCAGTATGATGATGGCGCACAGATCGTTATTACTTACTCTGCTGAACTCGACAAGGATGCTGAAATCTATGGCGCAACCAACGACAACACCGCATGGCTGACCTATTCCGCACAGACTTCCGCTCCTTCTACCGTTAAGGTTGAAACCTACAAGTTCGATCTGATCAAGATCACCAAGGACGGCGTGGTTCTTGATGGCGCAAGCTTCAAGCTGTATGATGCTGCAACTGCTGGCAACGAAATCAAGCTGGTTGATATGGGAAACAACACTTATCGCGTAGCTGATGCTACCCAGACTGGCGAAGGTGCTACCATCGCTGCAGGCAAGGTTGTAATTGAAGGTCTTGGCGCTGGCACCTACTATCTGGAAGAAACCGCAGCTCCTGAAGGCTACAATCTGCTGGCTGCCCGTGAAGAAGTTGTTCTTACTGGTAACAATGTGGCTACCGATAATGGTGATGGCACCTATGCTGGTGGCGTTCAGATCGTTAACCTGACCGGTTTCCAGCTGCCCAGCACCGGTGGCGTAGGCACCACCATCTTCTACATCGTTGGTGGCGTGATGATGGTTGCTGCATTCGTTCTCTTCGTTACCAAGAAGAAGATGGCTAACGAACAGTAATTAACGCTACATAGCAAAACACAGCTTTAAGACATTTCACTCCGTGGAGCTGGGGGCTTTTGCCCCCGGCTCCCGATGGAGCATCAGGGAGAAATCTATGAGAAAACATTTATCCACCATTATATTGGGAATCATTTTTCTCGTGGGCCTCTCCGTGCTGCTTTATCCTACGATTGCAAACTATGTAAATTCCCGCAGTCAGTCCCGTGCTATTGCAAATTACATTGATAGCATGACACAGGTTGACCCGGATGTTTACAAAGAAGAAATGGACGCAGCCAATGCTTACAATGTGTCTCTATTGACCAACGATACCCGTTTTTCTCCTACAGAGGAGGAAGTGGAGGCTTATAAACGCCACCTGGGCGCCGATAACAAAGCGATTGGTTATATTGAAATTCGCTCCATTGGCGTAACGCTTCCTATGTACTTGGGCACGGATGAAGCTGTTTTGCAGGTGGGTGTCGGCTGTATGCCGGGCTCGTCTCTTCCTGTAGGTGGGGAGAGTACTCACGCCGTCCTTACCGGGCATCGCGGTTTGCCTTCCTCAAAACTGTTTACTGACCTGGATCAGGTGGAGGTTGGCGATATCTTTACCATTGTGGTGCTGAACGATGTGCTGACCTATCAGGTGGACCAGATTACGATTGTGTTGCCCCAGGAGATGGATGATTTGGCCATTGTAGAAGGGGAAGACTACTGTACGCTCGTCACCTGCACACCATATGGCATCAACACCCACCGCATGCTGGTGCGCGGTCACAGAGTGGATAACAGCGCAATCGATGCAGTTGCCGCCCGTGTAACGGCAGATGCCATTCAGATAGATGCGTTGATCGTGACACCCATTGTGGCGATTCCCATGCTGATTGCCTTTGTAACGATTTTGTCGCTGAAGGGCAGAAAGAAAAGAACTAAGTAAAAAAGCCATTTTCGAGAGAAAGGAAATGAGGCTTATGAAAAACAAATTTCGTGTAGGAGTAGTGCTGGTATTGGCACTGACGCTGATTCTGGCTATGAGCAGCACTGCTATGGCTGCAGGCAAACTGACTGTAGATCCCGAGGCAGACAAGGGAAGCGTGAGCGTGACGCTGGTGAAAAAAGACAGCGCCATCAAGGTTTCCAATTTGGATGTAACGCTCTATCAGGTTGGCAGTGGCAAGACTGAAAACAGCAATCTGGTTTTCGAGCTGGTAGATGCACTGGCAAGCACCCGTATTAAGCTCGACGGTTTGACGGCTGAAGCTAACACTAATAATGCCAAGGTGCTGAAAGAAGCTATCGACAAGCTGGAAGAAGGCGTTACTGTTCCCACTTGGACTGCAATGACCAATGATGGCGGCGTAGCTACGTTTGAAAATCTGCCCGTTGGTGTTTATCTGGTGGTAACTGGTGAAACTATCAACTATAAGGGTATTGTGCCTTTCCTGCTGCAGCTGCCTTACACCAATGCAACCGGTGACGGTTGGGTGATGGATGTGGTTTCTCAGCCTAAAGTAGAAGCCAGACCTTATTATCCTCCTGAAGAAGAGGTCCCCGATGAAGAGCCTCCCCTGAGCCCTGGTGATCCTCCCGAAGAAGAAATCCCGGACGGTGATGTTCCTCAGGGTGGAGCAGGTGGTTTCGAGGAAGAAATCTTTGAAGAAGAAGTTCCTCTGGCAGAACTGCCTCAGACTGGCCTTCTGCAGTGGCCTATCCCCGTGATGGTTGCTGTAGGTCTTGCATTGGTAGCCATTGGTGCTGCCAGTGAACGCAAACAGAAAGCGGAGCAGTAATTATGGAGCAGAATCAGAAAAAGCGGCTGTCCGCAGGTAAGATTTGCATCCTGCTGGGTCTTGTTTTGATTCTGGGTGCCGGTGGCCTTTTTGGTTACAATCTGTGGGTTGATTATCAGGCGGGTGTGCAGAGCGATGCTGCAGCGATAGCTATCGTGGAAAGCATCCAGGGAGACGGAATGGACATCCTGGATGTGGAAGATGGCTACAATGCTGAGCGTTTGCAGGTTGCAGAACTGGATGGCGCTTATTACATGGGCGTGCTGACCATTCCTGCGCTGGAGAAGATCTTGCCGATACAGAGCGATTGGAGCACGGAAAAGCTGAAAACTTCTCCCTGCCGCTATTCCGGCACGCTGCAGGATGGCGAATTCGTCATCGCGGGTCACAACTATAAGAGACATTTCAGTGGCTTGAGCACGCTGTCCATCGGTGAGAGTATCGTGTTTACGGATCTGGAAGGGAAACAGACCTTCTTTGAAGTGAAAGAAATCTACACCGTGGCAGCAACGGATATTGAAGGCATGGTGAATAGTGGCTACGATTTGTCCCTTTTTACTTGCAATTATGGCGGCAAGGCTCGCGTCACAGTACGCTGTGAGCGTGTTGCAGCCCCGGAAGCATAAGAATGATAGAAAGATCTCCGTCGGCGAATAAAGCTGACGGAGATCTTTTGGCAATTAGACTTCAGTGTAATATTCCAACAGGCGATTTTTGTTGCACCATGGTCCGTGCAGATTTTGCAGAAAAAGTGGTGAAATGAGAAGTTGAAATCGATTAAATTTAATCAAATTAAAAACCGCTTTAGTGGTTGCGATTTGGGGAATACTGAGGCGGTTTTGTTTAAATTATGTTATGGTAGGTGTATCAAGGCCTTGGGGCTCTTCGTCATTCTTTTCCTTGACACCTTTTGAAAAAATCCATATAATAAATAAGGCTTTCGGGGTGTGGCGAAGTTTGGTATCGCGCTTGGTTCGGGTCCAAGAGGCCTCGGGTTCGAATCCCGACACTCCGACCAAAAAAGAAGGAATGGCTTTTGCCATTCCTTCTTTTTTTGCTGCAGATTTCAGCGAACCTGAGGCTTTTTACAGAGAGAGGCAAAAGAAGGAAACCGCCTGATGGACGGTTTCCTTCTTCTTCGTTATACTGTGCCGGTGATGGTGAGAACGGCGGTGCCGGGAGTAGTGGTCCAGGTGCCGTCGGTGTTTTGCGTGTAGGTGGCTGCAGGAACAGTGATCTGCCCGGGGAGGGTGGCGAAGGTTCCTGTGGTGGCGTCATAGGTGTACTGGGTGCCTTCGGTCCAGGTGACACCGTTATAGGAAACGGTGATGGGATCGAGAATGGGATCGAAGATGTCAGAAAGGACGGCTGCATCGGCTGCATCGGCTTCGGTGTTGCCCAGATTTTCAATGACGAAAGTGTAGGTCAGCTGCCCGTTTTCAGCGACCACGGCGGGGCAGACGGCCTTGCTGATGGTGAGCTGGGCGGTATTTTCAGCGGTGACGGTTTCCTGTGCGGTAAGGGGAGAAGCCAGACCACCGCCGGTGACGGTAACGGTATTGGTGATGGTGCTGGCAGAGGCGAGAGGCGCAAATGCGGTGACGGAAGTTTCATAGACCAGCGTGGCATTCCCGCCGGCAGGCACGCTGATGCCGCTCATTACAAGAGGCGGCCCTGCGGTAACGGCGGGTGTGGGCTGCAGGGTGCCATTTACATAGTAGCGCAAGGAGTTTTCGGTGTATGCGAGAGGGTAGACGGGACCTTCCACAAACGTGTACGCACCCAGATCATCGGTGAGGGTGAGGTTGGTCAAAGGCGTGGTGCCGCTATTGATAAGGGTAATGATATAGGTGATATTATCCTGCGCGGTATAATTATCTGTTACAGCGGTCTTGGTGACAGAGAGAGTTTCCAGAAGTTCACCTGTGACGGTGTTGGAATTGGTGATGCCGCCGCTATAGGATAATGTGGCAAAGTTGGTAAAAGTTGCCATGAGTTTCCTCCAATATAATTTGATCGATGGTTACCCATCGATACAGCATATGCGTTTGTAGAGAAGATGGAGACACCGCGGCAGAAAAAGAGGCGGAGAATACTTGCCTTTTTTGTTGGCTCTGCTATAATTGACATGTTTTGATGCAATACAAGGAGATGATGGAAATGAAAGGGAACATGTGCTTTGCCAAAGGCCTGAAAGACGGCATCCCCGTAGCGCTGGGGTATCTTTCTGTGGGCTTTGGCTTTGGCATTCTTGCGGCTTCCGCAGGTCTTTCTCCGCTGATCGCCTTTTTGATTTCGGCTACTAACCTTACTTCTGCAGGGCAGGTGGCAGGCGTAGGTGTTATCGCGGCGGCAGGCACTTATGTTGAAATGGCGCTGACGCAGTTGGTGATCAATGTTCGCTATTCGCTGATGGGTCTTTCTCTTTCGCAGAAGCTTTCTCCCGCTTTTAATA
Source organism: Oscillospiraceae bacterium (assembly GCA_045631305.1). Taxonomy (GTDB): domain Bacteria; phylum Bacillota; class Clostridia; order Oscillospirales; family Oscillospiraceae; genus JAZQUM01. The sequence goes on along the minus strand of JAZQUM010000022.1, from coordinate 34,727 downwards.
CGCCTCACCGTCTGATGGTGTCTTACGGCATCACCGATGAGATTTTTGCTGTGTCTGCAAGCCAGGAAGAGAAACTGACACCGCAGTATATGTATGGGCTGATCATGATTGCCTTTTGCGGCTGGACCGGGGGTACACTGCTTGGTGCTATGGCGGGGCATGTTCTGCCCACTTCTGTGACGGATGCCATGGGCATCATGCTTTACGGTATGTTTCTTGCGGTGATTCTGCCTGCAGCGCGCAAGAGTCTTGGCGTACTGGTGGTGATCGGTGCGGCGGCAGCGGTCAGCATTCTCCTTTACTATGTGTTTACCGCGGTTTCTGCAGGCTTTGCTGTGATTATCAGCGCTGTTTTGGCAGCAGCTCTTGGCGCGGTGCTGTTCCCTGTGGAAGAAACGGAGGAATAAGATGAGTATTGTAATTTATCTTGTTGTCATGGCGGGGGTTACTTACCTTGTGCGCATGATTCCCTTTACCTTGTTCCGCCGTAAGATCCGTTCCCGCTTCTTCAGAGGTTTCCTCTATTACATTCCCTATGCGGTTTTGAGTGCTATGACCATTCCTGCCATTTTCTATTCCACCAACAGTATGCCCACGGCTATTGCGGGCGCGGTGGTGGCGGTGGTGCTGGCTTATTGCCGCCTGCCGTTGATCGTGGTGGCGCTGGCTGCTGCAGCAACTGCCTTTGTAACGGGAATTTTCATTTGATCTGAAAGCACAGAGCAAAAGCTCTGTGCTTTTTTGCTGACCTTCTTCATAGCATAAATGGAAAAGGAGGGAGGCGTATGGCTTATCAAGTGGCAAGGGTGTCGGCGGGGCGAAAACCGCGCAGAAAGAAACAGCAGACGGATGGTGTGTCTCGGCAGTTTATTCGTTTTGTGGTGTGCAGCGGTATTTTTGTGCTGTTGGTGGTTTTGAAATTGGTGATTCCCCGTGAGATGGAAACGGTGCAGGTATTTTTGCGCCAAAAGATGGAAAGCAGCATTGATGTGCAGGCGGTATTTTCAAATATTGGGGAAGCTATCAGTGGCGAGCAGAGCGTGAAGGATGCAGTGCAGGAAGTGTATGTGGCGGTATTCGGTGCAGAAGAGGAAGCGGTAGCGGTATTAGGGGAAGATGCGGCGGTACCGGAAACGGAGGATGTGTTACAAACGGAAGTTGTGCCTACTGCGCATCTCTATACAAAAGAAAACACCCCTGAGGACGCGGCGCTGGAGCAGGCGGTGCTGGGCTTTGATTACTGCACGCCTGTTGCAGGCACCCTGACTTCGCCTTACGGTTACCGTGAGCACCCTGTGGATGGGGTGGAGAAATTTCACTATGGGGTGGATATTGCTGCAGTAGAAGGGACAGAGATCTGTGCTTTTGCGGCAGGAACTGTCAGCGCCTGCGGGGAGAGCAGCAGCCTTGGAAAATATCTTATTGTGGAACACGAAGGGGACGTTACCACCCTTTATGCCCATTGCAGCAAATTGAATGTATCTTCAGGGCAGAAGGTTTATTTGGGAGAAAAGATTGCCGAGGTGGGACAGACGGGGGTTGCCACGGGGGATCATCTGCATTTTGAGCTTCGCCAAGGGGAAACTTATCTTGATCCCATTTATTATGTGCAGGCGGATTGAGATCGCAGCTGGGTTCTGGCTTTTGCTGGCCGCAGCTTATTATTTCATGGATGCCGTGGTTATTCTGCTTACTGTTCCTTCCGTTGCGCTACATGAACTGGCTCACTATGTAGCTTTGCGGATTTGTGGGGCGGAGATACGTCGTGTTCGGCTGACGGCTTTTGGCGCAGAGATGCAGATCGAAAATGAGATGGCGCTCTCTTATGGGCGTGAAATTTTCTGCGCGGCGGCAGGCCCCCTTTGCAACATAGCGCTTGCTCTGTTTTCAGCCCTTTTGGCAAAAAAGAGCGATATATTTCCTTTGTTTGCGGGGATCAATGGGGTGCAAGCGGTTTTTAATCTTTTACCCTTTGAAACATCTGACGGCGGAAGGATGCTGCGGGCCGCATTTTGCGCGTTTGGGGGGGTAGAAAAAGGGGAGAGGGTAGCGGGAATGGCAGGGATATTTTGCGCCGCGGCGGTCTTTCTTTTCAGCGTATGGGTCATGCTGAAAACGGGCGGGAACGGATTTTTGCTGCTGGGAGCGGTTGGTCTGATGCTGCCGATGCGGAAAAGGTACTTGTAAAAAAGGCTAAAATCCGTATAATAGATACGATAAGAAAATAACCATGGAAGTGAGAGATTGCTGTGGATAAGAGATTGGAACGAATCCTTCCCAAGGTACAGAAGCCTGCCCGTTATGTAGGCGGCGAATACAATGCCATTATGAAGGATAAAAAGGATGTGGAAGTGCGTTTTGCTTTCTGCTTCCCTGATACATATGAGATCGGCATGTCCAACCTTGGCATGCGTATTCTTTACGGCGTGATGAATAACATGCCCGGTGTATGGTGCGAGCGTGTGTTTGCCCCCTGGGGCGACATGGAAGAGGAAATGCGCAAAGAGTGCATTCCTCTCTTTGCGCTGGAATCCGGTGACCCCATCGGTGACTTTGATATGATCGGTTTCTCTGTGGGTTACGAAATGGCATTCCCCGGCATCCTTAATATGCTGGATCTTGCAGGTGTGCCCATTTATGCCAAGGACCGCAAGGGTCTTGCGCCTTTGGTGATTGCCGGCGGTACCGGTATGTACAATGCTGAGCCTGTAGCGGAATTTATCGACATCGTGAGCCTTGGCGAAGGTGAAGATGTAACGGTGGAACTCATCGAACTCTACCGCCGCGCCAAGCGCGAGGGCTGGAGCAAGGAGCAGCTGCTGATCGCGGCTGCCCAGATCCCCGGTCTGTATGTACCCAGCCTCTATGAGATTGATTACAACGAAGATGGTACCGTGAAGTCCATTACGCCTACCCATGGCGCACCTGCCAAGGTGACCAAGCGTATCGTGCAGGATATGGACAAGTCCTATTTCCCCACCAAGACCATCGTCCCCTCCACAGAGATCGTGCAGGACCGCGTGATGCTGGAACTCTTCCGCGGCTGTATCCGCGGCTGCCGCTTCTGTCAGGCAGGTTATGTGTATCGCCCTGTCCGCAACAGAAGCAAAGACCTCTGCGCGCAGTACGGCATGGAAGCATGCAGCAATTCCGGCTATCAGGAAATGACCCTTTCCTCTCTCAGCACCAGCGACTATCCTCCTCTGGAGCAGCTGGTGGACGATATGGATGAATTCTGCGAAAAGGGCCACATTACTCTGTCTCTTCCCAGCCTGCGTGCCGATAACTTCTCTATGGGCCTTACCGAGCGCCTGGCCAAGGGCCGCAAGATCGGCCTTACCTTCGCGCCTGAAGCAGGCACCCAGCGCCTTCGCGATGTGATCAACAAGAACCTGACGGAAGAAGACCTGATGGCAACGCTGCAGCGCGCTTTTGCCAGCGGCTGGAACTCTGTGAAGCTTTACTTTATGCTGGGCCTTCCCACCGAAACGGACGAAGACATCAAGGGCATTGCCGAGATCGCAGCCCATGTGATGCACACTTGGCGTGAATACGCCAAGAACAAGAACCGCGGTGTCCGCATCACGGTTTCCACTTCCTGGTTCGTTCCCAAGCCCCACACGGCTTTCCAGTGGGAACCCCAGATCTCCAAGGAAGAATATGAGCGCCGCGTGAATCTGCTGCGCAGTGAGATCCACACCAAGACTGTGAACTATAACTGGCACGATTCTGATACCAGTTTTATGGAAGCAGTCCTTGCCCGCGGTGACAGACGCATGTGTGCCGTGATGGAAAAGGTGTGGCGCAAGGGCGCCAAGCTGGATGCGTGGGAAGAATATTTCCGTCTGGACCGTTGGCTGGAAGCTTTTGAAGAATGCGGTCTGGATCCCCATTTCTATGCAAACCGCGTCCGCGAAAAGGGAGAAGTGATGCCCTGGCACATGATTTCCAGCGGCGTTACCGAAGAATATCTGTGGCGTGAACGTGAAAAGGCCTATCGCGGGGAGACCACGGCCGATTGCCGCACTAAGTGCAATGCCTGCGGCGCAAATCATCTGGTAGGAGGCAAGTGCGATGTCTAAACTGAGACTGCTCTTTAAAAAAGAGGCGCAGGCTTCTTACATTTCCCATCTGGACCTTATCCGTACCTTCCAGCGCGCTTTTCCCCGCGTTGGTCTTGAGATCAAGCATACCCAGGGTTTCCATCCCCATCCCATCATGTCTATCGTGCTGCCCCTTTCTGTGGGCCAGAGCAGCTGCTGTGAACTGATGGAATTTGAAGTGACTCAGTTTTGCGATGGCAGCGGTGTTGCCGAAAAGCTGAACGAAGGCATGCCTATGGGCCTTGAAGTGCTGGATTGCTATGAAGTGACGCGTCCTGTCCGTGAAATGGCTTATCTGGATGCTACGCTGGAACTGGAATATGATAACGGTGTTCCCGCAGGCGCGGTGGATGCGCTGAAGGAACTTTTTGCCCGTGAGGAACTGGTGATCCAGAAAAAGACCAAGCACAAGACTATGGCTGATGTGGATATCCGCCCTATGATCCATTCTATGGAAATGGAGGAAAGGGAAGGCCTGGTGGTGATGCACGTTGTGGTACAGGCGCAGAATCCCGGGCTGAATCCCTCTCTTTTGGTGAAGGCCATCGAAACGCATCTTGCAGATTTTGCACCCGATTTTGCCCGTGTGCACCGCAATGAAGTGATGGATGCGGAAATGAAGAAATTCCGTTGATTTTTTGAAAAAAGTGCTTGCAATCTGTGAATACCTATGGTATTCTAACATGGTTGAAAAGGGTGGTCCTCTGTCGTGTGCAGGCGAAAAGATGCGCTGCACCTTCAAAAACGGCACGAACACCTATAATTTTAGGAGGATTTATCCATGGATCTTATCAAGGAACTGTCTGCTAAGCAGATGAAGGCTGATGCACCCCAGGTTTCCGTTGGTGATACCGTTAAGGTGCACGTCAAGGTAAAGGAAGGCGCTCGTGAAAGAGTCCAGATCTTCGAAGGTACCGTTATTGCTAAGAAGCACGGCGGCATCGAAGAAACCATTACCGTTCGTCGTCTTTCCTATGGCGTCGGCGTGGAGAAGGTATTCCCCATTCATTCTCCCTCCATCGTGAAGATCGAAACCGTTCGTCACGGCTTCGTTCGCCGCGCTAAGCTGTACTACCTGCGCAATCGCGTTGGTAAGAGCGCTAAGGTTAAGGAAAAGCTTTAAGACCGCAAAAAAGAGAGGCGAATGCCTCTCTTTTTTTGTTTTCACGGGGAAAAGCACTTGTTGTTTCCGAGTTCTTTTGTTATAATGAATTAATCTGGCGTTATATGGGTATCTTTTGCCCATAAAAGCTGAAAAATGAGAGTTTGAGCCCTTTGTGGAGATAAATATGAGCGAAGAGAAGAACGTGGAAATCGTTGAAAAAAAAGGCAAAGATATGTATGAGTGGGTGCAGGCTTTGGTCTGGGCCGTGGTTGCTGTGGTGCTGCTCTTTACCTTTGCAATCCGTCTCATCGGGGTGGATGGCGGTTCCATGCGCTGCACGCTGGAATCCGGTGACCGCCTTTTGGTGGTGAGCCCCTTGCTTTATGACGATTATAAACCCGGTGACATTGTGGTGGCGCGGAAGGAGAGTTTCATGGTTTCTCCCATCGTTAAGCGCGTGATCGCCGTGGAAGGGCAGACGGTGGATATCGATCTTTTTACAGGCGGCGTTTATGTAGACGGCGTGCTGTTGGAAGAGGACTATATCCGCGAAACGAACTATACCGTTGGCGACATGCAGTTTCCGCTGACGGTGGAAGAAGGCTGTGTGTTCCTTCTTGGGGATAACCGCAATGCCAGCACCGACAGCCGTTTTACCCAGTGCGGTCAGGTGGATGAACGATATATTATGGGCAAGGCCATTATGCTGCTGATGCCCGGTGTAAATCCCGATATCGGCGAGCGTGAGTTCAGCCGCATCGGATGGATAGGTTAACAGTATGAAAGAAATGGATAACAAAATGAATATCCAGTGGTATCCCGGTCATATGACCAAGACCCGCCGCATGATTGTCGATCAGCTGCGGCATGTGGATGCTGTCTGTGAGATTCTGGATGCCCGTATTCCCGTTTCCAGCCGAAACCCCGATGTGGACGAGCTGACGGCAGGCAAGCCCCGCCTCATCGTTCTCAACCGTGTGGATCAGGCTGACCCTGCGGCAACCAAGCGCTGGGCGCAGTATTTCCGTGCCAAGGGCTATGCCGTTCTGGAAGCGGATGCGAAAAACGGCGTGGGCACCAACCGTTTTGCTGCAAGCGTGCGTGAGCTTCTCAGCGAGAAGATCCGTGCCTATGCGGAAAAGGGTCAGGTGGGTCGTGTGATCCGCGTAATGATTTTAGGTATCCCCAATGTGGGTAAATCCACATTTATCAATAAGGTGGCCAAGAGAAAGACCGCCAAGGCGGAGGACCGTCCCGGTGTGACCCGCTCCAAGCAGTGGGTGCCTGTGGATACTTCTCTGGAACTGATGGATACCCCCGGTATCCTTTGGCCCAAATTTGAAGACCAGAGCGTTGGTTTGAATCTTGCCTTTACAGGCGCCGTCCGTGACGAGGTCATGGATATTGAAGAATTGGCCTGCCATCTTCTCACCTACATGGGTAAGCACTATCCCGAAGCTTTGAAGGCTCGCTACAAAGTGGAAGTGCAGGAAGAGGACAGCGGCTACGAACTTTTGGAAAAGTGCGGCAAGAGCCGCGGCTTTGTGGTGCGCGGCGGTGAGATCGATACCGAGCGCATGGCCAAGGTACTGATGGATGAGTACCGTGGCAGCAAGCTGGGCCGCTTTACGCTGGAACTGCCCGAAGAGATTTCTTAACGGAGAGGTATTTGCATGGCGCAGCACATGGTAGATCCCTGGAGCATTGAGCAGGACGCCTTTGACCGCGGCTACGATGTGGTCTGCGGTGTGGATGAAGCGGGCGCAGGCCCTCTAGCAGGCCCTGTGTATGCCGCAGCGGTGATCCTTCCCCGCGGTCTTGTGATCGAGGGACTGAACGATTCCAAAAAGCTCACGGAAAAAAAGCGGGAAGCGCTTTTTGATGTGATCTGTGAAAATGCTGTGGCTTATGCCATTGCTACCGCGTCGGAAGAGGAGATCGATGAGATCAACATTCTTGCCGCTCGCATGCTGGCTATGGATCGGGCCATCAAAATGCTTTTTCCTGTGCCGGATCTTGCGTTGGTGGACGGAAACCGAAGCGTTGGCATCGAGTGCGAAAACATCACCGTGATCGGCGGTGACGGAAAGAGCATGAGCATTGCTGCAGCATCCGTTCTGGCAAAGGTCAGCCGCGATCGTTTTGTAACGGAAGTGCTGGATAAAGAGTATCCCGAGTATTGTTTTGCCAAGCACAAGGGTTACGGTACCAAGCTCCACTATGAGATGCTGGACCAGTACGGCCCCAGTCCTGTACACCGCAAGTCCTTCCTGAAAAAGTGGGAGGCCAAGCGATGAACCGCCGGGCCATCGGCACATGGGGTGAAGCACAGGTGGCGGAATATCTCCGCAAGCATGGGTATGAGATCTTGGCTAGCAGTTACCACTGTGTTTACGGTGAGATCGACCTCATCGCGCGTAAGAAGAAAACGCTGTGTTTTGTGGAAGTAAAGCTGCGCAGCAATCTTGATTTCGGTTTGCCCCGTGAATTTGTGACCCCTGCCAAGCAGCGTAAGATCCGCGCCACGGCAGAGATGTATATGAGTCTGAACGAGTTGGATTGCCCGGCTCGTTTTGATGTGGCAGAGGTATATACCGATGCCGATTATAATCCCAAAAGCATACGCATCGAATATATCGAAGATGCGTTTTGATAGAAGAATTTGACAAAGGAGTCAAGAAAAATGAAGTATTTGAGCACCAGAGATAAGACTCTTGCTTTCCCCGCAGCAGATGCCATCAAGATGGGTCTTTCCCGCGACGGCGGTCTTTTCACCCCCGCTTCTTTTCCCGCCATTGATGAAGCTACCATCAAGAGCCTTTGCGGCATGCGTTATCAGGAACGCGCAGCAAAGATCATGAAGCTCTTCCTGGATGATTTCTCTGAAGAAGAACTGCTGCAGTTTGCTGAAAATGCATACAACGGCGAAAAGTATGATACCGCAGCCGTTGCTCCTCTCCGTGAAGTAGATGCCAAGACCCACTGCCTGGAACTGTGGCACGGTCCTACCAGCGCCTTCAAGGATATGGCTCTGCAGATGCTGCCTCAGCTTCTTTCCGCCAGCTTGAAGAAGACTGGCGAAGACAAGACTGTTTGCATCCTGGTAGCTACCTCCGGTGACACCGGTAAGGCTGCTATGGAAGGCTTTGCTGATGTTGACCAGACCAAGATCCTTGTGTTCTATCCTAAGGATGGTGTTTCCAGCGTTCAGGAACAGCAGATGGTCACTCAGGAAGGCAAGAACGTGGGCGTTTGCTCCGTCATCGGTAACTTCGACGATGCACAGAATGGCGTAAAGCGCATTTTCTCCGATGTGGAGATCCGCGAAGAACTGAACCGCCGCGGCTATTTCCTCTCTTCCGCAAACTCCATCAACTGGGGCCGTATCCTGCCTCAGGTGGTATATTATGTTTCCGCTTACTGCGATTTGCTGCGTGACGGCAAGATCGCCATGGGTGACAAGGTGAACTACTGCGTTCCCACCGGTAACTTCGGCAATATCCTTGCCGCTTACTATGCCAAGAAGATGGGCATTCCTGTTGGCAAGCTGATCTGCGCTTCCAACTGCAACGACGTTCTCACCGAGTTCATCCGCACCGGTGTGTACAACCGCAACCGTCCCTTCCACACCACCATGAGCCCCTCTATGGACATCCTCATCTCCAGCAACTTGGAACGTATGCTCTTCGAACTCAGCGGCTGCAACGATGAAGAAGTTCGCGGCTACATGAAGAAGCTGGTGGAAGAAGGCGGCTATACCGTTTCCGATTCCATCCGCACCCAGATGCAGGATCTTTTCTGGGGTGGCTTCTGCAACGAAGAAGAAACCGAAAAGACTATCGGCGAATACTACAAGACCGGCTACCTCATCGATACCCACACCGCTGTTGCTGCCAATGTTCTGGCACAGTACCGCGCTGAAACCGGCGATGACGCTGTGACCGTATTCGTTTCCACCGCAAGCCCCTATAAGTTCTGCGACCATGTGCTGCGTGCCATCGGCGAAGAAGTGGAAGGCGAGGGCGTGGAACAGATCGACCAGTTGCTGCGTATTACCGGTGTTGCGGCTCCCAGCCGTCTTGCTGCACTCAAGGGCAAGGCTCGTCGCTTTGATGACTGCACCGAAAAGCAGGCTATGGAAGGTAAGGTTCTGGAATTCCTGCGCTGAGAAATGCTTTCGGGCGATCTGTGAGAAAGGAGAGAGGTTATGGCACTCTATGCCATCGGCGATCTGCATCTGTCGCTTTCGTCCAATAAGCCTATGGATGTGTTCGGCCCTGCGTGGGCTAATCATGTTGAGCGGCTGAAAGATGCTTTTGCAGAGCTGAAAGACGATGACGTAACGGTGCTTTGCGGCGATCTCTCCTGGGGAAGTTCTCTGGAGGAATCTCTGCAGGACTTTCGCTTTATCGACGCTCTGCCCGGCAAAAAGATCGTACTCAAAGGCAATCACGATTATTGGTGGAACACGGCTACGAAAATGCGCCGATTTTTTGCCGATAACGGAATTACCTCTATCGATATCCTTTTCAACAACTGCTTCTTTTACGGGGACTATGCCATTTGCGGCACCCGCGGATGGTTCTATGAAGAAGACCAGCAGGCACACGATGAAAAAGTGCTTCACCGCGAAGTGATGCGTCTGGAAACTTCGTTGGCAGCAGCAGGGGAGAAGGAGATCCTGTGCTTTTTGCATTACCCGCCTCTTTATCAGGGCTATCGATGCCCTGAAGTGATGGCAGCGCTGCAGAAAGCCGGCGTAAAACGCTGCTGTTACGGTCATCTCCACGGCCCCACCCACAAGCGGGCAATGGAAGGGATCCACGAAGGAATCGATTTTTCGCTGATTGCAGCGGATTATCTGAAATTTATTCCCAAAAAAATTTGCGATTAGTGCAAAAAACTATGGAAATTTCTACTAATATCTGTTAAAATACATTATTGCGCTGGTATGTATATTTACCGCGCTGAACGGAGGAAAAATAAATGAGTGTAAAAAACATCGAGAGAAACGAGAAGAACATGGTCACCATGACCGTTGAAGTTGGCGCTGCAGAATTCGAAGCTGCTGTTGAAAAGGCATACAAGAAGCTGCGTGGCACCGTTAAGGTATCTGGTTTCCGTCCCGGTAAGGCTCCCCGCAAGGTAATCGAAAACATGTACGGCAAGGGCGCTTTCTATGAAGAAGCTATCAACATCGCTATGCCCGATGCATATGTCGCTGCTGTTGAGTCCGAAGGTCTGCAGGTAGTTGGTTATCCCGAAATCCAGCTGGGCGATGTTTCCGCTGAAGGTTTCTCCTTCACCGCAGTTGTTGCTGTTTATCCCGAAGTGAAGCTGGGCCAGTACAAGGGTCTGGAAGCTCCCAAGGATGAAGTTAAGATCATGGCAGCTGACGTTAATGCTCGCCTGAGCGAAATGGCTGAACGTAACACCCGTCTTGCTCCCGTAGAACGCGCTGTTAAGAAGGGCGACGTTGCAGTGATCGACTTTGAAGGCTTCGACAATGGCGTTGCTTTCGAAGGCGGCAAGGGCGAAAACTTCGAACTGGAAATCGGTTCCGGCAGCTTTGTTCCCGGTTTCGAAACCCAGCTCATCGGCATGAACGCCGGCGAAGAAAAGGACCTGGACATCACCTTCCCCGAAGATTACGTTGCAGATCTGGCAGGCAAGGCAGTTGTATTCCATGTAAAGGTCAACGAAGTTAAGACCAAGGAAGTTCCCGAAATCGATGACGAATTCGCTAAGGACGTTTCCGAATTCGAAACCTTGAAGGAACTCAAGGCTGACATCAAGAAGAAGCTGACCGCTGAATATGAAGAAGCTGGCAAGCGCGCTTTCGAAGATACCCTGATGCGCAAGGTTGCTGATGGCATCGAATGCGAAGTTCCCCAGGCTATGGTTGACGCTCAGATCGAAGTCTTCATGAACAACTTCAAGAACCAGCTCATGGCTTCCGGCATGCGCTATGAAGATTACCTGAAGTTCACCGGCAGCAGCGAAGAAAAGCTGAAGGAAGAAGCTGCAGCTCCCGCTCTGGCACAGGTTCGTCTGGATCTGGCTCTGGAAGCTATTATCAAGGCTGAAAACATCGAAGTATCCGAAGAAGATATCGAAGCTGAATACGCTAAGGTTGCTGAACGTTACAACATGGAACTTGACACCGTGAAGAAGTACCTCTCCGCCGATCAGGTTAAGGAAGGCATCACCAAGGACAAGGCTATCGCAGTTGTAGTTGACAGCGCTGTTGCAGTTCTGCCCGAAAAGAAGGCTGCCAAGAAGACCACCAAGAAGGCTGCTAAGGAAGAATCCGAAGAAAAGACCGAAGAATAATTCCTTTCACGGCAAGCCTGAGAAAATTTCAAAAATATTTCAAAAAAGTTCAAAAAAATGACACAATATATCATGGTAGTTACGCTACCATGATATATTGCTACATGTAGCAATATTGCGTGAGACAAAAGGAGGTTTTCTCATGAGTTTAGTGCCGTACGTTGTGGAACAGACCAATCGCGGCGAGAGATCTTACGATATTTTTTCCAGACTTCTCAATGACCGCATTATTTTCCTGGGCGAAGAGATCAACGATACCACTGCAAGTCTTGTAGTGGCACAGCTGCTGTATCTTGAAGCGCAGGATCCCGATAAAGATATCCAGATGTATATCAACAGCCCCGGCGGCAGTGTGACTGCCGGTATGGCTATCTATGATACCATGCAGTACATCAAGCCCGATGTTTCCACCATCTGCATCGGTATGGCAGCCAGCATGGGCGCATTCCTGCTTTCCTCCGGCGCCAAGGGCAAGCGTATTGCGCTGCCCAACTCCGAGGTGATGATTCATCAGCCTTTGGGTGGCTTCAGAGGTCAGGCTACCGACATTGAGATCCATGCAAACCTCATTCTGCGCACCAAGAAGCGCCTGAGTGAGATCATGGCAGAAAATTGCGGCAAGCCCTATGAAGAAGTTGTGGCAGCCTGCGAACGCGACAACTTTATGACTGCCGAAGAGGCCAAGGAATTCGGCCTCATCGACAAGGTGATTTATAAAAGATAACTGAGGTACAAGCATGAGCGAAGAAGGCAAGAAAGCCATCCGCTGTTCATTCTGCGGTAAGAGCGAAGAGCAGGTCTATCGTATGATCCAGGGCCCCGGCGTGCGGATCTGCGATGAGTGTGTGCATCTTTGTTCCAACATTTTGAGTGACGGCTTTGAAGAAGAGGCTGCCTCCTATTGCGAGGCGCCCGAAACGCTGCCTACCCCCCGTGAGATCAAGGAGATTCTGGATCAGTATGTGGTGGGTCAGGAGGACGCGAAGATCGCCCTGAGCGTTTCTGTTTACAATCATTATAAGAGAATCTTCTTTGGTGGCGAAAGTGATGTGGAGCTGCAGAAGAGCAACATTCTGATGATCGGCCCCACCGGCAGCGGTAAAACGCTTTTTGCCCAGACTTTGGCCCGTGTGCTGGAAGTCCCCTTCGCCATTGCGGATGCTACCACGCTGACCGAAGCAGGTTACGTAGGTGACGACGTGGAGAACATTCTGCTCCGCCTTCTGCAGGCAGCAGATTTCGATGTGGAACTGGCTGAGCGTGGCATTATCTATGTCGATGAGATCGACAAGATCGCCCGCAAGAGCGAAAATACCTCCATCACCCGCGACGTTTCCGGTGAAGGCGTGCAGCAGGCCCTTTTGAAGATCCTGGAAGGTACCGTGGCCAACGTGCCTCCCCAGGGTGGCCGCAAGCATCCCCATCAGGAATTCATCCAGATCAATACCAAGAACATTCTCTTCATCTGCGGCGGTGCGTTTGACGGTCTTGAAAAGATCATTGAGCGCCGTCTGGATCAGAAGAGCATCGGCTTCGGTGCTGCTATTGCTTCCAAGAAGGACCGCGATATCGGCAAGATCCTCAAGCAGGTGCAGCCCCATGACATTTTGAAGTTCGGTATTATCCCCGAACTGGTGGGCCGTCTTCCTGTGATCGCACCTCTGCAGGATCTCAAGCGCGAGGATCTTATCCGTATCCTCACCGAGCCTAAGAATGCTTTGGTGAAGCAGTATTCTGCACTCTTCTCTTATGACGATGTGGAACTGGAATTTACGCCCGAAGCATTGGAAGTGGTGGCTGACAGCGCCATTGAGCGCAATATCGGCGCCCGCGGTCTGCGTGCTGTGATGGAAGGCATCCTGACGCAGATCATGTTTGATATTCCTTCCGATCCCACCATTACCAAGGTGATCATCACGGCAGAGTGTGCCCGCGGAGAAGCGGAACCTCAGCTGGTGAGAGGAGAAAAGGAAGAATGCAAAGCGGAAAGCGGTGCTGAAACTGAGGACACCGACTCCGCACCTTGACACAAATAAAAGAAGGGGCGCTGGCCGTCCCTTCTTTTTCCCTTAGAAAGAAACAAGGAAGTTAAACCTATGGACAATTTGACTTTGAATATTCCCGTGCTTGCATTGCGCGGTTTAACTGTCTTTCCCCGTGCTACTATGAGCTTTGACGTGGAGCGTGCAATTTCCGTCAAGGCGCTGGAACTGGCTATGGAGACAGACCAGAACATTTTTCTTGTAACCCAGAAGGAGATCGGCACCGCAATGCCCGGTCCCAATGATATTTATGAGATCGGTACGGTGGCACATATCTGCCAGATCCTGCGCATTTCCGAAAGCGCTGTCCGCGTGATGGTGACAGGCACTAACCGCGCCCGTATCAAGCGCCTTTGGCAGACCGATCCCTTCCTGCAGGCTAATATCGAACTGATTGAAGAAGTGGAAAATGACAAGCCCCTTACCGCCAAGGAAGAGGCTCTGCTGCGCCAGTCTTACGGACTTTTCAGTGAGTATGCCAATCTTGCCGGCAACGTGCAGAATGAAATGCTGGCTAAGGCACTGGACTGCAAGGATCTTGGCGCTCTGGCAGACTTTGTTTGCCAGAATATCAATCTTCGTCATACTGATAAACAGGCGATTTTGGAAGAAATGCGCCCTGTTACTCGCTTGAAAAAGCTTAACTCCATGCTTTCCCGTGAAATCCAGGTGCTGACTTTTGAGCGCGCCATGGAAGACAAGCTGCGCGAGCAGTTTGCTACCACTCAGAAAGAGCAGATCCTGCGCAACCAGATCAACCTCATGCAGCAGGAACTGGGGGAAGACGACGAAGATGAAATCAGTGAATACCGCCGCAAGGTAAAGGAATTCAAACTGGATGAAGCCATCACCAAGCAGCTGACCCATGAGATTGACCGTCTTTCCAAGCAGCCCTTCGGTAGCGCAGAAGCTGCTGTGATCCGTAATTATCTGGATACCTGCCTGGAAATGCCTTGGAACACCCAGACCAAGGAACGCGCTGATGTGGGCCTTGCGCGCAAGATTTTGGACGCAGAGCACTATGGTCTGCAAAAGGTGAAAGAACGCATCCTTGAGTTTATTGCCGTTAAGCAGATCAACCCCGATGCCAAGGGTCAGATCATCTGCCTTGTTGGACCTCCCGGTGTTGGTAAGACCTCTATTGCTATTTCTGTTGCCAAGGCTGTGAATCGCAAGATGGCGCGCCTCTCTTTGGGTGGCGTACGTGATGAAGCTGATATCCGCGGCCACCGCAAGACTTACATAGGTGCAATGCCCGGCCGTATCATTGAGGCTATGATCCGCAGCAAGTCCATGAACCCTTTGTTGGTGCTGGACGAGATCGACAAGATGTGCAGCGATCAGCGTGGCGACCCCGGTTCTGCACTTCTGGAAGTGCTGGATAGCGAACAGAACTATGCTTTCCGTGACCACTTCCTTGAAATTCCTGTGGACCTGAGCCGTGTGCTCTTTATTACCACCGCCAATACCACTGACACCATTCCCAAGCCTCTGCTGGACCGTATGGAAGTTATCGAGCTTTCCAGCTATACCGATGAAGAAAAGCTGCAGATCGCAAAGCGTCATCTCTTCCCCAAGCAGCTCAAGGAGCACGGTCTTGCCAAGAGCCAGCTTCGCATCAGCGACGAAGCGCTGCGCCTGATGATTTCCGGCTATACCAGAGAATCTGGTGTGCGTAAGTTGGAACGTCAGCTTGCCAAGGTGTGCCGAAAGTCTGCAATGCGTTTGGTAGAAGAAGATGTAAAGCGTATCAGCATTACACCTTCTAACCTGAAAGATTACCTTGGTATCATCCGCTATCAGGATGATAATGCCACTTTGAAAGATGAAATCGGTATCGTAAACGGTCTTGCCTGGACGCAGGTAGGCGGTGAACTTCTCAAGGTGGAAGTCAATGTTATGGACGGCACCGGCAAGCTGGAGCTTACCGGTAACCTGGGTGATGTGATGCAGGAATCCTGCAAGGCAGCCCTCAGTTGCCTGCGCAGCCGTGCCGATCAGCTGGGCATTGAAAAGGATTTCTACAAGACCAAGGATATCCATGTGCATTTCCCTGAAGGTGCTGTTCCCAAGGACGGTCCTTCCGCCGGTATCGCCATTACCACTGCAATGCTTTCCGCCCTTACCGGCCGCGCCGTTCGCGGTGATGTTGCCATGACGGGTGAAGTTACCCTCCGCGGTAACGTGCTTGCCATCGGCGGCTTGAAGGAAAAGACCATGGCAGCCAAGCGCAACAAGATCACCACTGTGATCATCCCCAAGGACAATGTGAAGGATCTGGAAGAGATCGATCCTACTGTGCGTGAAGCGCTGAAGTTTGTCAGCGCAGAAACCATCGATACCGTGCTGGCAGAAGCCATCGTTGGCGCACAGGCTGCGGAGGTAAATAATGCTCCTCAGTTTAACCTTGTGGAAAACGCAGAAAAAAAGGAAAACGTACTTCGTCAGTAAAGTGAGGGAGAACTATGGCAGTAAATTTTAATAAAGCGGAGTTTATCCTCTCGGCCACCGAGCCGAGGCAGTTTGTCCGCGATGGACTGCCGCAGATGGCCTTTGCGGGCCGCTCCAATGTGGGTAAATCCTCCTGCATCAACCGCTTGTTGAACCGCAAGAATTTTGCCCGTGTGGGCGCCTCTCCCGGTAAGACCACCCAGATCAATTATTTCAAGATCGACTCCAAGCTCTATCTCGTTGACCTGCCCGGTTACGGTTATGCAAAGGTGAGCAAGGCGGAGAGAGACCGCTGGGGCAAGCTGATGGAATCTTATTTCCATTCTCCCGGCCTCATCACTCTTGGTGTTCTCATTGTGGATGCCCGCCACAAGCCCACCGCAGATGACTGCACCATGCGCGAGTTTTTCCGTGCTATGGGCTGCCCCATGATTGTGGTGGCCAACAAGGTGGATAAGCTGAAAAAGAGTCAGATCCAGCCCGCTATGGATCTCATTCATGAGACTCTGGCGCTTACAGAGGCAGATGCGCTGGTGCCTTTCTCCGCCGAAAAAGGGGACGGAAAGGACCAGGTTATTTCCCTCATCATGGCTGCCTGCGAAAGAGAATAAAGGAAAAAGACGGATGCTGCGCATCCGTCTTTTTTTGCGCTGAAAAGCAATTTCTATTTTTATTTGTAAAAGATGTAAAAGTTTGTTTTCCCCCCTATGCAAAAAGGGAAAAATGCGGTAAAATATATGCGTTACTTTGTATAAATCAATACGGAGGTATTGTGTGATGCAGGATATTCAGTTTAAGCGCGTGCTGCTGAAGATCAGCGGTGAAGCGCTTGCCGGCGACAAGCACTTTGGCCTTGATTTTGAGGTTATGGGCAAGGTTGCCGATGTGATCAAAGAATGCAACGCCATGGGCGTGGAAGTGGGCATCGTCATTGGCGGCGGCAACTTCTGGCGCGGTGTGAAAAACGGCGAAGGTTACATTGAACGTACCCGCGCCGACCACATGGGCATGCTGGCAACGGCTATGAACTGCATGGCTATGGCAGATGTTCTGGAGCAGAAGGGTGTGGATGTGCGCATTATGACGGCACTGACCATCCGCGAAGTGGCTGAACCTTACGTTCGCGCCCGTGCGATCCGCCATCTGGAAAAGGGCCGCGTGGTCATTTTCGGTTGCGGTCTGGGCAGTCCCTTCTTCAGCACGGATACGGCAGCCGTTCTCCGCGCAGCTGAGATCAACGCAGATGTGATCTTGCTTGCCAAGAATATCGACGGTGTGTACGATTCCGACCCCGCAAAGAATCCCGATGCCGTGAAGTTCGATGCCATTACTTATGACGATGTTCTGGCCCGTCACCTGGCTGTGATGGATACCACCGCAACATCCCTCTCCATGGATAATCATATCCCCGTTCTCGTATTTGCACTGAAAGATCCCCATAATATCGTCCGCGTGATCAAGGGCGAAAAGATTGGTACTATTGTGAAGGAGGCTTAACCAGCTATGTTGAAGATGTATGAAGAGAAGATGGACAAGTCCATCAATTCCGTTGCAGCAGATTTCGCAGCAGTTCGCGCAGGCCGCGCAAACGCCGCTGTTCTTGACCGTATCAGTGTGGACTATTATGGTGTGCCCACCCCCATTCAGCAGGTGGCATCCGTTGGTTCTCCCGACCCCCGCACTCTGATGATCCAGCCTTGGGATAAGTCCTGCCTGAAGCTCATCGAAAGAGCTATTCTGGAATCCGACCTGGGCATCAATCCCCAGAACGATGGCGCTTCCATCCGTCTTTCTTTCCCCCAGCTGACTGAAGAACGCCGTAAGGAACTGGTTAAGCAGATCCACAAGTATGCTGAAAACGGCAAGGTTGCTATCCGCAACATCCGTCGCGATGCTATGGATGCATTCAAGAAGATGCAGAAGGCTTCCGAAATCACTGAAGACGATCTGAAGGATCTGGAAAAGAAGCTGCAGAAGCTCACCGACGATAAGTGCAAGGAAGTTGACAGCGTTCTGGCCGCGAAGGAACGCGAACTGATGGCAGTTTAATGGACCTTTTTAAATTCCGTAAAGAAAACGATAAGGCGGGGCAGGTAGATTTCGATCGCCTGCCTCGCCATGTCGCTATTATCATGGACGGCAATGGCCGCTGGGCGAAAAAGCGTGGCTTGCCGCGCACTGCGGGACATAAGGTCGGCGCGGAGACCTTCCGCAAAATTGCGCAGCATTGCAAGAAACTGGGAATTGAATATATCACAGTTTACGCCTTTTCCACCGAAAACTGGAAGCGGCCTCGCGAAGAGGTGGATACCATCATGGGCCTTCTCAAGACCTATATGATGGAAGCCATCGAGACCATGGAAAAAGACAAGATCAGACTGAAGTTCTTTGGCGACATGTCGGCCCTTTCTCCTGAGCTGCAGGAATTGGTGCGCAAGACCAATGAAATGTCCGCTCATATTGAGGGCGTGCAGGCCAATATCTGCCTGAACTATGGCGGTCGCGATGAGATCTTGCAGGCTGCCCGCGCCTTTGCCAAGGAATGCGCAGAGGGGAAGGCTGACCCCGATAGCCTTACGGCAGAGCAGTTTGGTTCTTATCTCTATTCTGCAGGTGTGCCTGATCCTGAGCTGATCATTCGCCCCAGCGGGGAACTGCGGCTGAGCAATTTCCTGCTTTGGCAGTGTGCTTACGCAGAGTTTTATTATTGCGATACCCTTTGGCCTGATTTCAGCGAAGAAGATCTGGAAAAGGCCATCATTGACTATCAGAAGCGAGACAGACGTTTTGGAGGCGTCAAGGCATGAAGAGTCGTATTTTAGTGGCTGCAGTCGGTGTTCCGCTGCTCCTTTTGCTGATTTTGTGGGCGCCTACGGCAGTGCTGACAGTGGTAGTAGCTGCAGCGGTAGCCATTGCAGGCGTGGAACTGCAGCGGTGTGTGAGCGGCGAAAAGAGGGGGAGCATTGTCCTTCTCAGCGGCATTTTCCCTGCGGCAGCTGTGCTTTTCTATTTCGCGCTGCCGGAATATATCACCTGGCTTCTGGCTTTTGAAGTGTTTTTCTGGTTCTGCTTTGCCATCTTTAAGGGTGGGGAAGTGAAGTTCAACCGCATTATGGCAGCACTCTTTGCAGGAATCTGCATTGCGTTTTCCTTTGCAGCGTTTGTGCGTCTGGCGCAGTCCGGCATCAGCCGCGGCTACTTGCTGCTGCCCTTTATCCTCAGCTTCATGAGCGATACCGGCGGCTATTTCGCAGGCCGCGCTTTCGGGAAGCATAAGCTGGCGCCCAAGGTAAGCCCCAAGAAAACTGTGGAAGGCTCTGTGGGTGGCATTGTGGGCAACATCATTGGCGGTGTGATCTTCGTGCTGGTGATGGACAAGTGGTTTGGCGGCGGCATCG
This sequence comes from Oscillospiraceae bacterium, assembly GCA_045631305.1. Taxonomy (GTDB): domain Bacteria; phylum Bacillota; class Clostridia; order Oscillospirales; family Oscillospiraceae; genus JAZQUM01. The sequence continues at coordinate 15,295 of JAZQUM010000022.1, read as the reverse complement.
GTATCGGCGCTATGGTGATTTTGGCTGTGCTTTGCAGCGTGGTGGCCCAGATCGGCGATCTGAGCTTCTCTCTTATCAAGCGTGAATTCGGTATCAAGGATTACGGCAAACTCTTTTTGGAACACGGCGGCGTTCTGGACCGCTTTGACAGCGTCCTTTTTGTAGCGCCCGTCATCGAGATCGTTTTGAACTTTTTGCATTAAGGAGTTAAGATGACAAAATCCATCGTTCTTTTGGGTTCTACCGGTTCTATCGGCCGGCAGACGCTGGAAGTGGCGCGGGAGCTGGGCCTTCGTGTGGAGGCGCTGAGCGCCAATACCAGCCTGGATCTTCTGGAAAAGCAGACCCGCGAATTTCTGCCCCGCTTCGTAGTGCTTTACGATGAAGCTGCGGCTAAGGAAATGCGAAGCCGCATTGCGGACCTGGATATTCAGGTGCTCAGCGGTATGGAGGGCCTTTTGGAGATCGCTTCCCTGGATACTGCCGATACTGTGGTAACGGCAGTGGTGGGTATGATCGGTTTGCAGCCTACTATGGCAGCTATCAAGAAGGGCAAGCGCATTGCTTTTGCCAATAAGGAAACCCTGGTATGCGCAGGCGAAATGGTGATGGACGCGGCAGATCAATACGGCGCGGAGATCATTCCTGTAGACAGCGAGCATTCTGCTATTTACCAGTGCCTGCAGGGTATGGCAGATAAGAAAGAACTTAAGCGCTTGATTTTGACCTGTTCCGGTGGACCGTTCTTTGGCAGAGAGTACGAAGAACTTTTGTCCGTCCGCCGTGAGGATGCGCTGCGTCATCCCAACTGGGCAATGGGCGCAAAGATCACCATTGACTCTGCAACTCTTATGAATAAGGGCCTTGAAGTGATTGAAGCCATGCGGCTTTACCGACTGGGCCTTGATCAGGTGGATGTGGTGATCCACCGCCAGAGTGTGATCCACTCTTTGGTAGAATACCGCGACGGTGCTATGCTGGCACAGCTGGGCACGCCTAACATGAAGCTGCCTATCCGTTATGCCATGACTTATCCTGCCCGTGCAGAGTCCTGTGATGAGCCGCTGGATCTTTTGGCTTGCGGCGCGCTGACCTTTGCCGCACCCGATCGCGAAGCGTTTCCGTGTCTTCGAATTGCAGAAGAATGCGCCAAAGCAGGCGGCACTGCCTGCACCGTGATGAACGGTGCCAATGAAGCGGCGGTAGCCCTCTTCCTGCAGGACCGTATTGGTTTTTGCGATATCCATAAATTTATCGAAAAAACACTCAATGCGGTGGAAATGAAATCAAATCCCACTTTGGAGGATATACTGGAAGCAGATCGCCTGGCACGCGCTGCTGTAGCCCGGTTTGCAAAATAAAGGAGATTCGCTATGGTTTATATTCTGGCTGCCATTTTGGTTTTCGGCGTGTTGATCGCCGTCCATGAATTGGGCCATTTTCTGGCGGCCAAGGCTTGCCGTGTGCGGGTGAATGAGTTTTCCATCGGTATGGGACCGCTTCTTTTCCAAAGAACAAAGGGAGAAACGGAGTATTCCCTGCGGCTTCTTCCCATCGGCGGTTACTGCATGATGGAAGGGGAAGAAGAGGAGAGCGATGACCCTGCGGCCCTTGAAAATAAAAACTTTTTCCAGAAATTTTTTATTTTTGCAGCCGGTGCCGGCATGAACTTTGTGACGGGACTTTTGATCATCCTGTTGCTTTTTGCCGATGCAGCAGCTTTTTACAGTCCTGTGATCTCGGGTCTTGCGCCTGAGTTTGAGAGCCGTGGAGAAGAGAGTCTTATGGAAGGCGACCGTTTCTATGCCATTAACGGCGAGCGGATCTACCTCTACAGTGATGTTGGCCTTTTTTTGGAGCGCAGCTACGGTGAGCCTTATGATATTACCGTGCTGCGCGGCGGTGAAAAGGTGATTTTGGAAGATCTGGACCTGAAATATGGAGAGGTCACTTCTTACAGCGGTGAAAAATACCAGGGCTTCGGCTTCTATTTTGGCTATGAGGAGGCCAATTTCCTCAACCGTATCGGCTATAGCTGGTATCAGGCCGTGGACTTTGTGCGCCTCGTTCGCCTGAGTCTGGTGGATCTTTTCACAGGCGGCGCTACCATCAATGATCTTAGCGGTCCTGTGGGTATTGTTTCCACCATGACAGAGGTGGGAGAAAATGCAGAAACTGTGAAAGATGCCATTGGCGACATTGCCTACCTTGCAGCGCTGATCGCCGTGAATCTTTCGGTGATGAATCTGCTGCCGTTGCCTGCGCTGGATGGCGGTAAGATCCTGTTTTTGGCGGTAAACAGTATTTCCATGCTGCTCTTTAAAAAGAAAGTGCCGCCCAAGTACGAAAATTATATCCATACCGCGGGTCTTGTCCTGCTTTTGGGACTAATGGGCGTGGTATGCTTTAATGACATTATGAAACTGTTTTGACGGGAGTGAGAAAGATGACGAAGCAAATCATGGTAGGGAAGGTTGCCATTGGCGGCGGCGCTCCTGTTTCTATCCAGTCTATGTGCAACACGGCCACAGAAGATGTGGCGGCCACGGTTGCTCAGATCCATCGTTTGGAAGAAGCAGGCTGCGAAATTATCCGCGTGACGGTGCCCAATATGGAAGCTGCCAAGGCTGTTTCGTCTATCAAGGAGCAGATCTCCATCCCGCTGGTGGCGGATATCCATTTTGACTATTGCCTTGCTGTGGAAGCTGCAGAGCGCGGTGTGGATAAGATCCGCATTAACCCGGGAAATATCGGCGGGGAAGAGAAAGTGAAAGCAGTGGTGGATGCCTGCCGCAAGTGCAATATTCCCATCCGTATTGGCGTTAACGGCGGTTCCCTTGAAAAAGAGCTGTTGGCAAAATACGGCCGCGTTACGCCCGAGGCGCTGGTAGAGAGTGCCCTTGGCCATGTGAAGCTGCTGCACCGCTTTGATTATGATGATATCTGCATTTCCGTAAAAAGCACCAATGTGCCTATCAACATGGCAGCGTACCGTATTCTTGCAAAGGAAACCCAGTTCCCCCTGCACCTGGGTGTGACGGAAGCGGGAACGCCCGGCATGGGTCTTGTGAAATCCGCCATTGGCATCGGCGGCCTTCTTTGCGAAGGCGTGGGTGACACCATGCGCGTTTCTCTCACGGCAGATCCTGTGGAAGAGATCTATGCTGCAAAGAAGATCCTGCAGGCTGCAGGCATTCGTTCCAGCGGTGTGAATCTGGTATCTTGTCCCACTTGCGGACGTACCAAGTATGATATGATCCCCATTGCAGAAGAAGTGGAACGCCGTCTCGCGAATTGTGACAAGAAGATCACCGTTGCGGTGATGGGCTGCGTAGTCAACGGGCCCGGTGAGGCTGCCGCTGCCGACATCGGTATTGCGGGCGGCGAGAAGGAAGGTTTGATCTTCCGTAAGGGAAAGATCCTTTACAAGGTTCCTCAGGAGCAGCTTGTAGAGGCACTCATGAAGGAAATTGAAAAACTCTAAAGAGATTGGATAGAGAAAATGGCACAGAAGATACCATTTTTTAATATGTTCGCTGATTTTGATCCGCCCCGTGAACTGCGGGTGCGGCTGCAGGATGCCTACCTTACGGGCGCATCTATGGATCAGCAAAAGCGCAGCATCATTTTGGAACTGACCACCGTGCTGCCCCTTTCTGACGTTGAGGTACAGGTGCTGCAGGAATCCGTTGCCAATGTTTACGGGTTTTCTATGGTGAAGATCGTGGCAAGCCATCTGCAGGAAGCGCAGGTCATTCCTGAAGCGCCCAAAGCTGAGAAAAGCGAAAAGGGCGGAAAAGGGGAGAGTGGTTCTGCAGATGTGATCATGGGCGCTGAGATCAAGATGAAGAGCGTGCCCATGACGGAGATCAGCCCCAAGCTACGCCGTGCCGCGGTGGAAGGCAAGATCTTTGCTTACGAATGCTATGAGACCCGCCGTCCCGGTTCCTGGTGTTTGTCCTTTGATATGACGGACTATACCAGTTCTGTTTCTGTGAAGAAGTACATGGAGACCAAGGATGCGGAAAAAATTCAGGATAAGCTCAAGCCCGGTATGTGGGTAAGAGTGCAGGGCCTTGTAAAGCTGAACCGCGACAACGAGCCCTATCTGGATCCCGATCACATCAATAAAATTACCCATACCGAGCGTATGGATACGGCGGCGGAAAAGCGCGTGGAGCTGCATCTTCATACTCAGATGGCCAGCATGGATGCGCTGACCAACACCAAGGAAGTTATCGCGCAGGCAACCAAGTGGGGTCATCCCGCCATTGCAATTACCGACCACGGTGTGTGCCAGGCATTCCCTGATGCATGGAGCGCCAATGGGGGTAAAATAAAAATCCTTTACGGCATGGAAGGCTATTTTGTCAACAATCTGGATGACAGAGTGGCGGTTCATGGCGCGAAGAACATAGACCTTGATGACGAGATCGTCTGTTTCGATATTGAAACCAGCGGCCTTAGCGTCAAGAAAGAAGCCATTACCGAAATCGGTGCGGTGGTTTTGAAAAACGGGGAAGTGAAGGAGCGATTCCAGACCTTTGTGAACCCCAACCGCCGTTTGACGCCTGAAAATATCGGTCTTACGGGCATCACCGATGAGATGCTCAAAGATGCCCCTCAGCCTAAAGAAGCGCTGCAGGCCTTCCTTGATTTCGTGGATGGCCGTCCTTTGGCTGCCCATAATGCGGATTTTGACATCAGCTTTATCCGCGAGTGGTGCGAAAAGACAGGCCTGGATTTCGATCCCACTTACATCGACTCTTTGATCCTTGCGCAGAACCTCCTGCCGGATCTTGGCAAATACAAGCTGGATATCGTGGCAGAGCATCTGGAGCTTCCTGCCTTTAACCATCATCGCGCCAGCGATGATGCGGCTACCGTTGCCTATATGCTGGTGCCTTTCTGGAAGATGCTTCGTGAGCGCGGTATCAACGATGTGCAGAGCATCAACGAGGAAATGCTGAAGCTTCGTCCTGCAGGCAGCAAGACCAACCGCTTCCCCAAGCACATTATCCTGATTGCCAAAAACAAGATGGGCCTTAAAAATCTCTATCAGTTGGTAAGTCTTTCCAACCTGAAGTATTTTAAGCGCGTACCCACTATTCCCAAAACGGAGCTGATCAAGCACCGCGAGGGTCTTATCATCGGTTCTGCTTGTGAAGCGGGTGAACTCTTCCACGCGGTGAAGGATCATAAAGGTTGGGATGAGCTCAAGCGCATCGCCTCCTTCTATGATTATCTGGAGATCCAGCCCATCTGCAACAATATGTTTATGCTGCGTGACGGTGTGGTCAGCTCTGAAGAAGAGCTGCGTGATTTCAACCGCACCATCGTGCGTCTGGGCGAAGAACTGGGTAAGCCCGTCTGCGCAACAGGTGACGTGCATTTCCGTGAGCCTGAGGATGAGGTCTACCGCCACATTCTGCTGGCTTCCAAGAAATTTGCCGATGCCAACGCGCCGCTGCCCATTTATTTCAAGACCACCGATGAAATGCTGGAAGAATTCAGCTATCTGGGGGAAGAAAAGGCTTACGAAGTGGTCATCAAGAACCCCAGAGATATTGCCGATCAGGTGGAAGTGATCGAACTTCTGCCCGGTGGCAAACTATTCCCGCCTCGTCTGGAAAATTCCGAGCAGGAACTCAGTGACCTGGTTTGGGGCAAAGTGCGGGAACTCTATGGCGATAATCCCAACCAGCTGATCGTGGACCGACTGAACGTGGAACTGGGCGGTATTCTGGGCAAATACGACGTAGTTTACATGACGGCGCAGAAGCTGGTGCAGCGCAGCCTTGAGTGCGGCTATCTGGTAGGCTCCCGAGGCAGTGTAGGTTCCTCGCTGGTGGCCTTTATGTCGGGCATCACGGAGGTAAACTCTCTGCCGCCCCATTATCGCTGTCCCAACTGCAAGCATGCGGAGTTTATCCTTGACCAGTCTTACGGCTGCGGTGCGGATATGCCCGATAAAAACTGCCCCGAATGTGGTACCAAATTTGTAAAGGAAGGCTTCGACATTCCCTTTGAAACCTTCCTCGGTTACGGCGGCGGTAAGGTGCCCGATATCGACCTGAACTTCTCCGGTATGTATCAGGGCCGAGCCCATCGCCACGCCATTGAAATGTTCGGTGAGACGCAGGTGTTCCGTGCAGGTACCATCGGTACCCTTGCGGAAAAAACGGCTTACGGTTTCGTGCGCAAGTATGTGGATGAAAACGAGATGACGGCAGGCTCTGCCGAGATCAACCGTCTGACGCTTGGCTGCGTAGGCGTGCGCCGCACCACGGGGCAGCATCCCGGTGGTCTGGTAGTAGTGCCTGACGATCTGGATATTGAAGATTTTACCGCGGTGCAGCACCCTGCAGACGATGCTGAGGCAGACACCGTTACTACCCATTTCGAATACCACTGCATGGAAGATAACCTCCTGAAGCTGGATATGCTGGGTCACGATGACCCCTCCATGATCCGCATGATGGAAGACCTTACGGGGGTCAATGCCCGCGAGATCCCGCTGGATGACCCTGATACCATGAGTATCTTCACATCTTCCAAGGTGCTTGGTTTTGAAAATGATGAACTGCTTGGCCCCACGGGCGCTGTGGCCATTCCTGAGTTCAACACCCGTTTTACCCGTGCCATGCTGGTGGATACCCAGCCCAAGGACTTCAATACCCTTGTCCGTCTTTCAGGCTTCTCCCACGGTACCGACGTGTGGATCGGCAATGCCCGTGACCTTATTATCAGCGGCACGGCTTCCGTACTGCAGACTGTAGGCTGCCGAGACGACATCATGCTTTATCTCATCGCCAAGGGCCTTGATCCCAAGATGTCTTTCAAGATCATGGAAAAGGTCCGTAAGGGCAAGGTGAAAAAGGGCGGCTTTGATGAAGGTTGGGTAGAGGCCATGCGGGAACACGATGTGCCTGAGTGGTACATTGATTCCCTTGCCAAGATCGGTTACTTGTTCCCCAAGGCCCATGCCGTTGCCTATGTTATGATGGCATTTCGCATTGCGTGGTTCAAGGTACATCATCCTTTGGCGTTTTATGCCACTTATTTCAGCATTCGCGCTAAGGCATTTGATGCGGAATTCTGCTGCGCCGGCATCGATGCGGTGAAAAAGAAGATCCACGAGATCGAAAACAATAAGGACGCTACCGCTGTGGAACAGAACATGCTGGTCACGCTGGAAGTGTGCTATGAGTTCTATCGCCGTGGTTTCCACTTTGAACCTATCAACATTTACGAGTCTGAAGCGGTGGATTTCAAGATCGTGGAAAATGGTCTTCTGCCGCCCTTTACCTCGGTGCATGGCCTTGGTGAATCCGCTGCGTTTGACACGGTGGAAAAGCGCAAGGGCAAGCATTTTATCTCCATTGAAGAATTTTCCATGTGCTGCTCCAAGCTCTCTAAAACCCATATTGAGCAGCTGAAGGGACTGGGCGCCTTTGCCGGTATGGCAGAGACCAGTCAGATCACACTTTTCTAAAAGCGAGGTTCTATGGATATTTTGGAAAAAGAAGCAGAGAAGCGGGACCGTGCCGTATTGGTGGGGTTGAACGCATCCTGCCTTGACCGCAGCGAAAATGCAGACGAAAGCAGTCTGGAAGAACTGGCCGCGCTGGTGGAAACCGCAGGCGGCGAAGCGATTTGCAGCGTTCTGCAGAATAAGGATAAGCCCGATCCCCGCACCTTTATCGGCGAGGGTAAGGTGGAAGAGGTGCGCCTTTTTGTGGAAAGCAACAAGGCTACCATGGTTATTTTTGACAATACTCTTTCGCCCTCCCAGATGCGCGTGCTTTCCGAACTTATGGGCGTGCAGGTGCTGGACCGCAGCGGTCTGATCCTGGACATTTTTGCCCAGCGCGCCAAGACCAAGGAAGGCCGCCTGCAGGTGGAACTGGCTCAGTATGAATATCTGTTGCCCCGCCTGATCGGTATGTGGACGCATCTTGAGCGTCAGGCAGGTACCAGCGGTAAGGGTCCCATCGGCAGCCGTGGCCCCGGTGAAACCCAGCTGGAAACCGACCGCCGCCATATCCATCGCAAGATCACCAAGCTGAAAGAAGAACTAGAAGAAGTGCGCCGCGTGCGCGGTACCCAGCGTGAGCGCCGCATGAAAAATGAGATCCCCGTGGTGGCTATCGTGGGCTATACCAATGCGGGCAAATCCACGCTTTTGAACTACCTTACAGGCGCGGATATTCCCGCCAATAACCGCCTTTTTGACACTCTGGATACCACCAGCCGTCTGCTCACCGTAAGTGACACGCTGGACGTGGTGATCTCCGACACCGTTGGTTTTATCCGCAAGCTTCCCCATCAGCTGGTGGAAGCCTTTAAGGCAACTCTGGAAGAGCTGGAATATGCAGATCTTCTGCTGCACGTGGTGGACGTATCCAACCCTGAGTGGATGCAGCAGATGGAGATCGTGGAAAATCTGATTCACGAGCTTGGGGCTGATCATTTGCCCCGCATCAATGTTTTCAACAAGTCTGACCTTGTGGTGGGCGATATCCTGCCCCACGGGGAAGATATTGTTTCCATTTCTGCCAAGAGCGGCGAAGGGGTGGACCGACTCCTTGCTGCCATCGATGCAAAGCTGGATAAGGGCAACCGCAGAGTTACCATCCATCTGCCTTATGACAAGAGCTCCTATCTTGATATGCTTTACCGCGAGGCGAAGGTGGAAAGCGTGGAATACGGCGAATGCATTGATATTGTGGCAGTTTGTGTGCCCCGTGTGCTGGGTATGCTGAAAGATTACATCGAGGGCTGGAAGCCTCCGAAAGAGGATTGGGAAGATTGAGTATGGAAGAATATCTGATTCCCTTTGAGGATGCAGAAAGTGAATTTACCGAAAAGCGCTCCCGTTTTATCAGCCGCTGCTGGCGGGTGGAAACGGAAGCGGAGGCACAGGAGCATATCCGCCGCACTAAGGCGGAGTTTCATGATGCGCGCCATCACTGCTGGTGCTACCTTTTGAAGGACGGTAACATCCTGCGCTACAGTGACGATGGCGAGCCTCAGGGAACGGCTGGTCAGCCTATGCTGAATGTGTTCCAGCGTGAGGGGGTTTTCAATGCCTGCTGTGTGGTGACGCGGTATTTCGGCGGCATCCTTTTGGGTGCAGGCGGTTTGACCCGTGCTTATGCCAAGGGCGCCAAGGATGCGCTGAATGCCTCTGGTGTGAGTCGCATGAGCCTTTGGGCGAAGGTGCTGATCCCTTGCTCCTATTCGCTTTATGAGAGGATGAAGCTGGAGATCGCCGCCTTTGACGGTGTGGTGGAAGAAACCGATTATCAGGCAGATATCGTGCTGACGGTGCTTTTCCCTGCAGAAAAGGTGGAAGCATTTTCTGCGCGGCTGACGGAGCTTTCCGCAGGTCAGCTTTCTCTTGAAGTGCTGGAGCAGGCTTTTCGCCCCGGCCCCAGAGAAGAAGCAAAATAAAAATATGAGCCGCAGGAAATTTCCTGCGGCCCATTTTGGTTAGGAAAGGATGCGGTTTTATGAAGATTATTACCATAAGCCGTGAGTTTGGCAGCGGCGGCCGCGAGTTGGGAAAGCGCCTTGCCGATCTTCTGCACTTTGACTATTACGATGGCGAAATCATTGCCGAAATGGCAAAGCGCAGCAGAGAAGACGCGGACCATGTGGAAAAGGCTTTTGGCAATCATGAGTGGAAGCAATATCCCTTTACCTTCCGTGCCACGCTGAACTCCTCAGCCTATGCCCAGAGCGGGCTGGTGCAGCGGTTGCTGGAGCAGAAGAAGGTCATCGAAAAGATCGCCTCTTTGGGAAAAGACTGTATCATTGTGGGCCGCAACGCAGATGTGATCCTGGAAGATTTCAAGCCCTTTAATATTTTCGTTTGTGCGGAAATGGAGGCTAAGCTTTATCGCTGTATGGAGCGCGCTGCCGAAAAAGAAAACCTGACGGAAAAAGAACTGGCCCGCAAAATGAAGCAGGTGGATAAAATGCGCTCTCAGGCCCGTGCCATCCTTTCTGGCAGCGATTGGGGCGATTCCGAGAATTACCACCTGACGGTGAATACCAGCCACTGGAGCGTGAAAGAGATGGCTTCTGCGGTGGCGGACTTTGCTATGCGCTGGTTTGGGAGGGAAGTATGAGAATTCAGCTTTCCGACCACTTTACTTATGGGCGCTTGCTGCGCTTTACGCTGCCCTCCATGGCCATGATGGTCTTTACCTCCATCTACGGTGTGGTGGATGGGTTCTTCGTTTCTAATTTTGCGGGGAAGACACCCTTTGCCGCCATTAACCTCATCATGCCCGTTTTGATCATTCTCTCTACAGTGGGCTTTATGTTCGGTACAGGCGGCAGCGCCATTGTGGCAAAGACCATGGGCGAAGGGGACATGGAAAGGGCAAATAAATACTTTGCACTTTTCGTCTATGTTGCTTTTGGCCTGGGTGTTGCGCTGGCGATTCTGGGTATGATTTTTATTCGTCCCTTATCCGTGCGGCTTGGTGCGGAAGGAGAGCTTTTGGAAAACTGCGTGCTTTACGGGCGGATCATTTTGTTTGCCTTGCCGTTTTTTGTGCTGCAGCTTGTTTTCCAAAGCTTTTATATTACGGCTGAAAAACCCAATGTAAGTTTTTGGGTGTCGCTGATTTCGGGTATCACCAATATGGCGCTGGATGCGATATTGGTACTGTCGCTGCCGCAGGAGTGGAAAATTGCAGGTGCAGCTGTTGCCACGGGTATGAGCCAGATCGTTGGCGGTGTGATCCCGCTTTTCTATTTCTTCCGGGAAAACGACAGTCTTTTGCGTCTGGGAAAGACCTATTTCGATGGAAAGGCTATCGTCAAAGCCTGTGTTAATGGGTCTTCAGAATTTATGAGCAATGTCTCCATGAGCATTGTGGGCGTTTTATATAATCTGCAGCTTTTGACCTATGCGGGGCAGAACGGTGTTGCGGCATACGGCGTGATGATGTATGTGAGTTTTATCTTTTCTGCTACCTTTATCGGTTATTCCATTGGCACGGCTCCCATTGTCGGCTATCATGACGGGGCGCAGAATCATGCTGAGCTTAAAGGCGTTTTGCGGAAAAGCCTTACGATGATCGTGATTTGCGGTGCGGGAATGATCGTTGTAGCGGAAGCGCTGGCGGTACCTTTGGCGAAAATCTTTGTGGGTTACGATGCAGCCTTGATGGAGCTTACCGTATCGGGGTTCCGTATCTTCAGCCTTTCCTTCATTTTTATGGGCATTGCTATTTACGGTTCGGGCTTTTTTACCGCCCTGAACGATGGCCTTACCTCTGCGCTGATCTCCTTTTTGCGCACGCTGGTATTTCAGGCTGCGGCGGTACTGCTGCTGCCGCTGCTTTGGGACATCAACGGTGTGTGGCTCTCCATCATTGTGGCAGAAGTGATGGCAGGCTCGCTGACGGTGATTTTCCTCATAGCAAAGAGAAACAAATATCACTACTTTTGAGAAAAATAAGAAAACCTCCGTACCGAGAGTACGGAGGTTTTTTGTTTAAAAATTACAGGATGCGAACGCCTGCTTCTTCGCACTTGGCGAGGGTGGCTTCGTCCCAAAGGCTAGCCTGTACTTCGCCGATGTGGCAGGTGCCGATCATCAGCATGCACAGACGGGACTGACCGATGCCGCCGCCGATGGCTAGAGGCAGTTCATCGTTAAGGAGCATCTTGTGGAAGGGAAGTTCACGGCGATCGTTGCAGCCGGAAATGGTCAGCTGACGGTCCAGAGCTTCGCGGTCAACACGGATACCCATGGAGGAGATTTCAAAAGCATGGCCCAGAACTTCGTTCCAAACCAGGATGTCGCCGTTGAGATCCCAGTCATCATAGTCGGGAGCGCGGCCGTCATGCTTCTTGCCGGAAGTAAGGGTCTTGCCGATCTGCATGAGGAACACGGTGTGATGTTCACGGCAGATGGCATTTTCACGTTCCTTAGCGGTGAGGTCGGGATACATATCTTCCAGTTCCTGAGTGGTGATGAAGAACACTTCACGGTCCAGCTTCACATGCAGGCTGGGGAAAGCAACATTCAGCGCCTCGGAAGTTTCGCAAACGGCACCAACGATGTTGCGAACAGTTTCCTTCAGGTATTCCACGGTGCGGTTTTCACGGGAGATAACCTTTTCCCAGTCCCACTGGTCCACGTAGATGGAGTGGATGTTATCCACTTCTTCATCGCGACGGATAGCGTTCATATCGGTGTAGAGGCCCATGCCTACATGGAATTCATAGCGCTTGAGGGCAAGACGCTTCCACTTGGCCAGAGAATGAACAACCTGAGCGTTGTTGCCAACGTCGGGAATGTCAAAGCTTACAGGACGCTCAAAGCCATTCAGGTTATCATTCAGACCGGAATTTTCCGCAACAAACAGGGGAGCGGAAACACGGCGCAGATTCAGTGCATTGGAAAGATTCACCTGGAAATTGGACTTGATGAACTCAATAGCTCTCTGCATTTCATAGGAAGAGAGGGGAGTTTTGTAACCTTCGGGAATGTAAACTTTGCTCATTTGTTAAACACCTCTTTTTTTACAGCATACACCACCATTATATGGAATGGAAGTGAAAAAAGCAATGGAGAAAAGGATAAAATTTCTGCATTTCCAGAGAAAACCCTGTGTGGGATGGGCTTGACGGATGTGATAGAATGGAGCAGTAGCAAAAAGAAAGGAGCTGGAAGATGAAAAAGATTTCTGTGCCGCGCTTGGCTTTGACTTACGCCGGGTGTTTTCTCGGTGCGGGGTATGTTTCCGGGCAGGAACTCTGGCAATTTTTTGGCGCCTTTGGCTTAAGGGGGCTTTTCGGCTTAGGGCTTGCTCTTAGCTTTATGATGGTGTTTTCTGTGATATTGATCCGCCTTGTGCAGAAAACGGGCATCGTGGAAATGGACCGCATCGTGGTGCCTTGGGAGATGCCGTGGCTTCGAAACATCTGCGCTGTTTTAGAGGTTGTGGGCCTTTTCGGTGTTGCTGTGATTATGGTGGCAGGTGCAGGCGCGCTGCTTTGTAAGCTTTTTCCCATTCCTGTGTGGCTTGGCTGTGCCGCATTCACTTTGGTGGTAATGCTGGTTTCGGCAAAAGGTCTTTCCGGTATGGTGGCTTCTTTCTCTCTGACAGTTCCTATTTTAGTGGGAGCTACGGTGCTTTTTGCCGTGGTGGCTGCCATTCAAAATGGCGGCAGCTTTGCTTTGCCCACTTCCAATCTCAGCGATAATCCGCTGCTGGGATCCTGGATTCTCAGCGCGCTCTCTTTTGTAGGCTACAATCTTTTTGGGTCTATCGGCATTCTTTCGCCCGTTGGCAGCTATGTGGAAAAGCGGGGAACAGCAGAAAAGGGCGTGACTCTCGGGTCGGTATTTCTGCTGCTGATCGCTTTGAGCGTGCTTTTTGCCATGCTGCTGATGCCCCAAACCGTAGGAGAGGAGCTGCCTATGCTTTCCGCGGCGCTGGAACTTTTTCCGCTGGGAGGCTACTGTTACGGCGCGCTGCTGCTTTTTGCCATGTTTGGCACGGCGCTATCCACTTTAGTGGCGGTCTTTACTTATTTTGAACTGCATTTCCCCAAGACAAAAAATTACCGCAGCCCTATGGCGGCGGTGGGTGGTGCAGCCTTATTTGCCGGGAGCCTTGTGGGCTTTGGTGATTTGATCGGCGTGATCTATCCGCTGTTCGGCTATGCCGGAAGCGTATTTCTTGTTTTGGTATTGATCCACTCTCTGCAAAGAAAAAGGAGTAATGAAAATGGAAAATAATCTTGTGGAAAAGAAGCTGACTTCCGAAATGATCTATGATGGGAAGGTGCTTCACGTTTACAAAGATCAGGTGACGCTGCCCAACGGCCACACCGCGCTGCGGGAAGTGATGCGTCATGTGGGCGCTGTATGCATGGTGGCGCTGACGGAAGATAACCGCGTGGTGGTGGAGCGCCAGTTCCGCTATCCTGTAGACTCTGTGATCACCGAGATCCCCGCCGGCAAGCTGGACAGCAAAAGCGAAGACCACGAAGCTGCTGCCCGCCGCGAACTGTGGGAGGAAACGGGTATCACCGCCAAGGATTGGAAATATCTTGGCACCATTTATCCCGCTGCGGCTTACACCGATGAGGTGCTCTACATCTATCTTGCCCGCGACCTTACCTTCGGTGAGCGCCATCTGGATGAGGACGAATTTCTGGATGTAGAACTGGTGAAGATCGAAGACCTGGTGGAAGAGATCATGGCAGGTAAGATCCCCGACAGTAAGACACAGGTATCTATCATGCGTGTATACCACATGCTGAAAAAAGGACTTCTTTAAATGAAAACGCGCTGTGCTTTTGCACAGCGCGTTTTTTCTCATTAGTTGCCGAAGAGAATGTCGCGGTAGGTAGGATAGGGCCAGAACTCGTCGGAAGTGACGGATTCCATGGCATCGATAGATTCGCGGCACTCTTCCATCAAACGAAGGATGGTGTCGTGATAATAAGCAGAGGTGGAAAGATCTGTATAGTCCTTGGGGGCTTCTGCCAAAGCGGTTTCCAGCTTCTTGCAGGAAGTAAGGAGTGCGCTGTTGAGAGAAGAAAGATTGGTGGCAAGGGATTCTTCCACATAGCAGGAAATACCGGAAACGGCGTTTTTCTTGTTGAGAATGGTGGTGCAGAGATGACTGATGTAGGAGCTGACGGCAGGAATGATATCGCGCTTGATCATATGGGTGAGGGTGGTACCTTCAATGCTGATGACGTTGCAATAGTTTTCCTGACGGATCTCCTGACGGGCATACATTTCTGCAGCGGTGAGAATACCGTGCTTGGAGAAAAGTTCGATATTCTTATCCAGCGTATAGTGGGCGATAGCCTTGGGTGCGCAGTTCAGATTGGCAAGACCGCGTCTTTCAGCTTCTTCTACCCAGGAATTATCGTAACCGTTGCCATCGAAGATGATGCGCTGATGCTCAGTTAGGGTCTTGCGCAGGAGGTCTTCCAGAGCAGCCTGGAAATCATCTGCGTTTTCCAGAATATCGGCAAACTGGCACAGTTCTTCTGCCATGATGGTGTTGAGAACAGTGTTGGGGTTGGAGATAGACTGGGAAGAGCCGGGCATACGGAACTCGAACTTATTACCGGTAAATGGAAGGGGAGAGGTGCGGTTGCGGTCGGTGGTATCCTGGGGGATGGAGGGGAGAATATCTACGCCAATCTGCAGCTTCTTGCGGGTGGGGTCGTGATACTCGGTATCATTGATGATGGAGTTGATGATGCCGGTGATCTCATCTCCGAGGAAGATGGAGATGATGGC
>JAZQUM010000021.1:0-2251 GCA_045631305.1 Oscillospiraceae bacterium | reverse complement strand
GGAGTCTTTTCAAATTCCTTCAGCACTGCGCTGGGGGCAGTGAAGACCGTGGGGATCAGCACCTTGGAGATGCCGGCTTCCTTCAAAGCGGCTTCTACCTTATCGGTCCAGTCCTTCAGCTGCTGGAGACTCATGTGGGGGCAGCCCATGAAGCAGAGCTTGGGCTTGGCATCCTTGTTCTTCCAGATGATGGGATAGTTATCATATACGCGCTGAAGCTCAGCATCGTCGATCACATAAGTCTTGGCGCCTTCTGCGATGAGGTTTTCGCCCAGTTCTACAGCTTCGGGAGTCAGGTTTTCCACATGATAAAGACCCACGGCGCCGTTGGATGCGGTGGCTGCGCCGAAGTCCTTGAGATAAGTGCAGGCGGCATCGTCCAGTTCACTGCCAAGCCACTTATCAAGACCCTTGATATAGGGAACATCTTCCATTACCTTCATGCCGATAGCGGAGCCAAGGAGCTGAGCTTCGGGCTTTTTGGTGGTCTGAATATCGATGATCCAGGTTGCCTTGCGGCCTTCATCTGTCAAAAGACCAAAGTAGGGTACATAGCCTGCTACGGAACCGAAAATATCCATAATACCGGAGTTGCGGTTGCAGCGGGCACCCAGAACGGAGTTGACATAGACAACGGCAGAGGATTCTGCCCAGCTGAGAACATCGCCCTTCTGGGGCTTGTTGCCGACTTCGTCCATGTAGCAGGCGCAGGTGAAGGCGTTTTCATCCATGAGACCCAGCTTCTTCAGCTGCTCTTCATAGAAATCCTGCTTGGAATACATGAAGTTGTTGAAAATGAAGTTCTGCAGGAAATTGCTGGGGACATTTTTGTCTACGGGGCGGGGGTCAACGGAGAAGGTCTGCTGGGAGATGGCGCCTGCTTCGATGAGCTGGTCCATCAAAGAATACACAGGGCCCAGAGCCTTGAGGCCGAAAGAGGTGACCAGGTGATTGTGCTTGCCGGTAACGGGCACCATCTTGGTGGCACCGAACACTTCGCCGTAGCGCACGAGAGTCTTCATGACCTTGGCCATGGTCTCGCCTTTTTCACCGTCCAGAATGGCCTGCTGCTGGCGGGTAAGTTCCATCATGTGCGGGACTCCTTTCTTAAAGCTTCATAGCTGCATCCCATGCCTGCCAGATGACGGTGCGCAGATTGCCCACCTTCTTGGCATCGCCGATGACATGGAACTTCTTGCCCTTTGCGGCAAGGGGAGCGCTCTTGTAACCGACGGAGAGGATGACGCTGTCGGAAGGAATGTCAAATTTCTTACCGTTCTTGTCGGTGACGGTAACACCGTCTTCGCGGATCTCGTCCAGCTTGGTTTCCAGATGTACGGGAACCTTGTTGGCTTCGAAGAAGTCGCGCAGATAGCTGGAGTTTGCAAGGCAGACACCGGTAACGGCGATGAGGTCTTCCTTCATTTCCACGATGGTAGGCTTCTTGCCCTGCAGATAGAGTTCGTATGCGATTTCACAGCCCGTGAGACCGCCGCCGATAATGGTGACATTTTCGCCCACGGTCTTTTCCCCCATAAGGAAATCAACAGCCTGAATGCCCAGTTCGCCGCCCTTGACGGGGAGACGGTTTGCCTTGGCGCCGGTGGCAATAATCACTTCGTGAGCATCGATGGAAGCGGCATCGGTCACTTCGGTATTGAGCTTTACTTCGATGGGAAGCTTGGCTACTTCGCGCTTATACCATGCGATGAGATCGCGGTCCTTTTCTTTGAAGGAGGGAGCTGCTGCAGCGCGGAATACACCGCCCAGTTCGCCGCTCTTTTCATACAGGGTCACCTTGTGGCCGCGCTTTGCGCAGACGATGGCAGCTTCCATACCGCCGATACCGCCGCCGATGACAGCGATGTGCTTGGAGGTGGTGGAGGGACGGATATAGTACTTGGTGGACTGCATGGTTTCGGGATTGATGGCGCAGCGGGCAAGACCGCGGGTATCGCTGAGTGCCTGATCGTTAGCATGCCCCTTATGCTTGCAGAAGTTGAAGCAGCCGTTGTGGCAGCAGATGCAGGGACGAATATCTTCCAGACGGTTATCGATGAGCTTGGTGATCCATGCTTCGTCTGCCAGGAACTGACGGGCAACACCCATAGCGTCGATGCGGCCATCGGCCCCAGCCTGAGCGCCGACATCGGGTTCCATGCGGCCTGCGCAAACCACGGGGATGTCCACAAATTTCTTGATGTGGGCTACATCGTCCAGGTTGCAGTTCTGAGGCATGTACATAGGGGGA
>JAZQUM010000020.1:0-9425 GCA_045631305.1 Oscillospiraceae bacterium | reverse complement strand
TGACGCTTTCAAGGATGCCGCTTGCGACGCTTGCGACGAAGTGCGCTGGCTGCCCGGTTGGGGTATTGACCGCA
Organism: Oscillospiraceae bacterium; assembly: GCA_045631305.1. Lineage (GTDB taxonomy): Bacteria > Bacillota > Clostridia > Oscillospirales > Oscillospiraceae > JAZQUM01. The sequence continues at coordinate 9,351 of JAZQUM010000020.1, read as the reverse complement.
TGAAGGCCATGATCCGCGAACGCAACGACTGGTGCATCTCCCGTCAGCGCCGCTGGGGTCTGCCCATCCCCGTGTTCTACTGCGCAGACTGCGGCAAGCCCATCTGCACCGATGAGACCATCGCTGCCGTTTCCGCTCTCTTTGGCGAAAAGGGTTCCAACGCATGGTTCGAAATGGAAGCTTCCGACATTCTGCCTTCCGGCTTCTCCTGCCCCCACTGCGGCAAGAGCGAAGCCTTCACCAAGGAAGAAGACACTCTGGACGGCTGGTTCGACTCCGGTTCCACCCACTACGCTTCCATGAAGCGCGATCAGGGCTTCTGGCCTGCTGATATGTACATTGAAGGTCTCGACCAGTACCGCGGCTGGTTCCAGTCCTCCCTGCTGACTGCTGTTGGCGCACTGGGCCAGGGCGCTCCCTTCAAAGAATGCCTCACCCACGGCTGGACCGTTGACGGCGAAGACCGCGCTATGCACAAGAGCCTTGGCAACGGCGTTGACCCCGCTGAAGTCATCAACAAGTACGGTGCAGACCTGCTGCGTCTGTGGGCCGGCTCTGCTGACTATCATGTAGACGTTCGCTGCTCCGATAACATCTTCAAGCAGCTCTCTCAGAACTACCTGAAGTTCCGCAACACCTGCAAGTTCATGCTGGATAACCTGGTGGACTTCGATCCTGAAAACCTGACTCCCGCTGCTGAAATGGAAGCGCTGGATCGCTGGGTGCTGACCCAGACCAACCGCCTCATGGAAAAGGCTGCAGAAGCTTACAACAACTATGAGTTCCACATCATCGCTCACGCTGTGAACGATTTCTGCGTTACCACCCTGTCCTCCTTCTATCTGGACATCGTGAAGGACCGCCTCTACTGCGACAGCGCTGATTCCGCTTCCCGCCGCAGCGCACAGACTGCGCTCTACCTGGTGCTGGATACCCTGGCTAAGGTGTTTGCTCCCATCCTGTGCTTCACCTGCGACGAAATCTGGCTGGCTATGCCTCACCGCAAGGGCGACGATGAACGCAACATCCTCTTCAACGAAATGAACAAGCCCTTCGCTGAATACGATCTGGGCGATTGCGTCAGCTGGGCAAGCCTCATCCAGCTGCGCACCGGCGTGAACGCTGCTCTGGAAGCTGCCCGCGCTGAAAAGAAGATCGGTAAGGCGCTGGAAGCACACGTGGTTCTCGTCAAGGGCGAAGGCGAAGATAACCTCTCCGCTCTGGAAGCAAAGTTTGCTGACAAGTGGGCTGACCTCTTCATCGTATCCGACGTGGAAGTGTCCAGCGATGCTGCCCTCTACGCTGAAGCTGCTGAAACTCCCATCGCAGGCGTTCGCGTGCTGGTAAGCGAAGCCAAGGGCGTGAAGTGCCCCCGCTGCTGGAAGCACTCCGAAGCTGCTCATGCTGAAACCGGCCTCTGCCCCCGCTGCGCAGAAGTGGTTTCCAAGATCCCCATGGCTATCGAAGAATAAGATATGCAAAAAAAGAGAGAGTCTTTCGACTCTCTCTTTTTTTGATTACAATTTGTGAAATGTTGGCCTTTGATTACAAAAGGCATTGAGTTTTGGGCAAAAAAAGAAGACCGCCTTGTGGGTGGTCTTCTTTTTGTTTTACAGAATGCTCATCTGGCCTTCCGGGTGGTCGGCAACCGGGCCGGGGTTCTGGCCGCGGATCTCGATGCGGTCGTTTTCCACCAGTTCCAGGAAAATCAGCACCAGCTTGGGGTCAAGCTGCTTGCCGGCTTCTTCCTGCAAAAGGGCCATGGATTCTTCCTTGGAAAGGGCCTTTTTGTAGCTTCGCTCGCTGGTCATAGCGTCGAAAGCGTCGGCGATGCAAAGGATGCGGGCCATAATGGGGATCTCTTCGCCGGCAAGGCGGCGGGGATAGCCGCGGCCATCGTAGCGCTCGTGGTGGGAGAGCACGGTGGGGATCACATAGTCCAGAGAGGGGAGATAGCGGATGATATTCACCGCGTTTTCCACGTGGCCCTTCATGATCTCATACTCTTCCATGGTGAGCTTGCCGGGTTTATTGAGAATGTCTTCACGGATGCCGATCTTGCCGATGTCGTGCAGGAGGCCTGCCTCTTTCACGATTTCCACAAGGTCATTATCCAGCCCTGCAGCCTTGCCAAGTTCCCCTGCGTAGTACGCCACGTTCTGGGAGTGCTGGAAGGTGTAGTGGTCCTTGGCGTCGATGGCGGCGGTGAGGGCATAGATGGTGGATGCGTTTTCACCGTAACCGCTGCGATACTTGAACTGGGGAACTTCCTGATGATAGATCTCGGAAGAATAGATCTGCACGGCGTTTTTACCGCTGCGCTTGACAGTGTAGACCGCCGTTTCCGCGTTGGCAAAAAGCTCGCGGGCGGTGGAAGCCATGTAGGGTGCGGCGCAGATACCGGCAGAACCCGTCCGCGCCTGCCGGCTGCCGCCGCGGCCGTTGATAAGGCTGATCTCGCCCACCAGATTTTCCGTCAGAAGTTTGGCGGAATAAATGTCATAACCCGGCAGGATCAGGGCGAATTCCTTGCCGCCGATGCGGGCTGCATGGCAGGCATCGTTGAGCCCGCTGCGCAGCAGGCCTGCCACGCGCTGGAGCGCGATGTCGCCTTCCACGGTGCCGTACATCTGGTTATAGGCCTTGAAATCGTCGATATTCAAAAGGCAGAGGGAAAGGGCCGTATCCTGATAGGTGTCAAATTCCTGATCCAGCAGTTCGAAGAAGAACTTGCGGTTTACAAGACCCGTCAGCTCGTCGGTGCGGGCCTCTTCAATGGCGTGCTCATAAACATAAGCGTTCTTCACGGCGGTGGCGCAAAGGCCTGCCACCTTTTCTGCGGTGGAAAGATCCAGCTGGCGGCGCAGAGAACTCTTCTTCTCCGCTGTCAGCAAAATAAGGCCGATGAGATCACCCTCGGTGCGCAGGGGAATGATGGAGTCTGCCCGCATGGCGGCGAGCATATCCTTTTCCTTTTCCCACATGCAGCGGTATACCGTGGAGCGGGTGAAGTTTTCAAGGCTGACGCAGCCATCCTGCTTGTCCATATAGGTCAGGAGAGGATGGTCAGGGGTGAGGTAATAGCTCTTTTCTTCCAGAGGATTGGTGGTGTGTTCCACACGGTAATCCCCGTCGTCCTGCCGCATGAGGATCAGCATGCGTTCCACCCCGGCCACATCCTGAATTACTTCCGTCAGGTTCTGCAAAATGGCAGAAACGGAGAGCATGTGGTTGATGTCTTCGCCGAAGCGGTCAATGGTAGCCTGACGCGCCTGTTCGCGGCGGGCAAAGGTGAAGCTGAATACTGCGGCGATCACAGCATAAAGCACCAGCACCAGCAGCACAAATACAGCTACGCAGCCGATGACAGCGCCGGTATAGCCCAGGTGCAGCGCCCGCTGCATCCAGTTTACCAGCACGTCGGAAACATGGTAGAGAGTGAAGCCGCAAAGACCGAGACTGATCAATAGATAGTTCAGACGGCTGAGCAGAAGGGTGATGCGGAAAAGACTCTTCTGATAGAGAGCGTAGAAAATGAACACCGTGTTGGCAACGCCGGAGACGATATCCAGAGGGAAGCCTGCAAACATGGGCAGCGTTGCCGCTGCGTGGCCCAGCAGCATTACAAGAATGCCCACAATGATGGGCTTGAGCTGCTGGTAGGCGATGTGGTTACCCTTGCAGTGACGGTAGATAATAAGCCCCATTTGCACCACGGGCAGCAGCACGAAGGTGAAGAGCAGGTAGATGGGCCAATCATAGGTGTAGATAAACTGCACCTTGCCCAAAGCATCCGTCTGCAGCACGGGTTCGGGGATAAAGAAGCAGGTGAAGCAGTCAAAAACGAAGAGGGCCAGGTGGAAAAGTATCCAGAACCAGCGGCCGTGACCGTTTTTCTCTTCCAGGAAGTCCAGTACAAAGTGGAAATACCCCGCCGCCAGAAGACACATGCCGCCAACGGACACATGGTGCCAGAAGTTGACAGAGGGCCAGAGCTGGGCGCGCATGGCGAAAGAGCCGCCCACCCAAAGGATCATAATGGCGATGAGCTGCATGAAAGAGCGGATCACCTTGCTCTTTTCCTTGGCGCCGGCAAAGGTGGCCAGCAGGAAGAAGTAGCAGAAAATGGCGATAATGGAGATGGCGTTAGATCCAGTCATTGATGCCGCCTCCTCTCGCTAAAGTATCCACCTGATGGCACTGAACAAGGTCATTGACCTCGCAGCTTTCAGGGTTCATGCGGCGGATGGGTGCGCCGTACTTGCGCTCATAGGCGGCGAAGGTGCCGCATTTGAGCAGCGTGATCTTCAGGGGGTCTACCCCAAGGATCTTCTTGAGATCTTCATAGTCCTGATCCAGATAACGGAAATAAATGCCCAGCTGATCCTGCAGGATGCGGATGGAAACGGCGCTGTTGATGAGGTTGGAGCGCTGCAGTTCCACATAGAGGTGGAGGTAGGGGCGGTTGGTTTCCGTGAATTCTTTCTTGGCCGTCCACGCCTCGATGGGAAGCCGCGAGAGTTCCACCGCCTGGTCGATGCTCTTTTCGGTGATGCGGGTAAAGCCTGCAATATCGATGACGGAGGGCACGCGGTCAATATACTGGAAGCGGGGGATGGTGTTGCCCTCGCTCTGGGAGCCGATGCCGGTGCAGCGGAACACGTCGCCTACGCGGTAGCGGGCAAAGGCGCCGCCCTTGAACACGGTGAGCACCAGTTCATAAATGCCGCCGGGGACCACCTCGTCCCACAAAACGGTGCGGGGCTGGTAGTCGGCGTCTTCCGCGTTTTTCAGCATTTCATCTTCGGGGATGAATTCATAGAAGCAGGCGTCGGGGAAGAAGTATACACCCTCGCGGCTCCAGGTCTCGCAGCCGATGCAGGTGGGTTCGGTGCCTGCGAAAATTTCCATGGGAGCGATGCCCCACATCTTTTCAAGGTCTTCCTTATAGCAGTTGTTATCCGTGCCGGCGCACATGAAGCCCTTCAAACGGAAGAGGTCCTTGGGCAGCAGCTCACGGTTTTCCTTGCGGCAGGCCTTCTTGGCGGCCATAAGACGCAGCAGCATCTGGGGGGAGACGGAGGAGAGCTTTTCGCGCAGGGACTTATTCTTGCTCTTACCCGTCATGGCGGTGACGCTCTGGGACACATAGTAAAGAACGCTGCCAAGGCCGAAGAAATATTCAATGCCCTTCTTCATGCCAAGGCGGAAGCCCTGCACGTTGCGCTCTTTGAAGCTCATGTTCACCGCGTCCTTCACGGCGGGCAGGAACTCGATATCGATCTCATCGTTAAAGAGCAGGGGCAAAAGACCCGTTACATAAGGCAGCGGGGCAAGGGCATAGAGCATATGGTCGGTAACGGAGATGTCAAAATCACCCTTGCGGCGTGAGGTGGCAAGGATAAGACAGCTCATAACGTTATGCTTGAAGGTATCCAGCATGGCCTTGGTATAGGGTGCCACCTTGATGGGGTGCACGCCGCCTTCCCAGCTGGTCTTGACCCAGAGAACGGGCTGACCGGGCAGGGTCTTTACCTGCTTGGAAAGCAGGGTGGGGGCATAGTCCTCATAGGTGGTGAGAGGCACCATGGTGCGGAATTCCTCAATGGTGTGGGGCTTCTGCCCCTTGAGGATGCTCTGCCCCAGAGGGCTGGCGCACCAAAGTTCCATCTGCTCCACCAAAAGGCGCTTCTGGATGGACATGAACTCCTCGGTGGTCTGGGTCAGAAAACCGCAGTATTCCTCCCAGATCTCTGCCTTGGAATATTCATGAAGTTTTTCCTGAAATCTCACGCTCATTCCTCCTTAGTGCCGCGGTGAAGAAAGCGACACAGAGATTGGCTTGTGGGGATCAAAAAGGGCACTTCCCCACAGTAGTCCCCGTGGTCGGTGAAGACTTTGGGGAAGATGAATTTATCCTGAAAATACGAATAGATGATGTTCAGCGCGGTGTAGAAAAGGCCGCGGTAAAGGAAGGGTGTGGGCAAAGCGGCCACGCCAAAACACACCATGCAGAAGAAAAAGAACCACACGCCGCTGTGGCGGCACAGCCCGTACAATCCGCCGCGGTAGGTTTTCCGCTCTTTCTGCTCATCCACATAGCTCTCATAAAAGGGGATGGCGAAAAAGAGCGTGTAGAGAAGACAGCAGAGGAAGAAAAACCCGAGACCCAGCAAGACGAAGTCGAAATTCCGCACAGCCCCCTCATAAAAGGCCAGGGAAAGGTCCGTGATGACGGCGGCGGCAATCAGCCCGAAGCCCCCAAAGAAGGCGGGGCGCAAAATGCCGCATTTCCACTTGATGGAATTGTAATCCCCCAAAAAGAGGAGGGCGAAACCCAAAAGGGCCATGCAGAGTTGGATCATGACGGTCTCCTTGTGTGGAGAAAAGTGAATGGTGAAGAGGCTGCTGCCCCTCAGGTAAAACCTTGGGTGAAGTCAGCCTTCTTCCCGGCGGCGGTTGGAGGCGTTGTTCTCCATGCCCTTTTCGTAAAGCATATAGCGGTCCTTGCCGGCATTCTTGGCTTCGTAAAGGGCGCTGTCGGCACGGTCCAGCAGGGAGGTGTAGTCCGCACCGTCGGCGGGGAACATGGCGCCGCCTGCGCTGATGGACACCTTGCACTCGATATCGCCGTTGCGGTAGGGGAAGGAGAAAGCGCTGCAAAGGGCTTCAAGGCGCTGCTGCAGCACCTCGGGGGTGATGCCGGGGGCGAAGATGACGAATTCGTCGCCGCCGTAGCGGGCGCAGATATCGCTGTGGCGGAAGGTGCCCAGAATGCGCTTAGCCACATAGCAGAGCACGTCGTCGCCAAACATATGACCGTAAGAGTCGTTGACGTTTTTGAAATCGTCCACGTCGATAAAGACCAGAGCGGCAGAGGTGAGGGCGCTGCTTTCCACGCCTGCGCGGAGGGTGCGCTCGAAATGCTCGCGGTTGAAAAGACCCGTGAGGGCGTCGCGGGTGGCCTTTTCCTTCCAGCGGTCCACTTCGCCGATCCAGCCGGCCACGTTCACCATGGTGCCGCTGACCACGCCGCTGCGCTGATCGGCACAGTGGAGCCGCAGCTGCAGCCACTCATAACCGGAGTTATTGGTATAGAAACGGATGGTGCTTTCCAGCCAGCCCTTTTCCTTCAGCGCGCGATCCAACAGCAGCAGGAAATCTGCGCGGTCATTTTCGTGGATCAGTTCGCTGGTGCGGAAGAGAGCGCGGGCATCGTCGATCTGGGTGGCACCGGAGAGAATGGGAGAAAAGGCGGTGTCGAATTCCACCCGGTCTTCCTGAGAGAGATAAGCAAAATGCACGATGGGAGCGTTGGCAGTTTCGCCGCCGATGCGGCCGGGGCGCTTTTTCTCTTCCCGGGGAAGATCTACAAGGCGCAGCGCCGAGCCGTGGAACACTTCGGTTTCAAAACGCTCCAAAGCCATGGGTTTGAAGAAGGCGAAGCCCTGCACCGTGTCGCAGGCGGCATCCATAAGGTATTCTGCCTGGGCGGCGGAGTCCACGCCCTGCGCCACGCTGGCTACATGGAGCTGTGCGCAAAGGCGCAGCAGATTTTCCAGCATAAAGCGGCCGTCGCGGGTGTCGGATTCGCCGGCGAAGAAGGCGCCGCTGAGCTTCACTTCGTCGGGACGCAGGTCGCTGAGAAGACGCAGCGCGGAAGCATCCGCACCGAATTCATCCACCGCGAAGCGGAAACCCTTGGCACGGAGACGGCGGGTAAAAGCGGTGGCACGGGCAGGATCCTGCAGCAGCACGCCTTCTGCAATTTCAAAGCCGATGCTCTCGGGCTTGACGCCGAAGGAGCGGCAGATGGCGCAGCACTCGTCCACAAAGTCGGGGTCTTCCATGTTGAAAGCGGAGAGATTCACCATGATGGGGCAAAGTTCCCGGCCCTGCTTTTCCCAGCGGGAAAGGGCGCGGCACACGGCGGTAATGGCAAAGCGGTCAATGGCCTTGAGCTTCTGGTAGCGCTCGGCGGTAGCCATAAACATATCGGGAGAGAGGAGACCCTTCTGCGGGTGTCTCCAGCGGACCAGGGCTTCGGCACCCATAACGCGGCCATCCCGCAGGCGGACTTTGGGCTGGTAGAAGAGAACGAATTCTCCCAGATTCATGGCCTTATCGATGGCCTTGGCCATCTCAGCTTCACGGGCAAGACGGTCGGTAAGGGCGGCATCGTAAAAATGATAGCGCTGGCCGGCCAGAGAGTTCATGCGGGAAAGGGACGCCCGCCCCAAAAGGGTGGCTACATCGGTTTCGCCTGTTTCACTGTGGCAGGCACCGAAGGAAAGCTGCAAAGGGTATTCCGCGCCGATGGCACGGATGCCTTTTTCTGCCTCCTCCGTCATGCGGCCAAGGCGGGCGCGGACTTCATCAGCGTTGCGGTTTTTCAGGAAAAAGGCCAGCTGATCGGCACCCACGCGGCCGCAGATCTCGCTTACGGAAAGGCTGCGGCGCAGCACGGTGTGGAGATAGGCCATAAAGCGCTCGGCTTCGTGAGGGCCGAAGGTGGCGCGGATGGTGGCAAAGCGCTGGACACAAAGGACCACCAGGGTGTAGCTGCTGCCATCGGCGGCAAGGAGCTTTGCGCCGCTTTCACGGAAGCCTGCTTCCGTCAGCGCCCCGGTGGAGGGGTCGGTAAAGGCGGAGGAACGAAGCCGCCGCGTTTCCAGAGTTTTGATCACCGCGTAGGCAGCGCAGCCCAAAGTGGCTGCACCCAGTAATGCCAGCAGGACCCATATGTAATTGGGAACGGTCATAAGCCGCCACCTTCTTTTCCTTTATTTTTTGCGGGGGAATTTTGTCGGATTTTGTCGACAGACCCCAAATGGGCATAGTAACCCTATTCTTATAATTATACATAATAGAGTATACGCTTAGTTTTTTGATTCGTCAAGGTTTGCGGGGGAAGGGGCGTTTTACCTTTTGGATTGACGAATTTCAACTCTGGCAATTTCACCAAACATTGATGCGAACAGGAAAATATGATAAAGTGAACTGAACGATAAATAAGAATTTGACAACAAGGAGAACAGATAGATGATTCGAATATCATACACATCAATGGTGGTGTTCATAAGTATCATTTGGTGTTTGGTAAGAGTGATATGTGCAATTAAAGCCAAGAGAGCAGATTGGAAAAGAGAACTGCAACTGCTTTTGGTATATATCTGCGTTGTCGTTGTTGCTCGCTTTGCCTTTTTCCCTTTTTCTAAAGTAAATGGAGAAATACAACCGCTTATTTATGAAAGTGCAAAAGTATTTCCGTTTCGGATAAATTGGATTCCGCTTGTTAATTTGTTTGATTATCCCGAAATGAGAGATATTTTGATAAATGTAATTGGAAAT
>JAZQUM010000019.1:0-6830 GCA_045631305.1 Oscillospiraceae bacterium | reverse complement strand
ACCTATGACTTTCTGCTGCGGGGGCTGATCTTCTGTCATGAGTGCGGTTATCCCATGGCAGTTATCAATCGAAAGAACGCAGCGGGCGAAGAACGGTTGTTTCTCATCTGCCGCACCTATCAGCGGTTTACCAAAGCTGGTGTCTGCACCTGTCACTCCATCAAGGAAAAGACGGTAACTGATGCCGTTCTTGCCAAGGTGCGGGAGGTCTGCGAGTCCTATCTGAATCCGGTGGAACTGCTGCCCATGGCTGAGGCCGCTGTATCCGAAGCAGACAAAGCGGCAAGTGCAGAAGCGGAGATCCAATCCCTGAGAAACCGGATCGACAGTCTAACAGTCAACTTGTATAAGATGTACATGGATAAGCTCAGCGGCATTCTGTCCGAGGTAGACTTCCAACGTATCTATCTGAAAGTCAAGGATGACCGGGCACAGCTGGAAGAACAAGTAAAGGTGCTGGAGCGAGAAAAAGAGAACCCCGTCCCCAAAGAGGACAGGGCAAAGGAGCTGGTGCAGCGTTTTCTGGACGGCGTTCCCACCAACCGGGAGCTGTTGTTCAGTCTGATCAAGCGTGTGGAGCTATCAGAAGACAAACAGATCTACATCAAATTCCGCTTCCGCCAACTGAACGAAGCGGGATAAATCCAGTAATATCAATAGTTTGCGCCGATTCCAAACGGCGCAAAAAACAGGGCAAATCGTTTACAATGATGGCAACGAACAGTATCCCGAATTGAGAAAAAGGCACTGGGGAAGCTGAGAGAGGCTTTTGAAACGGAGGAAAAAATTTAAAAAAGGTGCGTTTTGCGCAGCGAGCAAAACGGACCTTTTTCTTGCGATAGATGCGCAATTCTGTTAAAATAATAAATAGTAAAATAAGGGGAGTATGCGCATGGGGAGCAATACGAATCTGACCTTTGAAACCGCGCGGGCGCTGATCCGCGGCAAAGAAGTGATTTGTCCTGCCTGCGGCAAAGAGAAGCTTGCCCCACGGTATCGCCATAAAAACACCGCCACGGAATTCAAGTGCCCTGCTTGCGGGGAGATTTTCCATGCGGAAAAAGAAATCTAAAAAATTTTGAAAAAACATGTGACCTTTTGGGTTTCTCATGCGTTTTAAGGAAGGAGGGTGAGAGATGAGCCTTTTCCGACATATCAAAGCGGATATTGAACGGGCCTACGATGCTTATGCGGATATGCTTTACCGTGTGGCTCTTACCCACCTGCAGAACGCGGGGGACGCGGAGGATGCTGTGCAGGATGCGTTTATGAAATATATGAATGCAGCTACAGTGTTCCAAAGTGAGGAACATGAACGTGCCTGGCTCATCAAAACAACGGTGAATCAGTGCCGCGACCTCATCCGCCGCCAAAAACAAAGAACCCATCTCTTGCTGGACGATATTGCCGAAGTTATTCCCGATAAAGACCACGGCGCTGCTGAAGCCGCCTTTGAACTGGCGCAGGCTTTGGGAGATGTGGAGGAAAAGACCCGCATGGTGCTGATCCTTCATTATCTGGAAGGCTTTTCCGTAGAAGAGATCGGCAAAATGATGGCTCTTTCCGCGTCCGCTGTAAAAATGCGGCTTTCCCGCGGAAGAGAGGCACTGAAAGGGAAACTCATTTAGAAAGGAAGTAACGCATGTTTGATGAGCGCGCCGTAAGCGCTTACCGATCCATCACCGCGCCTTCGGAACTGAAGGAAAAAGTAATGGCGGCGCAGAAGAGCGCAAAAACGGCGGAAAATAAAAATCAAAGAAAAACACTGCGTCTGACTCGTCAGCTATCTGCTGTGGCTGCATGCCTTGTGTTGATGGTTGGCGCATGGAGCATGACCCGTGAGCAGGGAAGCCTTGAAAGTGGCATCCATGCTGCGGTGTTGACAGATGAAGCCCAGGGTATGATCCGCATGGCAGAGATCGGCCCTGTAACGGTGGAACTGAACGTGGAATTCCCTGAGGGTGCGCTGCTTAGTTGCCGTGAAGGCGAGTTGCTGGTGCAGGGAGAAGAAGATATTACTCCCATCAGCCGCGGCAGCGAATGGCGCGTAGATAGGGATGCGCTGGTGCTCTGGCAGGTGCCTGCCTTTGACACAGCACAAACTTTTGAACTGACGGTGGATGCCGAAACGGGATCTGTTACCGTAGTGCTTTCGTATGATACGGCGGAGAACTGCTGGGCAGTTTCTTTTGCTGAGGAATAAAACAAACGATTATATTTAATAAGGAGTTAATCAAATGAAAAAGTTTCTTGCTATGATCCTCGCTCTTGTTATGGTGCTGAGCCTCGTTGCCTGCGGCAATGATGATACTGCTGCTGAAGACACCACCGATACCGAAGTGAGCGACACCGAAGTAGAAAACGGTGAAGACGTTGTTGCAGATCCCGATGTTGATCAGCCCGCTGACATGGATGCTCCCGCTGATATGGATACCCCCGCTGTGAACCCCGAACAGGGCAGCGATACTCCCGCTGTTAACGATACTCCTGTTGTGGATGCTCCCGCAACTTCCGGCGCTACCATGGGTCAGACTCTGCTGAGCGCATTCAAGGGTATGGATATGTCCAAGGGTGCACAGGCTATTGCTGATGAACTTATTGCTAACCCCGTGATTGAATTCATGGGCGGTACCGTTCCTGTAGAACCCGGCTTCCTTTCCGGCTTTGATGTTGAAATCTATGACTTCAAGACCGGCGTGATGTTTGCTCCCATGATGGGTTCCATCGCATTCGTTGGTTACATCTTTGAACTGGAAGACGGCGCTGACGTAGCTGCCTTCATGGATACTCTGAAGACTAATGCCAACCCCCGTTGGAATATCTGTGTGGAAGCTGACGAAACCCTGATCCACAACATCGGCAACACCGTATTCTTCCTCATGTCTCCCAACGCTCTGGGTGAATAATTTTACTCTCTACTTTTGGTTAAACTAAAAACGGGCACGGCGCAAACCCGTGCCCGTTTTTCTCTGCAATGGACCTTATAACAAGGAGATAAATTGCGATGCTTTTTTCCAGTATTCCGTTTTTATATTATTTCCTGCCGGCGGTACTGATCCTGTATTTTATTGTGCCTAAGTGCCTGAAAAATGCGGTACTGCTGCTTGCCAGCCTGTTTTTCTATTATTGGGGTGAGCCTGAGTATGTAAAGCTGATGGTGGTCTCCATTTTGGCAGGCTATGTGCTGGGATTGCTGATCGGCCTTTTCCGCGAGAAAAAGCCTGCCATTGCAAAGCTCTTTTTGGTGCTCTCCCTTGCGGTGAGTCTGGGGCTTCTTGGCTATTTCAAATATGCGGATTTCTTTATTGCCAACTTCAATGCCGCCACGGGCTTGAGTCTGTCTCTTTTGAAGATTGCGCTGCCCATCGGCATCAGCTTCTATACTTTCCAGCTTCTGAGCTACACCATCGATGTGTATCGCGGCCATGTGCCTGCGCAGAAAAATCCTATTACACTTGGTGCATATATCACCATGTTCCCTCAGTTGATCGCAGGCCCCATCGTGCGTTACGGTGATGTGGCAGAGCAGCTGAAAAACCGCACCTGCAGCTTCGATAAAGCGGCTCTTGGCATCCGCCGCTTTGTGCTGGGCCTTTCCAAGAAGGTGATTATTGCCAACGGGCTTGGTGAGCTGGTGGCGGTTTTTGGCGCCTCCCATGATAAGTCGGTGCTCTTTTACTGGCTCTATGCCATTGCCTTCAGCCTGCAGATCTATTTCGATTTCTCGGGCTACAGCGACATGGCTATCGGTCTTGGCAAAATCTTCGGCTTTGACTTTATGGAGAACTTCAACTATCCCTATATTTCCGCCAGCATCACCGAATTCTGGCGCCGCTGGCATATTTCTCTTGGCGTTTGGTTCCGCGACTATGTGTATATTCCCCTTGGAGGCAACCGCGTGAAGAAGGGAAGATGGTTCTTCAACATCTTCGTTGTGTGGTTTTTGACAGGGTTTTGGCACGGTGCTGCCTGGAACTTTATCATTTGGGGTCTGTATTTCGCGGCCTTCTTGCTGGTGGAAAAGCTGTGGCTTTTGCCCAAACTGGAAAAGAGCCGCGTACTGAGCCGTGTATATGTGGTATTCTTTGTGGTGCTGAGCTTTGTGATTTTCAATGCGGCCAGCATGAGTGAAGCTGCGGTTTATCTCAAGACCATGTTTGGATTTGGCGGCATTTCTGGCATTTCTGCAGAGGCGGTCTATTATCTCAAGAGCTATGCAGGCCTTCTTCTCATTGCCTTTGTGGGGGCAACACCGCTTCCTGCCAAGGCAGTTTCTGCACTGAGAAAGACGGATGCAGGTGAAAAGTTGGTAAACCTGCTGGAAGGCGCAGTACTTTTTGCTTTTCTGCTGGTAGTCACGGCTTATCTGGTGGATGGGTCTTTCAATCCCTTCCTCTATTTCCGTTTCTAAGGGGAGGTGCAGACGATGACAACAAAAGTGAAGAATATCATCCTCGTGTGCTTCATGGCCATCTTCCTTTTCGGTATGGCGGCATGGTGTGTTACCAAAGCTCCCACGGAATACAGTGAGAGCGAGCGCCGTGTGCTGGCTGTGTTCCCTGAGATCACGACAGAAAGCCTTGCAGACACTTCCTTCATGAAGAACTTTGAGACCTACACCCAGGATCAGTTCCCCCTTCGTGAAACTTTCCGTTCCATCAAGGCGCTGACGGCGATGTACGCCCTGGGTCAGAAGGACAATAACGACCTTTATTATGTAGATGGTCACCTGGGCAAGCTGGAGTATCCGTTGAATCACGAGATGCTGGATCATGCGGCAGATCGCTTTGGATATATTTACGATACCTATTTAAATAATACGGATACCAAGCTTTATTTCTCCATTGTGCCCGATAAGAACTATTTCCTTGCTGAAGCCAACGGCTATCTGCATCTTGATTACGATGCGCTGGCTTCCTATATGCAAGAGAAGACGGACTATATGGAATATATCGATATTTTCCCGCTCTTGAGCATCGATGATTACTACACCACCGACAGCCATTGGCGGCAGGAAGAGATCGGTCACGTGGCAGACCATTTGCTCCTTGCCATGGGTGCGGAAAGCACTGGTGGCACGGACTATACCGTTAACGAGCTGGATGCGCCTTTCTACGGTGTTTATCACGGTCAGTCTGCCCTGCATGTAAAACCCGACACCATTCGTTACCTTACAAGTGATGTGCTGGAGCAGTGCGTTGTTACCCTGAACGACAGCGGTATGCCCGAAGCAGGTGAACTTTACGACATGGAAGCAGCTCACGGTAAGGATTCGTATGAAATGTTTACGGGTGGCTCCTGTGCTATTGTTACCGTGGAAAATCCTGCGGCGAAAACGGACAGAGAACTGGTTGTTTTCCGTGACTCTTTTGCCGGCAGTCTTACGCCTCTGCTGGTGGAAGAATATGCTAAGATTACGCTGGTGGATATCCGCTATGTGCAAAGTGATTTGCTGAGCTTCTTCCTGACTTTTGACAATCAGGATGTGCTATTCCTGTATAGCGCAAGTCTTTTGAACAACAGTTTGGGCATGAAATAAAATAAGAAAGAACCCGGAAGGATTTCCTTCCGGGTTCTTTTTGATTAAAGGATTAGCCCTGCTTGCTCTTGCCTGCCTTGGTTTCGCAGTACATGCAGCGGTAGGTGCCGGTGTTGGCATCTGCCAGCTTGAATACCTGGGGCAGTTCCTGTTCGATGGTGGTGATGCAGCGGGGGTTCTTGCAGACGATCATGTTGGTAATGGTCTGGGGCAGTTCGGGGTGGATCTTCTTCACGCGCTTGCCGTTTTCGATGTAGTTCACGGTGATCTTGGTGGAGATGTAACCCAGAACGCTGAGATCCAGATCAATGATCTGACCGATCTTCAGAATGTCCTTCTTTTCAACCTTGCCGCTGTCTGCGTTGGTGATAACAGCCACTTCGCAATCCAGGGGTTCCAGGTTCAGAAGACGATAGAGTTCCATGCCGCGGCCTGCGGGGATGTGGTCGATGACGATGCCGTCTACGATGCTGCCGATAATCATACGTTTACCTCCAGAAGTTTCAGGATCAGAGCCATGCGGATGAACTTGCCGTTGCGCACCTGACGGAAGTATGCGGCGCGGGGATCAGAGTCGATGGCGGTGGAAATTTCGTTTACGCGGGGCAGGGGATGGAGAACGCACATATCCTTCTTGGCATGTTCCATCTTTTCGGGGGTGAGGATGTAGCTATCCTTCAGGCGGATGTAGTCAGCTTCGTTGAAGAAGCGTTCGCGCTGAACACGGGTCATGTAGAGAACGTCTACTTCGCCGATGTGCTGGTCCAGAGAATCGGTTTCCAGATATTCGATACCGTTGCGGTCCAGAACTTCTTCGCGAACATATTCGGGAATGCGCAGTTCTTCGGGGGAGATGAGAACGAACTTCACGCCTGCATAGCGGCTCATAGCGGAGATCAGGGAGTGAACGGTACGGCCGAACTTCAAGTCGCCGCAGCAACCGATGGTCAGGTTGTCCAGATGGCCCATTTCACGCTTGATGGTGAGAAGGTCGGTCAGGGTCTGAGTGGGGTGGTTGTGGCTGCCGTCACCGCCGTTGATCACGGGAATAGTGGAGTTCATAGCAGCAACCAGAGCGGAACCTTCCTTGGGATGACGCATAGCAATGATGTCTGCAAAACAGCCAACGGTGCGGATGGTATCGGCAACGCTTTCGCCCTTAGCGGCGGAGCTGCTGTTTGCTTCGGAGAAGCCCAGAACACTGCCGCCCAGGCTCAGCATAGCGCTTTCGAAGCTGAGGCGGGTACGGGTGGAGGGTTCATAGAAGAGGGTAGCCAGCTGCTTATGACGG
>JAZQUM010000018.1:0-7473 GCA_045631305.1 Oscillospiraceae bacterium | reverse complement strand
CTGACCCTTTCCAATATTGACCTCGTAGGCTACCACTGCCATGTGGGCTCTCAGGTCTTTGACGAAGAGGGAGACGTGTATCTCGAAGCCGCTGACATCATGATGGCCTTTGCAGCCGACATGGAAAAGGCTTATGGCGCCAAGATGCGCATTTTGAACCTTGGCGGTGGCTACGGTGTGCGCTATGTGGAAAGCGACCCCTATGTGGATATCGCGGCTAACATTGAAAAAGTGGCCTGCCGCGTGAAGGAACTGGCTGCAAAGTACAGCCTGGAAATGCCCGCCATTTTGATGGAACCCGGCCGCAGCATCGTGGCAGACGCAGGCATGACCCTCTATACTGCCGGCACCGTGAAGGAAATTACGGGCTATAAGAACTACGTTTCCGTTGACGGCGGCATGACCGATAACCCCCGATTCGCGCTCTATGGCTCTGCTTACACCGTGCTTCTTGCAAACCGCATGGATGAAGAGAGCGATTTTGAAGCAGACGTGGTAGGCCGCTGCTGCGAAAGTGGGGATGTGGTGCAGCCCAATGTGAAGCTGCCCAAGCCCCGCCGCGGTGACATTGTTGCCGTGTGCACCACGGGCGCTTATAACTACTCCATGGCTTCCAACTATAACCGCGTGGGCCGCCCTGCTGTGGTGATGCTCAGCGGCGGCAAGGATTACCTGGCCGTGCAGCGGGAAAGTCTGGAACACCTGACTGCCCTTGATATTTAAGGGAAAACGCGGTAAAATATAAGGGCAAGCGGATCTTCCGTTGCCTTAAAAATGAAGATAAGGAGATTTGGAATATGAATAAGTTCTATCGTTGCAGCCATTGCGGCAATCTCATCGGTATGGTTCACGACGCAGGCGTTCCCATGATGTGCTGCGGCCAGAAGATGGATGCTCTCGTTCCCAACACTGTGGAAGCAAGCGCTGAAAAGCACCTGCCCGTTGTCACCGTTGACGGTGATACCATCAAGGTAGCCATCGGTTCTGCTGCTCACCCCATGGTGGAAGAACACTTCATTGAATGGGTTTACGTGCAGACTGAACGCGGCGGCGCCCGCAAGGCCCTCAAGCCCGGTGAAGCTCCCGAAGTTTCCTTTGCTATGGGCGGCGACAAGGCCATTGCTGTGTATGCATACTGCAACCTCCACGGCCTGTGGATGACCCAGCTGTAAAAAAATAAGCATAAAAAAAGAGGACCCGTCAGGGTCCTCTTTCTTTATGTTCTGCAGAGATTATTCGTACAGGTCGGATTCATAGGGGATGTCAATGGAGCCATCCAGGATGCCGCCGATGTAATCATCGTAAACGGTCTGAGCTTCAGCGGGCAGTTCAGCCTGCAGAGCTTCGTTCCAAACCCAGATTACAGCGTCTTCGTTAACGCCGGCCATGATAGCACCGTCGGGAGTTTCGCCGCTGAGGCACATTTCAACAGCAGCCAGCCATGCAGCACCGGAGGGCAGCAGGATGGAGCAGAGCATGGTGTCAGCATAATCGGGGAAGTCGCTCATTTCGGTACCGGTGAGGCAGCACTTGATGCCAGCTTCCTGGCAAGCGCGAGCCAGACCTGCAGCAGCCATGTTAGCGTTGGTGTGGATGAAGTCAGCGCCTTCAGCGATCTGAGCCTTAGCTACTTCGTAAGCTTCGTTGGGGTCGGAGTCGGAGTTCATAACGGTGTAGATCACCTGAACGTCGGGGTTGGTGTCCTTAGCGCCCTGTTCGAAAGCGATGCAGGTCTTGGAGTAGGAAGGATAGTCACCGCCGTTGATAGCGCCAACGATGCCGGTTTCAGTGATCATTGCAGCCAGAACGCCCTGGATGTAAGCGCACTGTTCGGAGCAGGACTGCAGGGGGAACTGGTTTTCGGTAACGATGTTGCCGCCGATGGAGATGAAGTAAGTGTCGGGATAGTCGCCGCTGATTTCAGCGAAGGGAGCTGCGTACTGACCGCCGTGGCCGAAGATTACCTTGTAACCGTCGTCAGCCAGAGCTTCAGCTTCGGACTTCATAACGTCTGCAGTTGCAGCTTCGATGATAGCAGCTTCACCGCCCAGGGTGTCAGCTACATACTGGCAGGATTCAGCGCCGGTCTGGCCCCAGCCGCCGTCGTTGGGGGAGCTGGGCAGCAGAACTGCGATCTTGAGGGGTTCTTCAGTAGCGGTGTCATCAGTGGCAGCGGAATCATCGGAAGAGGAACCGCAAGCTACCAGAGAAAGAACCATGATGAGTGCGAGCATGAGTGCGAAAAACTTTTTCATTTGGATATTCTCCTTTCAAATTTTATAAAGATCCTGTGGATCGATATAACGGTTAAGATTTTACGTAGGGAGTTCCCAGTGCGCTGGGTGCCGCAGTGCGGGAGCGGCTCACCAAAATCACGGCGATGATGGTGGCGGCATAGGGAATGCCCAAAATCAGGTTGCCCAGAGTGTTGTTACCGGAGTTCTGCAGCAGCATCTGCAGCGCGTTGGATGCGCCGAAGAGCAGTGCCCCCAGGAATGCGCCGCCGGGATGCCACTTGCCGAGGACTACAACTGCCATGGCGATAAAGCCGCGGCCGGCCGTCATATTCTCGGTGAAGATGCCGCCCTGCACGATGCTGAGGTAAGCGCCTGCAATACCGAACATCACGCCGGAGTAAAGGGTGGCAGCGTAGCGCAGGGCGATAACGTTTACGCCAAGGCTGTCTGCTGCTCTGGGATTTTCACCTACGGAGATGATCTTGATGCCAAGAGAGGTCTTTTTGATGATGACCCAGGTCACTGCCACCATGATGAAGGCGAAGTAGGTGAAGAAGGTGTGCTTGAAGAAAAGTTCATTCAGGAAGGGAATGTCGCTGAGCAGGGGGATGTTGTAGTTCTGGAAGGTGGAAACCGTCATGGAACTTACAATGGCGTCTTCCCCGCGGAAGAGGCGGCGGAAGAGGAAGCCTGTCATACCCGTGCATAGCATGTTTATACCTGCGCCCACCACCACTTGTTTTACCTTCAGGTGGATACTGGTGTAAGCGAAGATACCTGCTACCAGCATACCGGCGAAGATGGCGGCCACAAGACCGATCCACACGTTGTTGCCGGTAGCTGCGGTGAGAGCATAGGCTGCGAAAGCGGCGGCCAGCATAGCGCCTTCAGCGCTGATGTTCATAAGGCCGGCTCTTTCAGAAATGATAAGACCCAGTGCTGCGATCAGCAGGGGGGTTGCCATGCGCATGGAAGCGGCAAGGAAGTTGGCTAAAATGAGACTCATTTGCTGCCTCCTTTCAGCGCCTTGACTTTGCGCGTTTTCTTAACACTGCGGACAGCTGCGATAGCCACGAAAATTACGATCAAGCCCTGGAACACCTGCACGAAAGTGGCGCTGACGCCGGCAGAGCGCTGCATGGCGGTGGAGCCTGCAGAGAGGAAGCCGAAGATCATGGCGGTGAAAATAACGCCGATGGGGTTGTTGCCCGCCAGTGCGGAAACGGCGATGGCGGTGAACCCGTAACCGGGGGAGAGGGTATCGATGAGGTAGTGGTTGTTGCCGATCTCAATGGCGCCGCCGATACCGGCCAGAGCGCCTGCCAGGACCATGGAAAGAACCATGGTGCTCTTGGCGTTGATACCCGTGGTCTGGGCTGCGGTGAGGTTGAAACCAACGGCGCGCAGCTCAAAGCCGATGTAAGTTTTGAAGAGCAGAACGAATACCAGAATGGCAACTGCCACACCGAGGAAGAAGCCCATGTGGAGTTTGGTGCCATCCACCAGATAGGGCAGCCACGCCTGGTCTGCGATCTTCCAGCTCTGGGGTTCGCCCTGCGTGGTATCCTTCAGAGGGCCGCGGACCAGGAATTCCACCACGTACTGGAACACGTAGTTCAGCATGATGGTGATGATAACTTCCGACACGTTCATTTTGGCCTTCAAAAGACCGGGGATAGCACCTACGATGGCGCCGCCCAGTGCGCCGCCCACCACCATGAGAGCGATGAGTGCGGGGCCGGGGAGACCGTCGCAGTAAATGCCGATGACCGTTGCCACGATGGCGCCGCCAAGGAACTGACCCTCAGCGCCGATATTCATCATGTTGGCCTGCATGGCAACTGCCACGGAAAGACCGGTGAAGAGGATGGGGCTGGTGCGGTTAAGCATGGTGCCCACGGTTTTCAAATTTTTGAAGCTGGCTTTCCACAGCGAGCCAAAGGCTTCGCCTGCGTCATAGCCTGCCACCACAAGGATGAGCCATGCGGCGACGATGGCAATGGTCAGCGCCAGAGTGGGTTTGAGCAGGGGTTTGAGTTTCTTTGTCACTTCACATCAACTCGCTTTCCTTATGGGATGCTCAGGCTTCGGCGGCCTTTTTGCCGCCTGCCATGAGAAGACCCAGCTCCTGCACGGGGATATCATGGGGATAGCCCGTTTTCAGTTCGCCGTCAAACATAACGGCGATGGTGTCGCTGAGGGAGTAAATTTCGTCAAGGTCGGTGGAGATGAGAAGCACGGCCTTGCCTGCGTCTCTCGCTTCCACGATCTTCTTCCAAACGTATTCAATGGCGCCAACGTCCAAACCGCGGGTGGGCTGGAGGGCGATGAGCACGTCGCCGTCGCGGCTGAGCTCGCGGGCAACGATTACTTTCTGCTGGTTGCCGCCGGACTGCTCGCCGGTGAGCTTATTGATATCGCGGGGGCGAATGTCGAATTCTTCCACCAGACGCTCTGCTGCGGCATCCACTGCCTTACGGTTAGTGAAAATGCCTTTGGCGTAAGTCTTGTTGCGCTGAGAGGCAAGGATCAGATTGTCCTTTACCGACATCTGCAGCACCAGACCCTTCTTGTGGCGGTCATCGGGAATGTGGCCCAGACCTTTTTCGATCATGTCACGGGGGGAAGCCTTGGCGAGCTTTTCGCCATCGGCAAAGGAAACGGTGCCGGTGTGCTTGCGAAGGCCGGTAAGAGCTTCGCCCAGTTCCAGCTGGCCGTTGCCGTCTACCCCGGCGATGCCCAGGATCTCGCCTGCGCGGATCTCGAAGCAAACATTTTTCACGGCGGGGAGACCTTTGTTGTTATCAGCGCAGATGTTTTCTGCACGGAAAAGCACGTCGCCGAAGGGATGGGGCTGGCTCTTGCGGTCGAGGAATACGTCGCGGCCCACCATCATGTTGGCCAGTTCGTCCTTGGTAACGTCGCAGGTATTCACGTTGCCTGCCACCTTGCCGTCACGCAGAACGGTAACCCGGTCGCAATAGCGGATCACGTCTTCGATCTTATGGGTAATGAGGATCACTGAGCAGCCGGCTGCGGTGAGGGTTTTGAGAGATTCAAAAAGCTCCGTTACTTCCTGAGGGGTAAGCACGGCGGTGGGCTCGTCCAGAATCAGGATCTTTGCCTTGCGCATCAGGAGCTTCAAAATTTCAACTTTCTGCTGCACACCTACGGGCAGCTGCCAGATGCAGGCCTTGGGGTCCACGTTGAAGCGGTACTCATCGTTGAGGGCCTGAACCTGCGCGTCTAGCTTTTTGCGGTTCATGATAAAGCCGGCGTCCTTGAGGCCAAGGAAAATGTTATCCGTCACCGTCAGCTGGGGGATGAGGGCGAAGTGCTGGTGCACCATGCCGATGCCGTTGGCAATGGCATCGCCGGGACCTTTGAAGCGCACTTCCTTGCCGTGGAGAGTGATGGTGCCGGTATCGTAGCTGTGGAGCCCGTAAAGCGAGTTCATCAGCGTGGATTTGCCCGCGCCGTTTTCGCCAAGGATGGCGTGGATCTCGCCCTGACGCAGATCAAAGTCCACGTTGCTGTTGGCGCAGAAATCACCGAAATATTTAGAAACGCCGCGCATTTCCAATACGTTCATGGATGTTCACCTCACGCTTTTGAAATATGGAAAGAGGTTCCGTGTTAAAGCAGTCTGAAACCACAGGGTTTCAGGCTGCCTGTGGCTATATTTTAGTGAGTTAAAGTGGCAAATACAATCGACGAAGTGAACAAAATGCAGCACCATGTTTTGGTAAAAAGAGAAAAAACCTTATTATATCAATGGTTTGCAGGCTTTTTTTGCGGGAAAGAGAGAGGAAATGAGCCTATAATGCACCTTTTTGCATTTTCTGCAAAGAGGACAGTTGCGCTGCATGGTTGAAAAAGGCGGAGAATGGAGCTATAATAAAATCAGTATAAAATCCGCTCTTATCAGCTGCCGGCACTTTTTTGTACTCTGCCGGAGAAATGAGGCCGTTTATGGATAAAAAACGTTTGAATTACCTGTCCGGTTCCCTGCGCCGCGCTTTGGGCCGCAAGGCCACCTGCGCCGCCATGGGCATGAGCAAGGAAGAGATCGCCCGGGTCTGCCTTGCCCCCGGCTATGAAAAAAATCTTTCCGCCGTTTTCGACGCCGGCACTTTGACTTGTGCCGCTGTGGAAGAGGCTTTCCGTGATACCCTTTCCGCCCTCGCTCCCTGCCCGGAAGAGGGTTGGCTGGACTGCGCCTATCGCTATGCCTGCACCGTGATGTTCCCTCAGGAGGGAGCAGATTTTGGTGCGCATCGCGCCGGTGCAGTCTTTTTTCTTACCCTGCTGCAGGTGATCTTTGACGCTGAGGCTGCCTTCGGTCTGCGGCCCGAAGCGCTGGATGCCGCCATTTTGCCCAATCTTCAGGGTGAGTGGGGGTATGGAGAAGAATACCAGCGCTTTGCCGCCGCCTGGCGCAGCGACTTTGTGTATGAAGCGATGCGCCTTGGGGCAGAAGCTACCCCTTACCGCACGCTGGAGCATATTGCGGGAGTAAACCGGGTGGCTGTCACCATGGCCAAGGAACTCATCCGCTGCGGTGCCAAGGTGGAATTGCCTCTGGTTTCCGGCGCGGCACTGGGCCACGATGTGGGTAAATTCGGCTGCCGCCCCGGTGAGCGGGTGCCCTATCTCCACTATTACTACACTGACCGTTGGTTCCGCCGCCACAAGATCGGCGCCATCGGCCACATTGCCGCCAACCACTCCGTGTGGGATCTGGAGCTGGAAAACCTGACGGTGGAATCCCTGCTTCTCATCTATGCAGACTTCCGCGCCAAGCAGGAGCGGGGCCCCGACGGGGAAGAGGTCTGCCGCATCTTCTCGCTGGATGATGCCTTCAATGTGATCCTTTCCAAGCTGGATAACGTGGATGATGCCAAGCGGGAGCGCTATACTCTGGTTTATGCCAAGCTCCACGATTTTGAAGAATATATGATCGCCCTGGGCTGCGACACCACCCTTTCGGGCAAGCGCCCTGCACCCTTGCAGGAAAAAGACCCGGCCCTTCTGGAAAACTGCGAAGTGGTGCACAGACTCCAGCGCCGAAGCGTGGACCACAACCTTGAGCTCATGCGCCGCCTCAGCAACCGCCGCAGCTTCTCTGCGATTCTGGAAGCTGCCCGCAGCGAAGCCGCAGGCCGCGGCCAGCGGGCTTATCTCAGCATTTTCTCCGCCTACTCCATCTATTTGAATGCCTCCCAGAAACAGCAGG
>JAZQUM010000017.1:0-4966 GCA_045631305.1 Oscillospiraceae bacterium | reverse complement strand
CTCAGGAGGAGCTGGCAGAGGCAAAGGAGGAACTGGAGCGACTGGAACAGCAGCTCCGCATTCTGCTGCTGCCCAGAGATCCCAATGACAGCCGCAGCGTGGTCATGGAACTGCGGGGCGGCGTCGGCGGTGAAGAGGGCGCGTTGTTTGCCCACTCGCTGCTGCGGATGTATACCATGTACGCCCAGAGCAGAGGATGGCGGATGGACATCGTCAGCCTCAACGAGACGGAGCTGGGCGGCGTGAAGGAATGCAGTGTCCTCATCGAGGGAGAGGATGTCTTCTCCCGGTTGAAGTTTGAGTCCGGCGTCCACCGGGTCCAGCGGGTGCCGGAGACGGAGTCCGGCGGCCGCATCCACACCAGCGCCGCCACGGTGGCGGGGCTGCCGGAGGCAGAGGACGGGGAGGGCGGCATCGACCCCAAAGACCTGCAGATCGACACCTACCGGGCCTCCGGCGCGGGCGGTCAGCACGTGAACAAGACAGAATCCGCCATCCGCATCACCCACCTGCCCACGGGACTGGTGGTGGAGTGTCAGGATGAGCGAAGCCAATATAAGAATAAGGATAAGGCCATGAAGGTGCTGCGCTCCCGTCTCTATGAGATGGAGCGGGAACGGCAGGAGGCCGCCGAGGCGGCGGAGCGCCGCTCTCAGGTGGGCAGCGGCGACCGCAGCGAGCGGATCCGCACTTACAATTTCCCTCAGGGACGGGTGACGGACCACCGCATCGGCCTGACTCTCTATAAAATTGACGCCATCATGGACGGCGCACTGGACGAACTGATCGATGCTTTGATTACCGCAGACCAGGCGGAAAAGCTCAGGAACGGCGAAGGCTGAGAAAGAGACAGAAAACTATGCAGACGATTTATTACGATTTAAGGGATACCAAGGGACAGCAGAAGGAGATCGAGGAGAAGATCGAAGCGGCGGCCCGCATCCTGCGGGACGGCGGTCTGGTGGGCATTCCCACGGAGACCGTGTACGGTCTGGCCGCCAACGGTCTGGACGAGGCGGCAGTGAAGCGGGTCTTTGAGGCCAAGGGCCGCCCTCAGGATAACCCCCTGATCATTCGTGTGCCCAACGATGTTTCCTGGCTGGAGAGATACTGTGAGGATGTACCCGAGAGTGCCTATCGCCTTGCAGAAAAGTTTTGGCCCGGCCCTCTTACCATGATTTTGCGCCGCAAGGATATTGTTCCGCTGCGTACTACGGGTGGCCTTGATACCGTGGGTATCCGATGCCCTGATCATGCGGTGACGGAAGCTATCATCCAAAAAGCGGGTGTGCCCATTGCGGCGCCTTCTGCCAATCTTTCGGGCAGACCCAGCTGCACTACGGCGGCTCATGTGCTGGAAGATATGGCAGGGAAGATCCCGGGGATCGTGGATGGCGGCAGCTGCGCCGTTGGTGTGGAGTCTACCATCATCGACCTTACTGTAACGCCGCCGCATCTGCTGCGTCCCGGCGGAATGCCCCTTGAGGCACTGGAAGAAGTGTTGGGTGAGATCTGCGTGGATAAAGCGGTGGTATCCCTTTTGAGCGAAGGGGAAAAGCCTCGCGCTCCCGGCATGAAATACCGCCATTATGCCCCCAAAGCACCTGTGACGGTGGTGACGGGCAAGGCGGAAAACTCTGCAAAGCTCATCGCTGCCCTTTTGCGAAAGAACATGGGGGTCATTTGCTTTGAAGAATATATGCCGCTTTTTGAGGAAGTGGAAGCCCGCAGTCTTGGCAGCAGTAAAGATAAGCTTTCTCAGGCGCAGCAGGTGTTTGATGCGCTGCGCGCCTTTGATGAAACCTCTGTCAGTGCGATTTTTGCCCAGTGTCCCGATAACACAGGCCTCGGTCTTGCAGTAGGCAACCGCCTGAAAAAGGCGGCAGGCTTTCAGGTGATCGATGCGGATGTGCTTGCCCGAAAGGAAATTTTCGGTATTACCGGCCTTACGGGGGCAGGAAAGACCACGCTTTTAAAAGAAATCGAAAGAGTCGGCGGCTTTGTGGTGGATTGCGACGCCTTTTACTACGAAGAGCTTGCCGCAAAGGGTGATCTCTACCGTGCTCTGAAAAATGCATTCCCTGCGGCATTTTCCGAAGATGGAGAATTGGATAGAGCGCTTCTCGGCAACATGGTATTTAGCAACAAAGCAGAACTTACCAAACTCAATGCTGTGATTTATGCCCATCTTCCCAAGGCTATTCTGGTAAAAGCGGCGCAGCGCAGCGAAACGCTGATTGCGCTGGATGCCATTAATCTTTTTGAAAGCGGCCTTGCTGCCCTTTGTGACTGTACCATTGCGGTGACGGCGCCTGAAGAGGTGCGCCTTGCGCGAATCATGGCGCGGGATGGCATCGACCGTGAACGTGCGCAAAAGCGTATTTCCGCACAAAAACAGGAAGCATACTATCGGCTCCATTGTGATGCTGTGATTGAAAATGTGGGTTCAGAGCAGGAATTTGCCGCCCTTGCGGCGGAGCTTCTTTCCCACGAGCGTGAAGAGATCCGAAGGAGGAAAACAAATGGCTGAAAATAAAGAACTGCGCAAGAAACTCTTTTATGAGCCCAAGAACGGCTATGACCGCGTCAGCGCGGAGGATCTGGCCGCTATGGAAGTTTATTGCGATGGCTATAAAGCTTTTCTGGATGAGGGCAAGACTGAGCGCGAATGTGTGGATTATAGCATAGCCCTCGCCAAGGAACGCGGCTTTGTGGAATATGTCAGCGGTATGGCTATAAAGCCCGGTGACAAGATTTACTGCAACAATCGCGGTAAAGGTATTATACTTGTCAGAATCGGCACTGAATCTTTGGCAAAAGGTGTCCATATCGGTGCAGCGCACACCGATGCACCCCGCCTGGACCTGAAGCCCCGCGCTATTTACGAAGAGGCAGAAATGTCCTATTTCAAGACCCATCATTATGGCGGCATCCGTAAGTACCAGTGGGTGACGATTCCTTTGGAACTTCACGGTGTAGTGGTGCTGCGTGACGGCAGCAAGGTGAATATCTGCGTGGGTAAGGATGAAGGTGACCCCCAGTTCATTATTAACGATCTTCTGCCTCATCTGGGCCGCGAACAGGGAAAGAAGCCTTTGAACGAGGCGATCCCCAGTGAAAGTCTCAATGTGCTGCTGGGCGGTGTGCCTTTTGCTGATGATGAAGGCAAGAGCCGTGTGAAGCTGCAGACTCTGATGATCCTTAATGAAAAATACGGCATTACCGAAGAGGATTTCATTTCTGCGGAACTGGAAATGGTACCTGCAGGCAAGGCTCGCGACATTGGCTTTGACCGCAGCTTTATTGGCGCTTACGGCCATGATGACCGCGTGTGCGCTTATGCGGAACTGGCAGCGCTCTTTGATGCCGAAACACCTAAGAAGACAGCTGTGTGCATCTTTGCCGACAAGGAAGAGATCGGCTCTGAAGGTGTTTCCGGTATGCAGTCGGAAGCTTTTGAAAAGTTTATGGAAGAACTGTGCAATGCGCAGGGTGTGAGCCTGAGAGAATGCTTTGCCAACTCTTTCTGCATGTCTGCCGATGTAACAGCAGCTTACGATCCCAATTTTGCTGAAGTTTATGATAAGCGCAACAGCGCCTTTGTGAATTACGGTATCGGCCTTTGCAAATATACGGGCTCCGGCGGTAAGGGCGGCGCATCCGATGCCTCCGCCGAAGTGGTGGGCTATGTGCGCAAGCTTTTTGAAGACAACGGTGTTCTCTGGCAGATGGCAGAGCTGGGCAAGACCGATCTTGGCGGCGGCGGCACTGTGGCTAAGTTTATGGCAAAGCGCAATATCGATACGCTGGATGCCGGTGTGCCCGTGCTTTCTATGCATGCGCCTTTTGAAGTTGTGGCCAAGCTGGACTGCTATATGACCTATAAGGGTATGAAGGTGTTCTTCGAAGCTGAATAAAGTAAAAAGACCGATGTTTTGTGCATCGGTCTTTTTTGTATGTTTTTTGAAAAATTGCAGACCCTAAAAGAAAAGGGGGTCTCAATATGGGATTGAAAACAAAAGCATCCATGGGAAATCAGGAGTGTCCGCCCGCAGAAACACCCATTCAGCCCATTGTGGATATGGGTTCTTGTGTGGTGCGTAATGAGCGCGGTACAGTGCATTGCCTGACAATTGCGGGGCAGATTGAGGGACACACCGTGCTCTCGCAGAATGCAAAAAGCACGAAATATGAGCATGTGATGCCGCTTTTGGCGGCCTTGGAAGAAAGTGCGGAGGTAGATGGGGTGCTGCTGCTCCTTAATACCGTGGGTGGTGATGTGGAGGCAGGCCTCGGCATGGCGGAAATGATTGCGGGGATGAGTAAACCCACTGTTTCGTTGGTGTTGGGTGGCGGGCATTCCATCGGTGTACCGCTGGCGGTTTCGGCAAAGAAGAGTTTCATTGTGCCCTCGGCATCCATGACGGTGCATCCTGTCCGTACCAGTGGAACTATGATCATTGCGCCTCAGACTTACCGCTATTTTGAGCGGCTTCAAAAGCAGATCGCCCGCTTTGTGGCACGTAATTCCAATTTGCGTGAAGAGCAGTTTTTCAAACTGCTTCTCAGTACGGATGAACTTACCAGCGATGTAGGCAGTGTGCTTTATGGGGAAGAAGCGGTGGAACTTGGATTGATCGATGCAGTGGGAGGCATTCACGATACCTTTGAGGCGGTTTACAGTATGATAGAAGATAGGAAAAAGCGGGTCTGAGGACCTGCTTTTTCTTGCATTGTGGGGATACATTTGCTATAATATACAAATTAAAATGCCTAAAGTGGGCAATTGTGTTCTTTGAGCGCAATGTGAGGTGAAGTAAGTGTATTTAAAAGCTCTTGAAATGCAGGGTTTCCAATCGTTTCCCGATAAAACTGTGCTGAACTTCGGTGAGGATATTACTGCCATCGTTGGTCCCAACGGCAGCGGTAAGTCCAACATTTCCGATGCGATCCGCTGGGTTATGGG
>JAZQUM010000016.1:0-14540 GCA_045631305.1 Oscillospiraceae bacterium | reverse complement strand
GGTAGCAGCTACAAAGCCCGCCAGATCACCTACCACACCGCCGCCCAGCGCCACCACAAGGTCGGTGCGGGAAAGGCGATTTTCTGCCAGGAAATTCTGCGCTGCAGCAAAGGTCATGAGATTCTTGTTTTCTTCCCCGTGGGGGAACACGAAGCGCACCACGCGATACCCTGCCGCAGCAAGGCTCTTTTCCACGCGGTCACCGTAAAGAGCATTTACAGTGTCATCGGTGATGATAGCAGCGGTGCAGGGCGCGTGAACGGCGGCAATCAGCTCGCCGCAGCGGTCCAGCAGACCTGCGCCGATAATCACGTCATATTTTCTTGAGGCGTTTACAGTTACGGTATTCATCTGCCGTCTACCTCCTCTTTGCGCTCCTTACCTTCCTGCAACAGCCGTTCCAGCGTGGCTCTGTCATCGGAAGCAATAGCAGTGCGGTATTCATTGAGGCTATTTACCAGAACATCGATCTCGCGGATGATGTTATCCTTATTATCAAGGCACAGCTCGGCCCACATCTGGGGATTGAGCCATGCAACGCGGGTCATATCTTTATAGCTGCCTGCGGAAAAACCCTTGTGAGAGCTGGCCGTGGGGCTTTTGATATACGCGTTGGACACCACATGAGCCAGCTGAGAGGTGAAGGCGATCATCTCATCGTGCTGGGCGGCGGTGGTGACGGAAATGCGGCCAAAACCCACGGGAGAGAGCAATTCTTTCACATGGGCCAAGAGTCGAATATCGTCATAAGTAGGGGGCACAATGACCATGGGCGCATTGTGGAAGAGGTTGCTCTTGGCATATTTAAAGCCCGAATACTGCTTGCCCGCCATAGGATGGCCACCCACGAAGGTGAAACCGTGGTCTTTGGCAATGGGGAAACACGCTTCGCACACTTCCCGCTTGGTGCCGCAGCAATCCATCACAACGGTATGGGGCGCAAAATAAGGTGCCATTTCGCGGATATATTCAATAGCTGCCTTGGGATAGACCGCAACGAGCACCAGGTCGCACTCAGCCACGTTTTCTTTGGTAAGCTCACCCTGCACGGCGCCACAGACCTGAGAAAACCCCAGCACGCTGCGGGCTTTTTCGCAGGCAAGCACGCGGGCTTCCCCGCTTTCGCTGTAAGCTTTGGCAAGAGAGCCACCGATAAGTCCCAGACCTACGATACCAACGGTGATCATTTTTTCACCACCTCACGAATGGCAAAGACTTTCTTTGCAACGCTTTCATACTGCTCAGGCGTCAGGGACTGGGCCCCGTCGCACCAAGCCTTCATAGGATCGTTATGCACTTCGATCATCAGCCCGTCTGCCCCTGCGGCCACGCCTGCCAGAGACATAGGCTCCACCAGATCACGAAGACCCGTTGCATGGCTGGGGTCCACCACCACGGGAAGATGGGTAAGATCGTGGAGCAGAGGAACAGCGGAAAGATCCAGCGTGTTGCGGGTGTAGGTTTCATAGGTGCGGATGCCGCGCTCGCAAAGAATAATTTGATCGTTGCCGCCGGCCATGATGTATTCTGCACTCATGAGCCACTCTTTGATGGTGCTGGCAAGACCGCGCTTGAGAAGAACAGGCTTTTTCAGTTTGCCCAGCTCCTTCAAAAGCTCGAAGTTCTGCATGTTGCGTGCGCCCACCTGAATGATATCCACGTCCTCGAAGAGGGGGATATGGTTTGCGTTCATGATCTCGGTGCAGATGGGAAGGCCCGTCACGCGCTTTGCTTCAAGCAAAAGCTCGATGCCGTTGCCCTTAAGGCCCTGAAAATCATAAGGAGAGGTGCGGGGCTTGAATGCGCCGCCGCGAAGAATGTTGGCGCCTGCTGCCTTTACCTTGCAGGCCACTTCCACGATCTGCTCTTCCGTTTCCACGGAGCAAGGGCCTGCGATCATACAGAAGTTGCCGCCGCCGATCTTCACATCCCCCACTTCCACCACGGTATCTGCAGGGTGGAACTTGCGGCTGCAGCACTTGAAGGGGTCAGATACCCGCTTGACGGAATCCACGATATCAAGGCTGGAGAGAAGGTCCATATCCATGTGGGCAGTGTGGCCCACAAGACCCAGCACGGTGTGGGTAGCACCTTCGGAAATGTGCACGGTCATATTCTGGCTCTTGAGCCATTCCACCAGAGTTTCTGCACGTTCACGAGTGACATCTTTCTTCAAAATCACGATCATAATTTTTTCCTCCCGGGGATAAAAGTAAAAGCCACACAGATCACGGTAATCTGTGTGGCTCAATCAGTAAAATCAGGAACTTCTTCGAGTTCTTTCACCTTTCGTTTGGGCACCACAAATTACTCTTACTTCTTAAAAAAGTAAAAGTAATAGCCGTATGCAAAACGAAGGGTAGTGTTCATCATCGAAAAGCATCCTTCCCTATTATCTTGCGTTTATTTTACTCCCGCGATCTGCGGTTGTCAAACAGTATTTCATTAAAGCGTGAAAGTTTCACATTTTCCCAGAATCACTTTTTCTTGCCGGCGGAGAACTTCTTTTCTTCTCCGCGGATCAGGCGGCGGATATTGGAGCGGTGCATAAAGACCACCAGGGCCGCACCGAAAATACCGAGATACAGACGGGGACCGCTGACACCCTGAATCAGGCAGAACACAGGGAACAAAGCGGAGGCGATCATGGAAGAGAGGGATACGATGCGGGTGGAAAATGCCAGAATCGCAAAAACAGTCAGCGACATGATGCCGCCCAGAGGATCTGCGATCAGCGCCAACGCTGCGCCCACGCTGACACCCTTGCCGCCGCGGAATCCGAAAAAGATAGGGAAACAATGGCCTACGATAGCGCCCGCTGTGCCCAGCACCAGGCCCATTTCACCGGCCAGAAGCCAGCCGATACCCGCGCCCAACACCGTTTTCAGCGCATCGCCGAGGAATGTGATGATACCTGCCTTGAAGCCGTATACCCGGGCTACATTGGTAGCGCCTGCATTGCCGCTGCCGTTATCGCGCACATCTTCACGATATTTATAGCGGGTGAACAGCACGGCCACACAGATAGAGCCAAAAAGATAACCAATGATAAGACTCAGTGCATACTTCATGATTTCCATGTCATCTGTCCTTTCCGATACCGGCACACACTCCCAGTATACTGATATTAGCTTACCACCTTTTGGATGGTAAAGCAACGAGAAAAAAGAGGCCGCTCGGGCGGCCTCTTTTTTTATCTCTTTTTCAGTTTACGGATGTCTTCGCCGAAGAAGGGCAGCACTTCGTACTCGCCTTCCAGA
Source organism: Oscillospiraceae bacterium (assembly GCA_045631305.1). Lineage (GTDB taxonomy): Bacteria > Bacillota > Clostridia > Oscillospirales > Oscillospiraceae > JAZQUM01. The sequence continues at coordinate 11,280 of JAZQUM010000016.1, read as the reverse complement.
CGGGACTGGATCTGGCGGGCATAGCGGCGGCCGATCTCATCGGGGGTGAGGTTGGTGCTGATGATAGTGGCCTTGTTCTTCATGATGCGGGTATTGACGATCTGATAAAGGGCACTTTGGACAAAGCCCGTGGTCATTTCGGTGCCAAGATCGTCCATGATCAGAAGGTCGCACTTCATGATGCGGTCGGTACTGCCATCCTCACTGTCGCGGTTGAACTTCTTATCTTCAAAGGCAGCAAAGATGCTGGTCGCGGTATCATACACCACGGAATAGCCCTTTTCGCTGACCTCTCCTGCAATGCAGGCAGAAAGGAAGGTCTTGCCCAGACCACTGCCGCCGTAAAACAGGAGATTATCGCTGTTGGGGGAGAAATTGTGGGCGTAGCTTGCGCAGATCTCGTAGATGATCTCCATATTCTTGCGGGGAGACACACCCTGATCAGGCCAGGGACGCTCATCGTAATAATCGAAGGAGAAGGTATCAAAGCTCTGGCCACCCAGATCCAGCAGGCGGGAAAGTTCTTTATTCTGCTCCCGGGTGTAATATTCCATGAGGCAGCGGCAGAGCTCGCCATTTTCCCGGTGACCCGTGTCGCCGCAGAGGGCGCAGTTGGGCTTTTCTTCCAGATAATCTTCCGGGTAACCGGCCGCTATCAGATGCGCAGCCCGCTCCCGCTGCAGAGCAAGGTTTTCCTCCCGCAGCGCGCGGATGGCAGGACCGGGATCGGTGCCGCGGCGCATGGCAGAAGCAATGATGCGGGAAAGGGTGGTGCGAAGATCGCTGTCGATCTCTTCCACACGGGGGATGGTAGTGTAAATTCTATGACGTTTTTCTTCAAAGGCTGCTGCGCGGCGGGCCTTATCCGCATCAAAGTGCTCCCGCGCCCGGCGCATGATCTTGCCGTCGTATCCCACGTTCTTTCCCTCCTTTTAAGATTTTCCGTGAAGCTTCTGAAGGTATTCCTTCATGCGATCCATTTCTTGTTTCTGAGGCTGTGCAGTCTGTGTGCCCTTCTTTTCCGGAGCATCCAAAGCCATGGCATCTGCTGCCGTGCGCACACCTTTTTCCATCCAGCGCTTCAAAATGCCGTTCATATAACCCCAGCGCAGCTCCTTGCAGTGCACCACGGTCTTATCGTAAGCTAGGGCGATGAGATCTTCGTCAAACCCGGCTTCAATCCATGCCATGAGGTATTTATCTTCCGTGGTGGAGGGTTTGCGATCTCCCAAGCCAAGAATTTGCATGTAGCGGGGCAGTTTTTGCCGCTGCGCCTGACGGCGGGTAATATAGCGGTTGGCTTCTTCCTGTGTGTCTACCCCACAGCGATGCCATTCATAACCCACTTTTTCCACATAGGCAAGGGAAAGTCGGCGGGATGCGCCGCTTTTTTCTGCCACTTCGCCTTTACAATAGCTCACAAGCAGATAAATGACGTCCGCCGGCAGCGCAAGGCCGCGGTAGAGATTCAGCAGGATCTGCATATCGGGGGTGGTGAGGCGAAAGCCCAGAAGGCTTTCCACAGCAGAGAGCAGACCTGCAAAAGTTCCGTCGCTCTGCAGTACGTTCACCACGTCATTTTGCGTATAGTTGGGGCGCTCAGCTGCCTCTTCCACCTGTGCAACAGGTGCGCTGACGGTGAGAAGCCCGCTTTTTTCAAGGCTTGCGCGGGCATCGGACAGACGGCGCTGATCCCAGCCAAGGAGCTGCTCCACCGCATCGGAATGGGCGCTGCCCTGCTGAGCGAGGATAGCCAGATACAAAAGGGCGGCGTCGCCGTTACCCGCCTTCAAAAGGCGGCTCACCGCACCGCGGGAGAGGGTAATATGGTCGTTCTTTTCCACATGGAGCAAATAACCTGCCATACTGCGCCTCCTTTCACCCCATTTTCTATCATTATTCTACATGATATTTCCCCTGCCGTAAACTATAATTTTCGAGCCCTCTTTTTAGTGCCGAAAATTATTGAAAGCCGCAGCACAATATGTTTCACATATTGATTTTTTGTGTTATAATAAAGTGTCATATTCTAAAATGGTAGAAGTATTGCCATTTTTAACGGTCTATCCCAAAAAGATAGAAACATAAGGAGGACTTTTTTATGGAAAACCGTGTCGTTATCAACATCTGCGGCTCTGAGTACACTCTGGTGGCTGAAGAAGCACCTTCCTACATGCAGAAGGTAGGCAGCTATGTAGATGGCAAGATGAGCGAAATTCTGGACAGCGCCCGCGTAGGCCGCACCGATGCCGCCATCCTCTCCGCTGTGAACATCGCAGATGAACTTTTCAAGGCACAGGAATCCGCTGAAGCCCTGCGCCGCCAGCTGAAGGATTATCTGGACGAAGCAGCCAAGGCCAAGAACGAGGCTTCCGAACTGCGCCGCCAGCTCTTCAAGCTCCAGCAGAATGGCAACAAGCGCTAAGCGCGCCGAGCTTCTCGCTCCCGCCGGCTCGTGGGATTCCATGGTGGCGGCGGTCCAGAGCGGAGCAGACGCTGTGTACATGGGCGCAGGGGCCTTCAATGCCCGCCGAAGCGCCAAAAATTTCGATGATGAAAGCTTTCCCCGGGCTGTGGCTTACTGCCATCTGCGCGGGGTAAAAGTCTATCTGACCCTCAACACCCTTGTCACCGACCGTGAACTCACCGAGTGCGCACGCATTGCCCGCATGGCAAGCGACGCCGGCGTGGATGCCATTCTGGTGCAGGATTGGGGCGTTCTTGCCATGCTCAAAAAAGCAGTGCCCGATGTGCCGCTGCACGCCAGCACCCAGATGAGCCTTTTCACTTTGGGTGGCGTGAAGGAAGCAGCGCGCCTTAGCATGGAGCGGGCCGTCCTCGCCCGCGAAATGAGCCGCGAGGAGATCGGGCACATCTGCAGCAATTCTCCCATTGAAATTGAGACCTTCCTCCACGGCGCACTTTGCATGTGCTATTCCGGTCAGTGCGCTATGAGCGCCCTCATCGGCTCCCGCAGCGGCAACCGCGGCCGCTGTGCCCAGCCTTGCCGCCTTCCCTACAGTGTGGACGGCAATGACAAAGGCTACCCCTTAAGTCTCAAGGATTCCTGCCTTGCGGACTACGCGGTGGAAATGGGGGAAATGGGTGTTGCATGCCTGAAACTGGAAGGGCGCATGAAGCGACCCGAATACGTAGCTGTCATCACCGATATCTATTCCCGCATTCTCAAAGAAAACCGCTGCCCCACGGCAAAAGAGCACCGTGACCTTGCGGATGCATTCTCCCGCAGCGGCTTTACCGATGGGTACTATCAGGGCAAAAAGGGCCCTCACATGTTTGGTACCCGTCCTGAAAATATGCCTGAGCCTACCGAGCTTTTTGCTGCGGCCCGTGCCCTTTATGAAAAAGAAGACCGCCGCACCGTCAGCGTCTTTTTCGACCTGCAGGTAAAACGCGGCAAAGCTATTTCCCTTACCGCGTGGGATGAAGCAGGCAACACCATCACCGTGACGGGCGCTGTGCCCGAAGAAGCGCGAAACCGCGCTGTGACAGCGGAAGAGCTCTGTGCCCGTCTGCAGAAAACGGGCGGCACCGCCTTCACTTTGGAAAACTGCACCGCCGATGTGGACGAGGGACTTTCCCTCAGTGCATCCGCCGTGAATGCGCTGCGCCGTGAAGCGCTTGCCGCGCTGGAAGAAAAGCGCACCGCGCCTCCCGCCCGCCGCAGCTTCCCCTATACTGCTCCCGGCAAGAGCAAAAACAGCTCCATCCTCCCCCGCTATACCTGCTCCGTGGCAGACCCCAAACAGATGACGGCGGAACTCTGCGCCCTGCGCCCCGCCATTCTCTATTTCCCGCTGGAAAAGCTCCATGAGATGCCCCTGTCCCTGGCCCACGAAGAAACGGAGCTTTGCGCCCTTCTTCCCCGCGTCTGGAAGGATCAGGACGAAGAGCACCTCATTTCCCTTTTGAAAGAAGCCAAGGCGCTGGGCACCGCATCCTGCGCCGCAGGCAATATCGGCCATCTCTCCCTTGCCAAGGCAGCAGACATCCCCGTCCGTGGCGACTTTGGGCTGAATGTCTTCAACTCCGGCTCCATGGAATTTTTGAAGGACGAAGGTCTTCTTTCCGCCACCGTTTCCTTCGAGCTGCGCCGTGAGCAGATCCGCGATCTGAAAAAATGCGTGGAGGCAGAAGCCATTGTTTACGGCCGCCTGCCGCTGATGATTATGGAAAACTGCGTCATCTGCAACGAAGTGGGCTGCTCCTGCAAGGATGGCCCCCACTATCTCACCGACCGCACCGGCGAGCGCTTCCCCCTGATGAGCGCTTTCGGCTGCCGCAACGAGATTGAAAACGCCCATGTTCTTTATCTTGGCGACAAGGCAAATGACTTTACGTCTTTGGGTCTTTCCTATGCCCGCCTTCGTTTTACCACCGAGTCCGGCGCCGAGTGCGCCGCCATTCTGAAGGGCTATATGGACGGCTCTTCCCAGCCGCCCCAGAACATGACCCGCGGACTTTTCTACCGCGGCGTGGAGTAATTTTGACTACCATTAGTTATATCTAATCTAAATTCTACTATTTGTATTCGCTTTTTAAGGAGATTTCCCTATGGCACGCATCGTTCTCGCATCCAAATCCCCCCGCCGGCAGGAGCTGCTGCACCGCATGGGCATTGATGAATTTACCATCCTCGTACCCGAAGCGGACGAAAGCTATCCTGAAGGTCTCAGTCCTGAAGAGGTGGTGAGCCATATTTCCCGCACTAAGGCTTTGGCCGCACGGGACATCGCCCTCAGCGACGACGTGATCATCACCGCCGACACTATGGTCTTTTTGGATGACCAGCGGCTGGGCAAACCCCGCGACGAGGCGGAAGCTCTCCAAATGCTCACTGCTCTTTCCGGTCGCAGCCACACCGTCTGCACCGGGGTAACGGTGGTGCAGGGGGATCATATCCTGACCCGCGCCCAGTCCACCGCCGTGCACTTCAGAGAGGCAAGCCAGGCCGAGCTTCTGGGTTACATCCGCTCCGGCGAACCCATGGACAAGGCCGGCTCTTACGCCGTACAAGGTCTGGGTGCCCTTTTGGTCAAGGGTATCGAAGGCGACTTTTTCAACGTGATGGGCCTTCCCCTTCTTCTTTTAAGCGAAATGCTGCAGCAGTTCGGATTTACTTTTCTTGCCTGAGAAAGGGTTTCTATGAAAAAATTCCTGAAAGACAATGGCATATGGGTGCTTTTTGCGGCTGTGGTCATTGCCGTGGCGCTTTCCCTTATGACCTTTTTCTCCAGCTCCGGCACCACTTTTTCCAGCGTGATGGGATCTATAGCGGCGCCTTTCCGCTCCGCTTCTACCGCCATCGGCGATTGGTTTGAGGGCCAGCAGGGCCGCTTTGCCGACTACAACCAGCTTTTGGCCGAAAATGAAGCGCTGAAACAGCAGTTGGCAGAGCAGGAAGAAGCGCTGCGCCAATCCGAAGAAGACAGAGCTCAGAACGAGCGTCTGCGGGAACTTCTCGGCCTTCGCAGAAAGCGGAAGGACTTTGTTTGGGAATCTGTGAATGTTATCTCTCAAAGCACTTCCAACTGGACCGCTTCTCTTACTTTGGATCACGGCGCGGATTACGGCATCGCCGTAGATAACTGCGTCATTACTTCCGAAGGGTATCTGGTGGGCATTGTCAGCGAAGTGGGCAGCAACTGGTGCACCGTGCTCTCTGTCACCGACACAGACACCGAAATCGGCGCGCAGGTCTTCCGCACGGGTGAAATCGGCGTGGCAGAAGGCAATTTTGGCCTTATGAGCCAGGGAAAGCTGCGCATGAACTATATTTCTCAGGAATCCGACGTGATGAACGGCGACCTCATCGTCACCACAGGCCTTGGCGGCTACTATCCCTCCGACCTTGTTATCGGCTCGGTGGAAGAAGTTCTGCCTGATGATTCAGGCCTGGTACAATATGCCGTGGTGGTCCCCAAGGCAGATTTTGAAAATCTCTCGGAAGTTTTTGTTATCAAAGATTTTGAAGTGGTGGATTAAGCTTTAAGAAAGGAGAACGCCCATGTCCAGAAGCGAAAAGTGGATCAAATGGATGCTTTTCGGCAGCCTGGTGCTGCTGGTGCTTCTGGGGCAGGAACTGATTTTAGGTAATCTTCGCATCTGGGGCATCTCCTTTTTCGTCCTTCCCATAATCCCCGCCATTATCGGCGCTTTTGAAGGCGCTTTTGAAGGCAGCATATTTGGCCTTGTCTTCGGTCTTTTCTGTGATCTTTTAATCACTGCTCCCCTACCCTGCCTTTATACTCTTGCCTTTACGGCAGCAGCCCTTTTCTCAGCCATACTGGCAGAAAGCATTCTCCACCCGGGGCTTTTCTGTTCGCTGCTTTGCTCTGTACTCTCCTATGGGATCTGCGCTTTCCTGTGCATCCTCACCTTCCTTTTTAAGGGAGACGGTTCTTTAGGCGCCCTTTTGGCCCAATTTTTCAAAGAAACCCTCTTGAATCTTCCCCTTGCTGTGGCTCTGCACTACATTTTCCTGCCGCTGCACAAAAAGTGCCACATTTACGATTGATTTTACCCTGCAAAACCCTTCAGAAAGGAGCCGCTATGTTCCACGATCCCAAATTCAAAAGCACTTTGACCCGCCGGCTTCCCTTTCTGGTGCTGTTTATGATTCTTTGTCTGGGTCTTTATACCTATATATTATATGATACCCAGATTGTTCACGGCGAAGAGTATCTGCAGCAGTCTGTGCGCACCATTACCATTTCCGAAAAGGTGGAAACATCCCGCGGCATCCTCACAGACCGAAACGGCAAAGTGATGGTTTCCAACCGCTCCACCTACTCGCTGAATTTTGACGCCTCCCTTTTGGGAAAAGAGCAGAATCTGAATCAGGAGATCTGGCGACTGATGCAGCTTTGCGCTGATAACGGTCTCACCTGGACAGATAACCTGCCCATCACCGCCCAGCGCCCCTTTGTTTATTACACCGGCGAAGAACTCAGTTCCAGCCAGCGCAACCGCTTGGAAAAGTTCCTCCAGCGTCACAAGCTCTCCGAAAAAGTGCTGACAGAAGAAGATCCTCTGCCGGATGTGTCTGCCTACGAGCTTTTCAAATTCCTCCGCCAGCTTTATGAGATCGATCCTTCCTGGTCTGATGAGCAGGCCCGCTGCGTTATGGCAGCCCGCTATGAGCTGGAATACCGCGGTCTTACGGGTTATACCTCCTATCTTTTCGCAGAAGACATCCCCGTTGCGTTGATCACAGAGCTGAAGGACGGCAAGTTTACCTGCGCCACAGTGGAAACCTCTTCCACCCGCGAATATGCCACCACTTATGCCGCCCATGTGTTGGGTTACACCGGCCGCATGAACGATGCGCAGTGGGAGGTTTACAAGGATGACCCCGCCTATTCTCACGACGATATCGTGGGCAAAACCGGCGTGGAAGCCGCTTTTGAAGAATATCTCCACGGCAAAGACGGCATTCGCATCATCACCACTAACGATGAGGGCAAAACCACCAGCGAGCTTTACTCCGTAGATCCCGAACCCGGTGACACGGTGCGCTTGACTTTGGATCTCTCCTTGCAGGAAGCCACCGAAAAAGCCCTTGCCGATACTGTTTCCAAAATGACCGCCCAGGACGGCATTGCCCGCGGCGCAGGCGTTGCAGTGGTGGAAGTGGGCACGGGTGACGTGCTGACTGTTGCCTCCTACCCCACATATAATCTGGAAACCTTCAATGCCGACTATTCCGATATTCTCGCCGATGAGCGCAACCCCCTGAATAACCGTGCAACCCAGGGTCTTTATCCTCCCGGCTCTACTGTAAAACCCGCTACAGCGGTGGCCGCCATTGAAAGCGGCATCATCTCCGTCACCGACCGCATTCGCGACTCAGGTATTTACACCTACTATTCCTATCCCCAGCCCCGCTGCTGGGTCTACCCCTCTAACCACGGCATGATCGACGTGGTGGAAGCCATCAAAGTTTCCTGCAACTACTTTTTCTATGAAGTAGGTCGCCTGATGGGTATTGAAACGCTGAATGACTATGCCTCCCAGTTTGGCCTTGGCAAATCCACGGGTATTGAGATCGGGGATTCTTCCGGCAACCTCTCTTCTCCCGAATATTGTGAAGAGCGCGGTCTTACCTGGACCGAAGGTCAGACCATCACCGCTGCCATCGGCCAGTCTTACACCCTTTGCACTCCCCTGCAGCTGGCAAACTATGTAGCCACCTTGGTGGGCGGAGGCGAACATTACGATTGCCACCTTCTGAAATCCGTCACCACCTACGATAACTCCGAAGTGGTATATGCTTACGATGCCGAACCCACCAATGTTGTGGAAATGGCCCCTGAAACCCTTGCGGCTGTAAAGAAAGGCATGGGCGAGCTGGTAACTTCCGGCAGCGTTTCCCCTTACTTTGCAGACTGCGTGGTTTCTGCCGGTGCCAAAACAGGTACAGCCCAGTTGGGCAGCAACGTGAAGAACAACGGTATCTTCGTCTGCTTCGCACCTTTCGATGAGCCAGAAATTGCTCTGGCCATTGTGATCGAAAAGGGCGGCAGCGGTGCAGCTCTTGCTTCCACCGCTGTAGAGATCCTCAACGCTTACTTCGCCCCCGAAGAGATCGGCACTGCCGTTCTGGGCGAAAACGTGCTGCTTCCCTAAGAACTAAAATAGCCTTTGGCTTCTGCCGAAGGCTATTTTTATTTGTTTCACGTGAAACTTTTTGTTTTTTGCCCCGTGTTTCACGTGAAACGCAAGAAAGAAACTGGGAAAAATCTAAGTGTCAGTGTTGAAAACCATTGAAAATATGGTATACTTATGCTGTATGATTTTCAGCATTCTTAAATCAGAAAGCAGGTGTCCCATGGCAAAGATCGTGTCCATCGTCAATCAAAAAGGCGGCGTCGGTAAGACCACCACATGTGTAAATCTCACCGCAGCGCTGAAAGAAGCCGGCAAAAAGGTCCTGCTTTGTGACTTTGACCCCCAGGCCTACGCCACTTCCGGCATGGGCGTGGACAAAACTGCCTCTCAGGGTGTTTACGAAGTTTTGATCAACCATCTGCCCACTCGCCGCCAGATCGTTTCCACCCGCTATGGTGACGTGCTTCCCTCTTCCAAAGCGCTGGCAGGGGCAGGCATTGAAATGATCGGCATGGCTAACCGCGAATTTCTTTTGAAAACCGCACTGGACGAGGTGGCCGCTGATTACGATTATGTGCTCATCGACTGTCCTCCCTCCCTGGAACTTCTGACCCTCAATGCCCTCTGCGCATCTGACAGCGTGCTGGTTCCCGTGCAGGGTGAATACTTTGCACTGGAAGGCCTCAGCGATCTCATGAATACCATCCGCATCGTCCGCCGTTCCCTGAACCCCAAGCTGGAGCTGGAAGGCGTGCTTCTTACCATGTTTGACGGCCGCACCAACCTTGCGCTGCAGGTTGCCGAAGAAGTGAAGCGCTACTTCCCCGGCAAGGTCTACGCCACCGTCATCCCCCGCAACGTGCGTCTCAGCGAAGCTCCCAGCCACGGAAAACCCATCACCAGTTATGACCGCACCTGCCGCGGCGCCGAAGCTTACACCGCTTTGGCCGCGGAGTTCATTAAAAAATCCTGACCCAAGAAGGAAAGGAGACTATCCCTATGGCAGCAAATACCGCAAAAGGTCTCGGCCGCGGCCTTGGCGCCCTTTTGGGCGACGCCGTCGACCGCGAAGAAAAAAGCAGCCTCTTCCTCCCCATTTCTCAGGTGGAAAGCTGCGCATCCCAGCCCCGCAAGCACTTTGATGAAGAGGCTTTGGCCGATCTGGCGGATTCTATCCGCGCCCACGGCATCATTCAACCCCTTACCGTAAGAAAGCTCGCTTCCGGCTATTATCAGATCATCGCAGGCGAGCGCCGCTGGCGCGCTGCCCGCATGGCAGGACTCAGCGAAGTGCCCGCCATCGTCATCGAAGCCGATGACCGCAAGGCTATGGAGCTGGCCATGATCGAAAACCTCCAGCGCGAGGACCTGAACCCCATGGAAGAAGCCGAAGGCTACCGCGCTCTTATGGATCAGTACGCTATGACCCAGGAAGAAGCCGCCGAGCGCGTAGGCAAAAGCCGCAGCGCCGTGGCTAACGCCCTGCGCCTTTTGAATCTGGCCGCCCCCCTTCGCGCCGATGTGGAAGCAGGCCGTCTCAGCGCAGGTCATGCCCGCGCCCTTCTGCCCCTCAGCGCCGCCCAGCAGGAAAAAACCGCCCAGTTGGTGATGAGCCGCGAACTCAGCGTGCGCCAGACGGAATCTCTGGTAAAGAAACTGCTGGAAGAAGCCAAACCCAAAAAGCCCAGCAAAGCCGGCATCAGCGTGAACTATGCCGAAGAAGCACAGAAAGAGCTCTCTTCCAAGTTGGGCCGCGCCTGCCGCATTGTTACCGGCCGCAAGAAAGGCCGCATTGAACTGGAATATTACGGACTGGACGATCTTAACGATCTTTTGGACGCCCTCTCCGCCCTCAAGCAAAGAAAGTGAGGAATCCTATGGATCTGGAAAAGAACACCGCCGCAGAAGAAGTCAAGGAAACGGCAGAACCCGCAGCAGAAGAAAAAAACGTTTCCACCGTTTCTGTGGACAAGCAGAAACCCGTTTATATGTATATCGGCATCCTCTTTGTTGCTGCCGCCATGCTCATCGTTATCTCTCTTCTGATGCAGCGCAGCAGCAATCAGGAAGTTATCGGCCAGCTGCAGTCTTCTGTTAACGCCATTGAGGCACTGCAGGAATCTCAGGTGCAGAATATGGAACTTCTGGGCCAGGTAAGCGAACTGGAAGAACAGGTCGCCACCCTTACCACCGAAGCCGAAGAATCTGCCAAGACTCTGGAAGCTTTGCAGTGGCTGGCTATTATCGAGCAGCAGTACGGCGCAGAGGAATATGAAACCTGCTTTGAAAGCATCGAAAAATTTAAGCTTTCCGGCACCGTGGAATATCTCCCCCAGGATAACACCCTCACCGAAACTGCTCCCTCCCCCGCCCAGCGCTTTGCCGATTTGGATTGGGCCATGACCAACAAGCAAATTCCGTAAGGTTTCACGTGAAACTCAAGTTAACATAACTTTTTGGAAGGTGAAAAAATGTTAGACATCAAATTCATCCGCGAGAACCCCGATCTCGTGAGAAAAAACATGGAAAATAAGTTCCAGCACGCCAAGGTTCACCTGGTGGACGAAGTGCTGGATCTGGACGAAAAGAAGCGCGCCGCCCTTAACGAAGGCAACGACCTCCGCGCCATGCGCAACACCCTCTCCAAGC
>JAZQUM010000015.1:0-4863 GCA_045631305.1 Oscillospiraceae bacterium | reverse complement strand
TGTAAATGAATTATTAAGTGGGGAGAAAATCAATATGGAAAATAACAATCAGAAAAACGAACAACTTTTGCTTGATATGGCGAAAGAATTAGAGAAGAAAAACAAAACAATTTGGTCTTCTATGTGGGCAATTATGATTGTAAGTATGACAGCTCTAATTGCAGGTATCTTTATTGCTGCATTTTTGATTCCCGAAGGAGTGTGGCAGCTTGTCACAATTCTTGGTGTTTGCGTTGTGTTTTTGATACCGTGCTTCTATGCATTAAAGCTTGAAGTCAGTGTGGGTGCTTATAAGTGCAAAAATTGCGGTCACGAAATTGTTCCTACCTATAAAGAAGCGATGATGGCTATGCACAGAGGCTTTACCCGTCACTTAATGTGTCCTAAATGCAACAAACGTACTTGGTGCAAAAAAGTATTGAAGAAGTAAATTCAAATTTGTTGAACTGAATACTGGCCGATCGGAGCAAGGTTGAAATACACCTTGCTCCTTTTCATTTGCCTGTACTTAGAATTCTGGCATTTCGACGAAAGGTTTGTTGAATAGACCTAAATCAGTCCAATAGGTAATTGGGAGCCATATTGTGCGGCGGGAAGAAAAATGCTATAATGGGAAAAATTTATCCCCCTGAAGGAGGGTTCCTTTATGAAACTGGTATCGTGGAACGTAAACGGCCTTCGCGCCTGCCTTGGCAAGGGCTTTCTGGATTTCTGCGCCGATGCGGATGCGGATGTCATCTGCCTGCAGGAAACCAAGATGCAGCCCGATCAGGCCTCCTTCGATCTTCCCGGTTATGAGCGCTTCTGGAACAGCGCCGATAAAAAGGGCTATTCCGGCACCGCCGTTTTCACCCGTGTAAAGCCCCTCAATGTCACCTATGACTTTGGCGAGGATATCCACCGCCACGAAGGCCGCATCATCACCGCGGAATTTGAAAAGTTCTATCTCGTCTGCTGCTACACCCCCAACGCCCAGGACGGACTCAAGCGCATCGATTACCGCATGCAGTGGGAAGATGATCTCCGCGCCTATCTCATGGAGCTGGACAAGGTGAAACCCGTGGTGTACTGCGGGGACCTTAATGTTGCCCATGAAGAGATCGACTTGAAAAACCCCAAGAGCAACCGCGGCAACGCAGGCTTTTCCGATGAGGAGCGCGGCAAGATGACAGAGCTTCTCTCCTCCGGCTTCACCGATTCCTTCCGCGCCCTTTATCCTGACCTTACGGGGGCATACAGTTGGTGGAGCTACCGCTTCCACGCCCGCGAAAATAACGCCGGTTGGAGAATCGACTATTTCATCGTCTCCGACCGCCTGCGCGATGCCATCCGCGCAGCAGGCATCCGCGCCGATGTGTACGGCAGCGACCATTGCCCCGTGACGCTGGAACTGGATGTATAAGGAGAAAAGCATGAAAACACTGGTCTTTTTCGGCTCGGCCCGCCCCCAGGGGCACACCCGTGCACTTTTGGATCACTTCCTCGCCCGGCTTCAGGGCGAAGTGGAGATCATCGATTGCTACCGCCAAAACATCACCCCTTGCTGCGCCTGCAACCGCTGCATGGAAACGGGGAAGTGCGCTGTGGAAGACGGCATGCAGTCCGTTTACCACAAACTGGAAGAAAGCGACAATGTGCTTTTCGCCGCCCCCATGTATTTCCACAGTGTCCCCGGGCCTATGAAAACCTGCATTGACCGTCTGCAGCCCTATTGGGTAGACCTTCCCTGCAAGGATCGCCCGCCTATGCCTCCCAAACACGGCGCCATACTCCTCACCGGCGGCGCCGCTGAGTTTGACGGGCAGTTTATGCCGGCGGAAATGATGCTGCTCTCCGTTTTCGGGTATCTGGGCATCTCCTGCGACGATGTCATTGAAATGAGTGACACCGACCGGGTCACCCTTGCCCAGCGCCCCGATCTGCAGCAACAACTCACAGACCTTGCCCGACTTTGGAACGAAAGAGGAGGCGCACCATGCGCGAAATGAGAAGAAAAGACCGCGCGCTTAGTGACGAGGCCGCGTGGGAGATCGTTGAGGGCAGCGACTTTGGCACCCTCAGCATGCTGACGGAGGACAACACCCCTTACTGCGTGCCGCTGAACTTTGTGCGAAAAGGGGATTGCCTCTATTTCCATTGCGCAAACGAGGGTTGGAAAACCGACCTGCTCCGCCGAAACGGCGCCATTTGCGTCAGCTTCGTTTCCCAATCCCACATCGATGCCGCCGCCCTCACCACCAAATACGCTTCCGCCACCGTTTTCGGCACGGCCGAGGAAGTGACGGAGGATAACGAGAAGGCCGCCCTTCTCACCCTCATTGCCCGCCGTTTCGCCCCCGACCATAAAGCCGCGGCAGAAAAGGAGCTGAAGTATCTCCCCGTCACCGCTCTCTGGCGCATTAATGTCACCCACATCACAGGAAAATCCAATATCAAGAAGTAAAAAGAGAGGCAAATGCCTCTCTTTTTTTGCATTTTGCTCCCAAAAGCTGCCTCTTGCGGCAGATTCCGTCACTTTTTGAAAGAAAATTTCTGCCATTTTTTATAACTCGCTTGACAAATCATATGAGCGCGTTATACTTATTTTGTTAAAGAGAAAACCGGTAGGTAAGGCTACCGCGGGGATACGGGTTGCTGCCGCAGAGTGATGGAGACATCATGAGTTGGTTTGAGCAAGTAACATCGAAGCACAAGGTGTTATTTAATGCAACTTCACCGCCCCGCGATGCTAAAGCTCAAACGGTGCGGCAGCGCGATGAAAAGCGCCTTTTCCTGCATTGCTTTGGGCAGTGTGGGAATTTTTTTCGCCCTTTTGGCATAGCTTAATATCGGCACACTTTATATTATTTCAACAACAAGCGAGGTGAAAGAAATGGACGCAGGCAGTAGTAACGGCGCAGGAGTCGGGCGAAGTAGACACGCTGAAGCGGGCGAAAATGCGTCCGTTTCCCGATAACGCCTCCTTTGCCTTTTTCCGCGTCTGCTCCTGTCAAGGAAGGGCTGCGCCTTCCTCATTCTGATCGGAGGTTAGACCATGAAAGAAAGGACTGTTATTCTTGAGGATACCCTCAAGGCGCTGGTGGAAAGCAAGAAGTACACCACTTTGAGAGATATCCTCGTCACTATGAACCCCACGGACATTGCCGCGGTGTTCGAAGAAATGCCGGAAGCTGCGCTTCCGCGCCTTTTCCGTCTGCTGCCCAAGGAATCTGCGGCAGACACTTTCGTTGAAATGGAAAGCGACTGTCAGGAACTGCTGATCCGCGGCTTTTCCGACAGCGAACTCAAATCCATCGTAGACGAACTCTATGTGGACGATGCCGTTGACCTCATCGAAGAGATGCCCGCCAACGTTGTCACCCGCATCCTCAATCAGGCAAGCCCTGAGACCCGCAAGATGATCAATACCATCCTGCGCTATCCCGAAGACTCCGCAGGCTCCATCATGACCACGGAATACGTGGCCCTGAAGCCTGATATGACGGTGGCAAATGCCATTGCCCACATCCGCCGTGTCGGCTGCGATAAGGAAACCGTCAACGCCTGCTATGTGATCGACCATCAGCGCCGCCTCATCGGTATGGTCACCATCCGCGATCTGATTCTTGCAACGGATGATGTGGTCATCGGCGACATTATGGAAGATAACCTGATCTACGTGAACACCCACGAAGACCAGGAAACCGTAGCACAGATCTTTACCAAGTATAACTTCATCTCCCTTCCCGTTGTCGATACCGAAGACCGCATGCTGGGTATCGTCACCGTCGACGACGCAATCGACGTCATGGAAGAAGAGGTCACCGAAGACGTGGAAAAGATGGCAGCAATCGTCCCCACCGACCCCGGTAAGACGTATCTGCGCACTTCCGTCGCTTCCATCTGGAAGAGCCGTATCCCCTGGCTTCTGTTCCTGATGCTCTCTTCCACCTTCACGGGCATGATCATCACGGGCTTCGAAAATGCTCTGGCTGTGCAGACGGCGCTGGTTGCCTACATCCCCATGCTGATGGGTACGGGCGGTAACTCCGGCTCTCAGGCCAGCGTCACCGTGATCCGCGGCCTTTCTCTGGATGAGATCCGCTTCCGCGATACCGCTGAAGTTCTGTGGAAAGAAATCCGCGTTTCCGTGCTCTGCGGTCTGGCCCTTTCCATCTGCTGCTTTGCCAAGATCTGGTTCATCGACCGTCTGCTGCTTGGTAACTTCGCCATCACTCCCATGGTGGATCTGGTGGTCTGCCTTGCCCTTTTTGCAACGGTAGTCTTCTCCAAGATCATCGGCTGCGTGCTGCCCCTCTTGGCAGAAAAGATCCATTTGGACCCCGCCGTCATGGCATCCCCCATCATCACCACGCTGGTGGACGCGCTGGCTCTGCTTGTTTATTTCATCATCGCCTGCGCTATCTTGCCTATGTGAGAAAACTCTGCCCTCCCGACATCGGGAGGGTAGTTTTTCGCCCCTTTTCCCTTTACAAACTGTAATCTTTTTGCTATCCTATACTTCCCGTAATAAATCAACCGTGAGGTATTACATATGAATGCAGATTTTTCCCGCACTCTCTCCCTGCTCCGTCAGGAGCGCGGGCTGAGCCAGCGCAAGGTGGCCAAGGAGCTTGGCATCTCTCAGGCGCTGCTCTCCCATTATGAAAACGGCATCCGTGAGCCCGGCCTTGCCTTCGTGGTGAAGGCCTGCGACTATTTCCACGTTTCCGCGGACTATCTTCTGGGCCGCACGTTGGACCAGGAAGGCTGCATGATCGATGCCAGCGAGCTTTGCGATGTCAGCTGCGAGCGCGGCAACGTGCTCAAGGGCAGCATCATGGCAACGCTGCACAAAAAGCTGCTGGTAAACACCACCGCCAT
>JAZQUM010000014.1:0-5091 GCA_045631305.1 Oscillospiraceae bacterium | reverse complement strand
TCATAGTCACCCAGATGGCAAAGCCCGTAAGCGGAGAGCTCGTTGCCGCCCATAGCGCGGATCAGACGGGCGATCTCGCGGGTGCCGCGGGCCATCAGCGCGCCTTTGAGCGTGGTGAGGGAGAGCCCGTCCAGAATGCCTGCGGCGATGCCCACCACGTTTTTGGCGGCGGCACCGATCTCGTTGCCGATGAGGTCATCACCATAGTAGAAGCGGATAAGATCGCTGGAGAAGGAATCCACCAGATGGCGCTTGACGTCTTCGTCCTTGCTGTCGATGACCATGCAGTTGGGAATGCCTGCGTAGAATTCCTGCACATGACCGGGCCCCAGCCAGACGGCTACAGCGCAGCTTGCATCCACATTTCCCTCCGCGATTTGGGAAAGACGGCGGCCCGTGGAGATTTCGATGCCTTTCATGCAAAGCACGAAGGTTTTGTTCTTCAACTCAAGAGGGCGCAGTTCATCAAAAAGCGCCTGCAGACCCTGCGCACCGATGGAGATGATGATCACTTCAGCATCGCGGGTGCAGGAAAGGTCAGTGGTGAGAGAAACGGATTCGGGGAGGGTGAGAAGATCATTGGCGCGGGTAGCGAGAAAGCGCTCCATGCGCGCAGAACCTGCTCTTCCGTACAGGGTCACCTGGTGGCCGATGGAATCCAGGTACCAGGTAATAAGGCTGCCCCAACGGCCGCAGCCGATCACAGTAATTTTCATATTATTTGAAAAGCAGCATGGCGGTAACGCCGGCATAAAGAACAGTAATGAGGATGAGAACGAAGAAAAGGATCTTCATAACGGGGGAGTCCTTGTCAGAGCGCATTTCCTGCACGGCAATGCTCATGCTGCCGCAGCCCAGTGCCATCAGCGCATAGGAAACGATGGCCATGGTGCCCTCCCCGCTGGTAGTCTTGGAACTGAGGATATATGCGCCGATAAGCAGAACGGCGGAAACGGGCAGAAGGATCTTGGCGCGGGTAGAGAGCTTGGTGGTGCCGCTGCGGCGGTTTTCCTGCGCGGGAGCCTGCACGGTGGTCTTGGGCTTATAATTGCTGTTTTTTCTTTTCTTTGCCATGGTGATTCTCCTGAAAATTAGTTTTCTTCTGTGGGGTCAAGGCCGCGAAGGGCGCGGCTGAGCATGGTGAAGGCGGTGTCGGCGGCAAGGGTGCGGATGGTTTCGCGGCTCTTTTCGCCGTAGGCCATCTTGCGGCAGAAAGTGCTGCCCTTTGCGGAAAGGGCGACATACACCGTGCCCACATCGTTGCCGCGGTCATCCTTATCAGGGCCTGCAACGCCTGTGGTGGAAAGGCCAAAATCAGCGCCAAGGCGCTCTCTGGCATTTTCTGCCATGGAGCGGGCCACCTCTTCGGAAACGGCGCCGTAGAGGTCCAGCAAATCCTGAGGAACACCCAGCACCGTGTGCTTCACCTCGTTGGTGTAAGATACCACCCCGCCCATAAAAACGGCGGAAGAGCCCGAAAGGTCGGTGATGCGCTTGGCAATCAGGCCGCCTGTGCAGCTTTCAGCGGAAGCAAAAGTGAGGCCTTTTTCCTTCAAAAGGGAAAGACAGAGGGATTCAAGCTGCATCTTAGTATCTCACCTTTACCCGTTCGCTGCCTTCCAACGCGCGCTGGCAGAGGCCTTCTACGTCCAGAGCGGCTTCCATTTCGCGGACATCTTCCACGTGGGGACGGGTGCGGGGATGACGGGGCGTAAATACGGTGCAGCAATCTTCATAGGGCAGGATGGAGGTCTCGAAGCAGCCGATCTTGCGGCTGATGACCACGATCTCCTGCTTATCCATGCCGATGAGGGGACGAAGCACGGGCATATTGCAGGCGTCGTCACTGACGGCGATAGCTTCCATAGTCTGGGAGGCTACCTGACCCAGGCACTCGCCGGTGATGAGGCACTTGGCGCCTACCTTCTTTGCCATAGCTTCGGAAATGCGCATCATGAAGCGGCGCATAATGAGGGTGAAATAATCTTCGGGGCAGTTGCGGCGGATCTCTTCCTGAATTTCAGTGAAGGGAATGAGATGAACGTTCATGCGGCCGCAGTATGCGGTGAGAAGACGGGCCAGTTCCAGCACCTTTTCCTTGGCGGCTTCGGAGGTGTAGGGAGGGGAAATGAAGTGGATCATTTCCAGCTGCACGCCGCGCTTTGCCATCATGTAGGAAGAAACGGGAGAGTCGATGCCGCCGGAAAGGAGGGAAAGACCCACACCGCCTGCACCCAGAGGAAGTCCCCCTGCGCCGGGCACGGCAGGGCCGTGAACATAGGCTGCGGTTTCGCGGACTTCGCAGTGAACGGTGATATCGGGGTTGTGCACATCCACTTCCAGATGAGGATATGCTTCGTCCAGCTCGCCGCCTACCCACTGGCTCAGCTCGATGGAGGTCATGGGGAAGGTCTTGTCGGCGCGGCGGGATTCCATCTTGAAGGTCTTGGCGGCAAGAAGCTCGTCGTTCAGATAGGTTTTTACGGTTTCGAGAATGGCCTCCTTGCTCTTTTCGCAGGGCAGACAGCGAGCCACGGCAATGATGCCGAAAATCTGCAGGCAGCCTGCATAGGCGCCTTCCATGTTGCAGTTTTCGTTCTGGGGCTCTACGTAAATGGTGCTCTGCTTGGAATAGATCTTGAAGTTGCCGCAGTGACGCAGACGGCGGCGGATGTTGGCGATCAGCTTATCTTCGAAGCTGCGGCGGTTGAGACCCTTGAGCACAACTTCGCCCAGTTTCAAAAGGAAAATTTCCTGACTCATAATAGTATGTCCTCCTCGGTGAAAAATCAGCTCTTGAGCGTTTCGTCAGCAGGCTTGGTGAGGCTTACGGAGATCTGGATGCCCAGTTCGCCCACGCTCTGCTGCACCAGCTTCAAAAACTGCTGGCACTTGGGGGTAACGCCGTGAAGGAAATGAATGTCGATAACGGCATAGTTGAATTCCATGCCGGGGAAGTAGGGTGCGAACTGGGCGTTGCGGAGATAGGAAATGTAAGCGTTGAGCTTATCCTGCAAAGCTTCCAGATGCTTATCTTCGCTTTCCCAGGTGAGATGGTCGCTGATGAGAAGAGCAATGCCCTTTCCGTCAGGAGTGACAGCCTGAGAGTCAACAATGGTGGGGTCGATAATAGACATGAGAAAAATCCTTTCGGTAGTTATTTCAAAATATCGGTGTTTCTATACTGCAGAGCTTCTGCCAGATGGGAAGCTTCGATGTTTTCCGCGCCCTCAAGATCTGCAATGGTGCGGGCCAGACGCAAGATGCGGTCATGGGAGCGGGCGGTAAGGCCGAGACGGTCAAAAGCGTTTCGCATCAGCTTTTCTCCGGCTGCGTCCAAACGGCAGAACCGGCCGATCATGGCAGGCTCCATATAGGCATTGCAGGTGATAGAGGTGCCTGCAAAACGTTTCTTTTGAATTTCCCGCGCGGCATTGACCCGCTTGCGGATTTCTGCGGAAGATTCGGGCACAGTTTCGCGACGCATGGCGTCATATTCTACGCTGGGTACCGTTACATGAAGATCGATACGGTCCATGAGGGGGCCCGAGATCTTATCCACATAACTGCGGCGGGAGCTTTCCGTGCAGCGGCAGCGGCCCGAGGGGTGACCCCACCAGCCACAGCGGCAGGGATTCATGGCACAAAGCAGCTGGAAGCGGCTGGGAAGATGGATGGTGCCGCTGGCGCGGGCAATGGTGACGCAGCCGTCTTCCAGAGGCTGGCGCAGAATTTCCAGCGCGGTTTTATCAAATTCGGGCAGCTCGTCCAGAAAGAGCACGCCGTTGTGCGCAAGGGAGATTTCCCCGGGACGGGGAACGGTTCCGCCGCCGGCTAGAGACACGGGAGATGCCGTGTGGTGGGGGGAGCGGAAAGGACGGGCGGAAACAAGGGGATTGCGGGCATCGCTGAGTCCTGCTACGGAATAGATCTCCGTGGTTTCCAAAGCTTCGGTGCGGGTGAGATCGGGAAGGATGGAGGGAAGTCTCCGGGCCAGCATAGATTTGCCTGCGCCGGGAGAGCCGATCATCAGCACGTTGTGGCCGCCTGCAGCGGCGATCTCAAGGGCGCGCTTCACATTTTCCTGCCCCATGACTTCAGAGAAATCGGGAAGGGGGCGCTCCTGCTCTTCAGGCGTCCATCTGACAGCGGGCGTCATGGGAGCTTCCCCGCTGAGATGGGCAATAAGCTGAGCCACAGTCTCTACACCGTAAACGGTGATGCCGTCTGCCAGGGTGGCTTCGGCTGCGTTTTCGGCAGGCACATAAAGCTCTGTGATGCCGCAGTTCTTAGCGGCCAATGCCATGGGCAGCACACCGCAGACACCGCGCAGCGCGCCTGCAAGGGAGAGCTCGCCTAAAAATGCCGCGTGATCCTTGGGGGCTTCGATCTCCCCCTTGGCTGCAAGGATAGCAATGAGGATGGGCAGGTCATATACCGTGCCGCCCTTTTTCTGACTGGCGGGGGCAAGGTTCACCGTGATGCGGCCCACAGGGAACTGGGCGCCGCAATTTTTGGCCGCCGAGCGCACACGCTCGCGGGATTCTTTTACAGCAGTATCGGGAAGGCCCACAATGTCAAAGGCGGGCAGACCACCGGCCAGGAAACATTCTGCCGAAACAGCATATCCGGCAATGCCGTGCAAACCCATGGACCGGACAGTTGCAACCATATACCCGCCTCCTTTGTCACATACTTATTCATCATCATACTATCACAAACAAAGGCGGGAGAAAAGATTGTTTTTTCAAAAAACGGGGAAAAGAAATATCTTTGTGAAAATAATGGCGAAATTTGCACATTTTCTATAAAACTTCCGTTTACATAGCAGAGAGCAAGTGATATAATGCATTTGTATACTTATCATTACGCTGCGCATTATGCGCAGCATTACAAAACGGAGGTCACTATGGCAAGAAAAATGAAGTCCATGGATGGCAACAACGCAGCCGCTCACGTATCTTATGCGTTCAGTGAAGTTGCAGCCATCTATCCCATCACTCCCTCCAGCCCCATGGCGGATTTTGTAGACCAGTGGTCTGCAAATGGGCTGAAGAACATCTTCGGCACTACCGTTAAGGTAGTTGAAAT
>JAZQUM010000013.1:0-11908 GCA_045631305.1 Oscillospiraceae bacterium | reverse complement strand
CTGAAACCAAGACCATCCCCTACTTCAACCTGGAAGTTCCCACCGCACTGCCCGGCGTTGACACCAACATCCTCGATCCTCGCAACACCTATGCTGACGCTAAGTCGGATCGTAGCCATGTCGTTCTGTGAGCCAAGGAGTTGTTATCAGGTCTTGTCTTCCTAAGACCGCTTGGCCTCCGACTTCTGAAACCAAGACCATCCCCTACTTCAACCTGGAAGTTCCCACCGCACTGCCCGGCGTTGACACCAACATCCTCGATCCTCGCAACACCTATGCTGACGCTTCCGAATGGGAAGGCAAGGCAAAGGATCTGGCAGCTCGCTTCGAAAAGAACTTCGTTAAGTACACCGGCAACGATGCTGGTAAGGCTCTCGTAGCTGCAGGCCCCAAGGCTGAATAATTTAACCTTATAAAAGAAGAGCGCTTCGGCGCTCTTCTTTTTCGTTTCCTGCGCTTTTCATGTTACCCACCCCGGGTCATTGGAGCAGCGCCGTAATTTCCTCCACGTTCAAATTTTGCAGCGCAAAGTTGATGCCGTAGCCAAGAAGGCGGGAAAGCTCCTTCACCTGCGCGTCGATGGAGCGGGGGGTTACGAAAACGCTCTCTTCAAAGCCCCGCAGCGCCGCAGGGTCCAGATGCCCCATGCCTGCTTCTTCCAGCACGTCCATGGTCAGCGTAGCGGCATCCACCACCGTGGGGATACCCATGGAAAAAACAGGGACGCCCACCGTCTTTTCGCTGATCTCCATGCGGCGGTTACCCACCCCCGAACCGGGGGAGATACCCGTAGAGCTCAGCTGCACGGAGGTACAGAGTCGGGAAAGCTTCCGCGCCGAGAGCGCATCGATGACCACTACCGCCGAAGGCGCTACTTTTTCCACAGCCGCTGTGATGAGTTCCGCCGCTTCCATCCCTGTGTTGCCCAGAACATCGGGCACCATGGCGGCCACAGAGCGCAGGGAAAACCGCTTTTCCAGATGCCGCGTCACTAAAATGTTCTCCACCGTGAGGGGGCCAACGGCATCGGGGGTCATGGCGCGGTTACCCAGCCCTGCAATGAGCACCGGGCCGTCCATCTCACCCAAAAGGTCTTTCAACGCCGTGCCCACCGCTTTTACCCCACGGGAAAAATTTTTCCCCCGCCGCTGCCAATAGGAAGAAAGGTCCAGCGTCACATATTTGCCCCGCTCTTTGCCAATTTCCTTGGCGGCCCTTTCGCTGCCCACTTCCACCTCGCAGCAGGGGTAACCTGCAAGGGAAAATTTCCGCTGAGAAATTCCCGCAAGATTTTTATTTTCATGAGAATTTTTCCACAGTTCGTGGCTCTCTTCCGCCAGATCTGTTCGCCGCTGCCACATTTTTTCAGCTCCTCCCCACTAAATGTTGTGCTTCCTTTTCATTTTTCACCCCATGAGTAGAAATATTCAAAAATTTCAACTTTTTTTCAAAAAACCCTTGATTTTTAAGCAATTCTTTGCTAAAATACCATTCTGCGTGGTGGTTTAATAACTGCTCGCAAGAAAATTTACCGCCAAGGAGGTGTTTGGTTTGCCGAATATTAAGTCTGCTAAGAAGCGTGTTCTGGTGGCAGAAGTCCGCAATGCCCGCAACAAGGCTGATAAGTCCGCACTGAAGACCGCCATCAAGAAGTTCGAGGCTGCTGCCGAAGAAGGCAATCGCACCGAGGCCG
This sequence comes from Oscillospiraceae bacterium, assembly GCA_045631305.1. GTDB lineage: Bacteria > Bacillota > Clostridia > Oscillospirales > Oscillospiraceae > JAZQUM01. Next base: position 10,215 of record JAZQUM010000013.1, on the reverse strand, counting down.
ATGGCGCTTACAAAGTTGCAGTAAAGGCTGTTGACAAGGCAGCTGCCAAGGGTATTCTTCACAAGAATAACGCAGCTCACAAGAAGAGCGCTATGACCCTGAAGCTCAACAAGCTTGGCTAATAAACCAAACGAAAAGACGTCTCGAAAGAGGCGTCTTTTTTCTTTTTTTTTTTCGCGCGCTCTATGCATAAAAAAATAACTCTGTCTTTCGACAGAGGTATTTTTCATTTCATCAACGGGCGCTGCGTTCGTAAGCAACGATAACGCGGCGGTTGGGTTCGGTGCCGGTGGAGTAGGTGGTCACGCCGGGGTATTCCTGCAGTGCGGTGTGGATCACATGGCGCTCGTAAGCGTTCATGGGTTCCAGCGTCACATTGCGGCGATAGCGGGTGACTTTGCCTGCTACCTTCACAGCAAGGCTCTCGAGGCTCTTTTCGCGCTTTTCGCGGTAGTTCTCAGCATCGATATGGATGCGGACACGCTTGTCGCTGCCGCGGTTTACGGAATAATTGGTGAGCTGCTGGATAGCATCCAGAGTTTCACCGCGACGGCCGATGAGCTGACCCAGCTTATCGCCTTCGAGATAGATCTTATAGTGACCCTTTTCAGCTTCGTAGATCTTGATAACAGCATTGCTTTCAAGATGAGAAAGAAGGCCGGCGAGGAAAGTGCGGATCTCTTCTGCCTTGGCATCCGTTGCTTCGCCTTCGCAGGGAGCAGCAGCTGCTACAGGAGCTTCTTCCTTCACTTCTTCGGTCTTTGCGGGCTTTTCTTCTGCCTTGGGAGCAGCAGCCTTCTTGACTTCCTTCTTAACTTCTGCCTTCTTGGGTTCTTCGACTACGACTTCTTCTTCCTCGCCATAGCTCACGCGAACCTTGGCGGGGCTGGCGCCGATGCCCAGGAAACCGGACTTAGCGCGCTCCAAAATCTCAACGGAGACATCATCGCGGTCGAGACCCAGCTGTGCAAGGGCGTTGGCGACGGCTTCGTCTTCCGTACGGCCCGTTACATCAATATATTTTCTCACGCTGTGACTCTCCTTAGTCGTTATAATGGTCTTCGCTGAAAGCACGGCCTCTTGCGTAAGGACGGTTGTCTACGCGGCCTGCTTCGGTAGTGACATTGGTGCTCTTAGAGGACTGCTTTTCTTCGCGCTTTTCTGCAAAGCGTTCCTTAGCAGCCTTCTTTTCTTCTTCCTTGCTGCGCTGAACGTCTTCAGCCTGCTTACGGCGACCTTCAGCCTGACGGCGAGCGCGTTCTTCAGCGAGGCGTGCCTGACGTTCGTTTTCTTCTTCTTCCAGCTTCTTGGTGTAGAACTTACCCATGAAGTATTCCTGGATGATGGAGAACACGCTCTGTGCTACCCAGTAGATACCCAGAGCTGCGGGCATGGAAAAACCGATCCACAAGCTCATGAGGGGCATCATCACGTTCATGCTCTTGTTGGTAGCAGCGGTGGCGGTGTCCTTGCTCTGACCCATGGTGGAGATCTTCATCTGCAGATAGCTGAGACCTGCTGCCAGCACGGGGATCAGGAAAAGACCGATGGAAGCCCAGCCGCCGGTGGTAAGGGTGGAGCGGGCATCCCAGGGCACTGCGCCCATGTTGAGACCCAGGAAGCTGTACTGAATGTTGATCCAGCCTTCGTGTGCGTTGATGAAATCAGGAATGTTTTCAGCAACGCTCTGAGCCACGAACATCTGCTCGTAAGCGGTAGCGGTACCGGTGAGATTCAGAGTTACGCCTGCAGCAGCAAGTGCTTCCTTGGCAACTTCAATGATCTCTTCACCCATCATCATGAAGTGGGTGATGGGCTTACGCAGAATGGAGTAAAGAGCGATCAGGATGGGAAGGGGCAAAAAGCTCCAAAGGCAGCCGCTCATGGGATTGACGCCCTGCTCCTGATAGAGCTTGGCAATCTCTTCGTTCTGCAGCTGCTTGTTGTTTGCATACTTGGTCTGGATCTCTTTGATCTGCGCCTGCATACGGTTCATGCGGATCATGCTCTTCTTGCTCTTCATCTGGAAGGGCAGCATGATCAGCTTAACGATGAGGGTAAAGAGAATGATTGCCCAGCCGTAAGAACCGGTCAAGGTGTAGAACCAACGCAGCAAAAACGCAAAGGGAATACAAAGAAAGTATCCGAGTTTTGCCATTACAGTTTCTCCTTATAAAATTGTCTTCCCGCCTTCAGGGGACGGGATCATAGAATCCGCCCTTGTGGAACGGATGGCATCGCAAAATGCGGCGAATGGCAAGGTAAGAGCCTTTCAGCGCGCCGTATTTTTCCAGCGCTTCCAGTGCGTACTGGGAGCAGGTGGGAACGAAACGGCAGCAGGGCTGACGCATAGGGGAGATATAGCGGCGGTAAAACCGCACAAGAGCCATCAGCACTTTTTTCATGCTTTCTCCTCTTTCAAAAGACCCAGCTGACCGCAGGCCCGCAGGAACATACCGTTGAGCTTACGATAGGGAATCTCAGGCGTGCGCACACGGGCGATGACGATCACATCATAACCCTGGAGCATCTTATCCTGATTCAAACGGAAAATCTCCCGCAGACGGCGGCGCACACGATTACGCACCACGGCTTTACCAACCTTGGTGCTGACGGTTACCCCAATGCGGTTGTGGCCAAAACGGTTGGGGCGGAAATATACCACCACACCCGGCGTCGCCGCGTTTTTTCCCTTGGAATACATGCGGCGAAACTCATAGTTATTCTTGATAGTGACCGTTTCTTTCACGCTAAATCAGATCCTTGCATTAAAATTCCGCGAGATACAGCTTAAGGGACGAAAGATGGAAATTCCATCTGCCGTCCCTAAAACGATCTATCTGCGATGCAGTTTCCGACCTCAAAGGGTCAGGCGGGCGCGACCCTTGGCGCGGCGACGAGCGAGAACCTTGCGGCCGTTTGCAGTAGCCATTCTCTTGCGGAAGCCGTGCACCTTAGAACGCTGGCGCTTCTTGGGCTGATAGGTACGGAACATTGCATTACACCTCCAAATTAAAAATACCGGTGGAGTTTTTACCCTCCACACTTACTCGACGGCGGACGGAAAATACCGTGGCCGCAGTTGACAAATAAAGCGTCACATGACGCGAATGATATTATACATAAATAATTTCTTCGTGTCAACAAAAACTTCAAAAAAATGCCGGTTTTATCGCATTTTTCGTACATTTTCCCTTCATTTTTGAAACACACAAAATCTTGTGTTTTTTCTTCTCACTTCATCTCAAAATGTAGGGTGGCATATTTTTCTCTTTTCCAAACCCTGTGGAAAAAGCTTATACATATTCTAATATAAGACTTGTTTTTACACACTTTTTTTGGTATAATTTCTATGGGATAATATTGCCTTTTTTCAAAAAAGAAGAGGTTTTTTACTTAAGAAACAGAAAGGGGTCGATCCTTTTGTATTCCATTGCCGACATTTGGAAGCTGGTGCTGGAGCACCTGAAAAAGGATCTCAGCGAAACCACCATCAACACCTGGTTTGACGAGATCGAAGTCATTGAGATCAAGGATAACACCTTCGTTGTCCATTGCAAAAACGCATTCAAAAAGGGCTATATCGAGTCCCTTTTCCTGAAGAATATCAAGTCCGCGCTGAAGGATATCTTCTCCTCCGATTTTGAAGTGAAAATTCTGGACGATAAGGACATGGCTTCCTATGGGGCCTCTCCCGAAAGCAAGCGCGGCACCACCCTTTTGGAAAGCGGCAAGTTCACTTTTGAAAACTTCGTAGTAGGCTCTTCCAACAAGATCGCCTATGCTGCAGCTCAGAGCGTTGCCGAAGCACCTGCCGAACGCTACAATCCTTTGTTTATTTACGGTGATTCCGGCCTTGGTAAGACCCACCTTATCTACGCCATCGCTCACGAGTTCCGCAAGAACAATCCCGCGCTGAAAGTGGTCTACATCAAGGGCGACGAATTTACAAACGAGCTGATCCAGTCCATCCGTGAAGGTAAGAATCAGGAATTCCGCGATAAATACCGTCAGGCAGACCTGCTGCTGATGGACGATATTCAGTTTATCGCAGGTAAAGATACCACCCAGGAAGAATTCTTCCACACCTTCAACAATCTTTACGAATCTTCCAAGCAGATCGTTCTCACCTCCGACCGTCCTCCCAAGGAAATGGCAAAGCTGGAAGACCGTCTGCGCACCCGCTTTGAGTGGGGTCTTATGGTAGACGTCACTTCTCCCGACTTTGAGACCCGCCTCGCCATCGTGAAGAACAAGGCCGCTGCCAAGGGCATCTGCCTCAGCGAAGAAATTTACCAGTACATTGCAGAAAACGTCACCGCAAACGTTCGTCAGATAGAAGGAACCCTCAACAAGGCTGCCGCTTATCAGGAGCTGCAGGGCATGGACATGGATCAGGAATCCATCGACCGTGCTATCCGCGACATGCTGAAAAAGGACAACGAGTACGTACCTCAGCCTGATGACATCATTGAGCAGATCTGTGCCTACTTCAAAGTGGAAGACAGCGTTATCCGCGGCACAAGCCGCACTGCCGACGTGGCTAACGCCCGTCAGATCGCCATGTATCTCATCCGCCGCATGACTAATCTTCCCACCACTACCATCGGTAAGTACTTTGGTGACCGCGATCATACCACCGTTATGCATTCTCTGGAAAAGGTGGAAAGCAAGATCAAGGGCGATAACGAATTTGCCGCCATGATCAAGGAAATCACCACCAACATCAATTCCAAAAAATAACTGATTTTTCCACATATCCTGTGGAAAAGGAAAACTCAGGTGTGGAAAACAAGATTAAAAAAGAATATCTGTGGAAACCTCATTTTTCTTCCACTTTCTTTTCCCAAACGAAAACCCTTGCTGTATCAAGATTTTTCGCCCTTTTCCACCAAAACTTTTCCCTACTGCTGTTACAACTAAAATAATCATTATATTCTTTAAAAAGAAAAATGATTCCCTTATCTATCCAAAAAGAAAGGATGATACTTCCATGAAATTTTCCTGCGAAAAGGTTCTTCTCATGAGCGCCATCAATACAGCCTCCCGCACCGTTGCTACCAAGAGCTCCATCCCCGCGCTGGAGGGTCTCTTGCTGCAGTGCAGTGAAAGTGGCCTTCTTATTTCCGGCTACAATATGCAAACCGGCATCCGCACCCGCGTGGAAGCAGACGTGAGTGAAAGCGGCGAAATGGTTCTCAATGCCCGCCTCTTTGGCGACATCGTGCGCAAGATGCCCGATGACGTAGTGACCTTTGAAAGCGATGCCAAGTTCATGGTGCATCTGGCTTGCGGCGACTGCGCCTTCGATATTCTTGGCCTTTCTGCTGCTGACTATCCTGAGATGCCTGAAGTGGAAGACCAGTTCTCCGCTGTTATCGCACAGAAGACGCTGAAGGAAATGATCCAGCAGACTTCTTTTGCTGTCAGTACCAATGAAAGCCGCCCCGTGCACACCGGTGCTCTCTTTGAGATCAGCGACAAGCTGACCATGGTGGCTGTAGACGGTTTCCGCCTTGCCATGCGCAAGGAAAAGCTGGAAAAGGTAGATGGAGGCGCGTTTTCCTTTGTGGCTCCCGGCAGTGCGCTGAACGAAGTGGAAAAAATCTGCGGTGATACCGAAGATTTTGTCACCATCACCCTTGGCAATCGCCACCTTCTCTTTGAAATTGGTGAAACCGAATTGGTCTGCCGCAGACTGGAAGGCGAATTTCTGGATTATAAGAATGCTATTCCCCGCAAGAATCCCATCATCCTCACCGCTCAGACCCGCGATTTGATCCGCTCCATCGACCGCGTCAGCGTGGTCATCAGCGATAAGCTGAAGAGCCCCGTGCGCTGCGTCTTCGGTGCTGACAGAGTTTACCTTTCTGCCAAGACCGGTAACGGCGAAGCTAAGGACGTTTGCCCTGTAGCAGGTGACGGCAATGAGTTGGAAATCGGCTTCAATAACCGCTATTTGATGGATGCGCTGCGCTTTGCTCCTGCAGATGAAGTGCGCATCGAACTCAATACCGGCATTTCTCCCGCCATCATCGTGCCCACCGAAGGGGAAGAAAACTTCCTTTACATGGTGCTGCCTGTTCGCTTGAAGGCACAGTAAGAAGGGAGAAGAAACATGAAAACTGTTGTGATCACCACCGAATTTATCAAACTGCAGGACCTTTTGAAGTTTGAAAATCTGGTAGAAAGCGGCGGCATGGCCAAAGAGATCATTCAGAACGGCGAAGTCATGGTCAACGGTGAGATCTGCACCATGCGCGGCAAGAAGATCCGCCCCGGTGACGATGTTCTTTTTGAAGGCATGCATTACACCGTAGCCTATGCGGATCGATAAACTGAAGCTGGAGCGCTTTCGCAACTATGAAGCGCTGGAAGTTTCTTTTGATGAAAAATGCAATGTGATCTACGGGGAGAATGCCCAGGGCAAAACCAATCTTCTGGAGGCGGTTTTGTATCTTGGCAGCGCCAAAAGCCCTCGCAGCCGCAGCGATAAGGAGCTCATTTCTTTTTCTGCGGATCATGGGAGAGTGGAAGGCAGTGTATTTTCCCGTGAGCGTGATTTTAAAGTAGAGATCGACCTTTTCCGCGGCAAAAGCCGCAAGATCACCGTCAACGGTGTGCGGCAGAAAACAGCGGGGGGCCTCAGCGGCATTTTGAATACCGTGTATTTCTGCCCTGATGATCTCTATCTCATCCGTTCGGGTGCTTCTGAGCGACGGCGGTTTATGGATATTTCCCTTTGCCAGCTGCGGCCCCGCTATGAAAAGGCTCTCACGGAATATAACCGCATTTACGAGCATAAGACCCGCATCTTGCGGGACAGTGATGAAAAGCCCGACCTTTTGAAGTCTCTCCCTGATTTTAATCTCCGCATGGCGGAGATGGGGGCTGTCATCATTCATTACCGTGCCCGCTTTGTAAAAGCGCTGGCAGAATATGCCGCGCAGGCCCATTTTGAATGCTCAGGTGGGAAGGAAGAGCTGACCCTTGCTTATGAAACGGTGTCTTCCGTCACCGATCCCTTCGCGCCTTATGAAGAGCTGCTTCGTGAGCTTCTTGACCATCAGGAGCGGCACTATGCCGCGGAGCTTGCTTCAAGACTCTGCCTTTCGGGCCCTCATAAGGATGATCTGAATGTGCTCATCGGCGGCAAAAGCGCCAAGCAGTTTGCGTCCCAGGGTCAGGCCCGCACCGCAGCCCTTTCCCTGAAGCTCTCCGAGCGTGAAATTCATAAAAATACCACAGGGGAATACCCTGTGCTGCTGCTGGACGACGTTCTCAGCGAGCTGGACCCCAAGCGGCAGGAATATGTGCTCAACCGCATTGCAGGCGGTCAGGTGTTCATCACCTGCTGCGAGGATGACCGATTGGGCGAAATGATGGGCGGCAAGGTTTTGAAAATCGAAAACGGCCGCGTGGCAGAATAAAAGGAGAAAGCTATGTATCTCCATCTGGGACAAAACGTGATGCTGGAAAAAAAGCGCATCATCGGCATTTTTGATCTGGATAACACTTCCTACTCCAAAATCACAAGAAAGTTTCTTGCCGAAGCGGAAAAGGAAAGTGTAGTCATCACCGTGGGGGAAGAACTGCCCCGTTCCTTTATCCTTTGCGACCATCCCTATCACAGACAGATCGTGTATCTGTCCCCCTTAAGTTCCCAAACACTCTACAAGCGCATGGAATCTGATTCCCTGCTGCTGGATTGATTCTCTGAAAGGAAGAGAGGAGTACGCCAATGAGCGAACTTGAAACCGTAAAAACCACCGTGGAACAGGACTATAACGCCTCGGAAATTCAGGTACTGGAAGGTCTTGAGGCTGTCCGTAAGCGCCCCGGTATGTACATCGGCTCCACGTCTTCTTCGGGCCTTCACCATCTGGTGTACGAAATCGTGGATAACTCCATCGACGAAGCCCTGGCGGGTTACTGCAGTGAGATCACTGTCACCATCAACGAGGGCAACACCATCACCATCACCGATAACGGCCGCGGTATCCCTGTAGATATTCAGGCCCAGACGGGCCGTCCCGCGCTGGAAGTTGTCTTTACCGTGCTGCACGCAGGCGGTAAGTTCGGCGGTGGCGGATACAAGGTTTCCGGCGGTCTCCACGGCGTAGGTGCGTCTGTTGTAAACGCGCTTTCCGAGTGGCTGGAAGTGCAGGTGCATAAAAACGGCAAGATCCACGAGATGAAGTTTGCCCGCGGTAAGATCACCCAGGAAATGACCATCGTGGGCAATACCGACCGCACCGGCACCACCGTTACCTTCAAGCCCGACCCCGAAATGTTCGATACGCTTGAGTATGACTACGAGATCCTTCACACCCGCATGCGTGAGCAGGCCTTTTTGAATGGCGGTCTCACCATTGTTATTGCCGATGAGCGTATCAGCAGCGAAGAAAAGGACGAGAAGGACCGCCGCGATGTGATGTGCTTTGAGGGTGGTATCCGCGAGTTTGCCAAGTGGCACAACCGCCACAAGACCGCCCTGCACAACGATGTCATCTATATGTCCGGCACCAAGGGTGATTCCATGGCTGAAATTGCCATCCAGTATAACGATGGCTACAGCGAAAACATTCTCTCCTTCGCCAATAACATCCATACCCCAGAAGGCGGTATGCATGAAGAAGGCTTCAAGCGCGCTCTTACCGCCGCTCTCAATAACTACGGCCACAAGGTGAAGATGCTCAAGGACGAAGATAAAGTCTCCGGTGATGACTGCCGCGAAGGTCTCACCGTGGTCATTTCCGTCAAGCTCACCGAAGCGCAGTTTGAAGGTCAGACCAAGGCAAAGCTGGGTAATGCCCACATCCGCACGCTGGTCAACAACATCGTTTCCGAAAAGCTGGAAATTTATCTGGAAGAAAATCCCCAGGTGGGCCGCATGATCCTGGACAAGGCTCTCATGGCCAACCGCGCAAGAGAAGCAGCCCGCAAGGCCCGCGAATCCAGCCGCCGCAAGACGGGTCTGGAATCCGGTCAGATGCCCGATAAGCTCCGCGACTGCAACGAGCGCGACCCCAAGCTCACCGAAATTTACATCGTCGAGGGTGACTCCGCAGGCGGCAGCGCCACCCAGGGCCGCGACTCCCGTTTCCAGGCCATCCTGCCTCTTTGGGGTAAGATGCTGAACGTGGAAAAGGCAAGAGCTGACAAGGTTTACGGCAACGATAAGCTGAGCCCTGTCATCACGGCACTTGGCGCAGGCATCGGTGATGAGTTCAACATTGAAAAGCTCCGCTATCATAAGATCATCATCATGGCGGACGCCGACGTGGACGGCGCGCATATCCGCACGCTGCTCCTTACTTTCTTCTTCCGCTTCATGCGTCCTCTCATCGAGCAGGGCTATGTGTATTCCGCAGTGCCCCCGCTTTATAAGCTCTCCCGCGGCAAGACCACCCGCGTGGCTTACAGCGATGAAGAGCGCGATGCAGTCAGCGCTGAAATGCGCGGCGGCAATCCCAACGTGAAAATCGATATCTCCCGCTTCAAGGGCCTTGGTGAGATGAACCCCACCGAACTTTGGGAAACCACCATGGACCCCGAAAAGCGCACCCTGCGCCGCATCGAACTGGAAGATGCAGCCCGCGCCGATGAGATCTTCACCATTCTCATGGGCGAGCAGGTTGAACCCCGCAAGGCATTCATTGAAGAAAACGCCAAGTACGCGGTGAATCTTGACTATTAAGGAGGGGAACTATGGCAAAGCATAAAAATGTAGACTATAAGCCCGAAGATATCGCGTTCCCCAATCAGGCCATCACTTCTACCGAGTTGGTCCACGAAATGAAGACCAGCTACATTGAGTATGCCATGAGCGTTATCGTAGGCCGCGCCCTGCCCGATGTGCGGGACGGTCTCAAGCCCGTTCATCGCCGCATTCTCTACGCTATGTATGAAGACGGCCTCACTTCCGACAAGCCCTTCAAAAAGTCCGCCACCTGCGTTGGTGACGTGCTGGGCCGCTATCATCCCCACGGTGACGCATCTGTATACGATGCCATGGTCCGCCTTGCACAGGACTTCTCCCTGCGCTACATGCTGGTGGACGGTCAGGGCAACTTCGGTGACGTGGACGGCAACCCCGCCGCAGCCTACCGATACACCGAGGCGCGCATGTCCAAGATCTCTCTGGAAATGCTGCGTGACATCGACAAGGAGACCGTGGATTTCGACCCTAACTTCGACGAGAGTTTGAAGGAA
>JAZQUM010000012.1:0-1580 GCA_045631305.1 Oscillospiraceae bacterium | reverse complement strand
AGCTCCCCACCACCCTTCTTGCCGCGGTGGACTCTTCTGTTGGCGGTAAGACGGCAGTGGACCTGCCTGCAGGCAAGAACCTTTGCGGCTGCTTCTCTCAGCCCAGCCTTGTGCTTTGCGATTATGAGACCCTTTCCACTCTCCCTGAAGAAACCTTTGCAGACGGCTGTGCCGAAGTGGTAAAATATGGTGTGCTGGCAGATGAAGGTCTTTTCTCCGTGCTGGAAGAAAAAGGCGTTTACGGGGAAGAGGAGGCGGTCATCATCCGCTGCGTTTCTATCAAGCGGGACGTGGTGTGCGCCGATGAATTTGATAACGGCGAGCGCCAGAAGCTGAATCTGGGCCACACAGTGGGTCATGCCATTGAGCAAAACAGCAATTTCTCCGTGTCTCACGGATCCGCCGTTGCCATGGGCATGGCTATCATCGCCCGTGCGGCAGCCAAGCGGGGTCTTTGTCCCCAGTACGTACCCCAGCGTGTGGAAGCGCTTTTGGAAAAGCTCCATCTTCCCACCCGCACCGCTTTTGGCGCGAAAGAACTGCTCTCTTCCGCCATGCGGGATAAAAAGATCCGCGGCGCTGCCATCGATCTGGTGGTGCCCCGTGATATCGGCAAGTGTGAACTGATGAAGATCGGCGTGGAGGAACTTTCCGCGTGGATCCAAGAGGGATTATGATTACTACCGTTGAAAAAACCAATTTAAGCGGCGCGGTGAAAGCGAAAGCTTCCAAATCCTGCGCCCACCGCCTGCTGATCTGCGCGGCGCTGGGCAAGGGCACCGTGCGCCTTTATTGCGAGGGTATGAGCCGCGATATCGAAGCCACTATCGCCTGCCTCAACGCCTTGGGCGCTGAGATCAGCGTGGCGGGGGACAGCATCACCGTTTGTCCCATCCGCAAGAAGGTAGAGACTCTTTGCCACCTTTATTGCGGGGAAAGCGGGTCTACGCTGCGCTTCTTGCTGCCCGTTGTGGGGGCTCTTGGCGCAACTGCCGTTTTTCATATGGAAGGCCGCCTTCCCGAGCGCCCCTTGGCGCCGCTGGATGGGGAGCTAACGTCCCACGGCATGAAGCTTCGCAAAGAAGGCGATCTTCTTTACTGTGAAGGTCGGCTGGCCGCAGGGGAATATACCCTTCCCGGCAATGTTTCCAGCCAGTATATTTCGGGTCTTCTCATGGCTATGCCTCTCATGGCAGGGGAGAGCCGCCTTACAGTTACCGGCAAGTGGGAGTCCGCAGCCTACATTTCCCTGACGGAAAACGCGCTGAAAGACAGCGGCATCTCTTTTACCAAAGAAAATTCCTGCTACACCGTTGCAGGCAGCCAGACCTTTGCCCTTGGCGCGGAGTGCGCCGTGGAAGGGGACTGGTCCAACGCAGCTTTCTGGCTTTGTGCAGGTGCTCTCTTGGATGGTGGTCTCACCGTTACGGGGCTTCGTATGGATTCGGTCCAAGGCGATAAAGCCGTGCTGGATATCTTAAGAAAATTCGGCGCCAACGTGGAAGAGCGGGAAGAGGGCATCTTCGTGTCCCGCCACGAGATGAAGGAAGTCGGAGGCCAAGCGGTCTTAGGAAGACAAG
>JAZQUM010000011.1:0-19414 GCA_045631305.1 Oscillospiraceae bacterium | reverse complement strand
CAGTACATGAAGGACGCTGCTACCAAGTCCTACGCTAAGAAGGGTATGGACGTAGTAGAAATGAACCACAAGGCTATCGACCTGGGTGCTACCGCATTCCAGAAGATCGATGTTCCCGCTGACTGGGCTGACGCTGTTGACGCAGCTGACGAAAAGGTCCTGGCTGGCAAGCCCGAACTGGTTAAGATGGTTAAGACCATCCTCGAACCCATCTCCAAGATGGACGGCGACAGCCTGCCCGTTTCCACCTTCATGCCTCACGTTGACGGTCAGTTCGAACTGGGCGCAGCTGCTTACGAAAAGCGCGGCGTAGCCGTTTCCGTTCCCGCTTGGGACGCTGAAAAGTGCATCCAGTGCAACAACTGCGCATATGTTTGCCCCCACGCTACCATCCGTCCCTTCGCTCTGACTGAAGAAGAAGCTGCTAAGGCTCCCGCTGCTGCTAAGATCGTTGACATCAAGGCAGGCAAGGGTAAGGGCGTTTACAAGTACACCATGGCAGTATCTCCTCTGGACTGCATGGGCTGCGCTGTATGTATCGGCCAGTGCCCCACCAACGCTCTGACCATGGTTGCTCAGGAAGGCGAAATGGCACAGCAGGAAGTATTCAACTACTGCGTATCTGAAGTTGAATACAAGACCGACATGATGGACAACACCGTTAAGGGCAGCCAGTTCCGTCAGCCCATGCTCGAGTTCTCCGGCTCCTGCGCAGGCTGTGCTGAAACCAGCTATGCTCGTCTCATCACCCAGCTCTACGGTGATCGCATGTACATCTCCAACGCTACCGGTTGCTCCTCCATCTGGGGCGGCCCCGGCGCTACTTCTCCCTACTGCACCAATAAGGACGGCCACGGCCCCGCTTGGTGCAACTCCCTGTTCGAAGACAACGCAGAACACGGTCTCGGTATGTACACCGGTCAGGAAAAGATCCGCGAAGATCTGGCTGCAAAGGTTGCAGAACTCCTGAACTCCGAAGCTTCCGCTGAAGTTAAGGCTGCTGCCCAGGCTTGGGTTGACACCATGAACGACGGTGAAGCTAACTCCGCAGCTACCAAGGCATTCGTTGCAGCTCTGGAAGCTTGCAACTGCGGCTGCGAACTCTGCGCTGAAATCCTCTCCAAGAAGGAATTCCTCTCCAAGAAGTCCATGTGGATCTTCGGCGGCGACGGTTGGGCATACGACATCGGTTACGGCGGTCTGGACCACGTTCTGGCTTCCAAGAAGAACGTTAACGTCTTCGTATTCGACACCGAAGTTTACTCCAACACCGGTGGTCAGGCTTCCAAGGCTTCCAACATCGGCCAGGTTGCACAGTTCGCTGCAGCTGGTAAGGAAGTTAAGAAGAAGAGCCTCACCGAAATCGCAATGCAGTACGGCTATGTTTACGTAGCACAGGTTGCTATGGGCGCTAACCCCGCTCAGACCATCAAGGCTATCGTAGAAGCTGAAGCTTATGACGGTCCCTCCCTGATCGTTGGTTATGCTCCCTGCGAAATGCACTCCATCAAGGGCGGCATGATGAACTGCCAGAAGGAAATGAAGAAGGCTGTTGAATGCGGTTACTGGAACCTGTTCCGTTACAACCCCGCAGCTGCTGACAAGTTCACTCTGGACTCCAAGGCTCCCGCTGGCGGCTATCAGGAATTCCTGATGAACGAAGCTCGCTACAGCCGTCTGACCCGCGAATTCCCCGATCGTGCAGGCGTCCTCTTCGAACGCAACGAAGAAGAAGCAAAGGCTCGTTACGATCACCTGGTTAAGCTGGTCGACATGTACAAGGGCTAATCGCTTGCCTTAAAACAAGTTAAAAAGAGAGACGGCGCAAGCCGTCTCTCTTTTTGCATATTGGCATACAGACATAAAAAAAGACGCCCGCAGGCGTCTTTTCTTTTTTTGTTCAGGATTCTTGCCAGGCTTTCGGGGTGGTCTGCATAAGCCATGGCGGTTTCGCGATGGATCTTGCCTTCGCGATAGAGGACTGCCAGGGACTGGTCCATGGAGATCATGCCTTCCTTGCCGCTCTGGGCAATGATGGATTCGATCTGGTGGATTTTGCCGTCGCGGATCATGGTGCGGATAGCGTTGTTGGTCAGCATGATCTCGCAGGCGGGCAGCTGCTGGCCGTCTACGCCGGGGATGAGCTGCTGGGAAACAACTGCCTGCAGCACGGCGGAGAGCTGGTAGCGGGCCTGAGTCTGCTGAGCAGAGGGGAAAGCGTCGATCACGCGGTCGATAACATTGACAGCGCCCTTGGTGTGCAGGGTGGCGATTACCAGATGGCCGGTTTCTGCTGCGGTCATAGCGGTGTGAATGGTTTCAGCATCGCGAAGTTCGCCCAGCAGAATGACATCGGGAGCCTGACGCAGGCATGCGCGGAGAGCGGAAAGACAGTCGGTGGTATCAATAGCGATTTCACGCTGGCTGACGATGCTCTTCTGATGACGGTGGAGATATTCAATGGGGTCTTCCAAGGTTACGATGTGGCAGCTGCGGGTGCGGTTGATGCGGTCGATGAGGCAGGCCTGGGTGGTAGACTTACCGCTGCCGGCCGTACCGGTGACCAGAATCATGCCGCTGGTGAGCTGGGCAAGGGACATAATGTCTTCGCCAAGGCCCATTTCCTTGTGGTCGGGAATAGCGAAAGAAACCACGCGGATAACAGCGGCCATGGAACCGCGCTGGGTGTAAGCATTCACGCGGAAACGGGCAACACCGGGCAGAGCGAAGGAGAAGTCGTCGTCGCCGCTGGCGATGAAAGCGTTGATGTCGCGTTCAGCAACCTTGTAAATATCGCGGACAATTGCTTCAGTATCGGGAGGGAGAAGACGGCTGTCACTCATGTGGCAGATCACACCCTCGCGCTTTTCACACACGGGGCCGCCTGCAATGAAGAAAATATCGCTGGATTTGTGTTCTACAGCCTGTTCAACATATTTAATCCAATCAGCCATGATTATTCCTCCTCGATGATGGGCTCACCGTCCCAAACGGTGATGCTTTCGTCATATTCGGTATCGTCTGCCGTTACAGTTTTGTACTGCAGGACCTGCAGAATTCCATCCTGCTCTTCCAGAACCACAGAAAGGGCCTGCTTTTCGGAAACGGGGCAGGAGAAAGAATAGGTATTGCCGGTACGAGTGACATGCTCAGGCATTTCGCCTGCACGAAGAGCGGCAATGGTTTCTTCTGCAGCGCAATCTGCTTCGTAATAAGCAGTAGTGACAGCGAGGCTAGCCTCGCTGAGACGCTGGTTAGAAAGGGCGGTGGAGAGCGTCAAAAGAGAGAAAGTCAAAAGACACAGCACTGCGAAGATGACCAACAAGGTGCTGCCGCCCAAAGTGGGCAGAACAAAGCGGCTCTTTTTCTTAGGATTCATAAGCCACCTCCTGCCAGGATACATTCAGGGTGAAGGAAGTGTTTTCGGAAGAAACATCGATCACGGCCTTGCCCAAAGTGGGGAAATCGGTTTCGGCGGGGGAAACGGAGATGGAAAATCCGTTTTCTTCACGGGTGTAGGCTTCGGTGATGCCGCCCTGTGCCTTGATGTTCTCGGCCTCATTCTGGGCGAGAACAGCAGCGCTTTCCCGCAGATTCTGATCCCGGGAGATGCGGTGAGAGATAGCAAAAGCTTGCATGGAAAGGGCGGTGCAGAGAGAGAAGACCAGCACCATCATGAGAAGTTCCATCATAGAAAGAGTCATTTTCTTATTCATGAGGCACCTCCCCGTTGCTGCGAAGTAAGAAAGTGAGGGTAGTATCACTCAATGCGGCGGTGACACAATTGCCCTCTTGGGTGAAGGTGAGGGTTTCCATGGGGAAAAGGGGCTCGCCATCAGGCGCGCAAAGTCCGCTGTCCTCTGCGGTGAAAAGCTCGCAAAGATAGCCCTCATATGCGTATACGAAGGTGCGATAGGTGGTTCCCTCCACGCTTTCGCTCAGGATCAAAGCGCTGCAGCCATCCAACTCGCCGACTTCCAGCAAGCCGCTTTCATCTCCGGAGCGGATGCGGGTGGAGATATACTGCACGGCGGTGCGGCTGTCAAAGGAGGCGTTGTCTCGCTCTGTGACGGCGCGGTAAGCCTGGGCACCGGTCAGCAGCACAAAGAGGATGCAGAATGCGAAAATGGCAAAAAGCAGAGGAGAGACCAAATTTTCAATTTTTCTGTCGTTACTTTTCATCATAATGTTGGATCACGGTGATCTCAGGCATAAGGTTGGAAGCAATGGGGCGATAAATCACGCTGTAACGCCGGGAGTCGATCTGAATACCGTAGTGCTCTTCCAAATAAGAAAGATCTTCAGGGTAAGCACCCTCAGAAGCATAGCAGGAGGCGGCGGCGCGGCGCAGAGAAAGGGTAAGCTGCTCTGCGTCTTCTTCGCTGTGGCCGCTGTCGATGCCGTTTACTGCGGTGAAGAAGATCAGCAGTACTGCGACGATCACACCCAAAAGGCCGAGAAAAGGAAGAAGTTTTTTCATAGGCATCACCCGATGGCAGACATAATGTTCATCAAGGGCAGCATTACGGAGAGAAGGATCACACCAACGATCACGCCTGCAGAGAGAACCATGGCGGGCTCAATGCGGCTCACGGCAGCGCGGGCAGCTTCGCGGGCGCTTTCGGAGGCGCGGCGGGCGATATCGCTCATGACTTCACTTCCGCGACCGCTCTTGTTGCCGATGATCAGCATGCGGCAATCCTTGGGGGAGAGAAGAGCAGCGTCCTTCAGTGCTTCAGCAAGGTCAGTGCCGCTCTTCACAGCTTCGGCAGCCTGTTCAGCGGCCTTGGCAAGAGTGGGGGTATCTTTCAGGAGGTTAGCGGAAAGAAGCAGTGCTTCTTCAGCATACATGCCGCTTTCCAGCGCCATGGAGAGGGAGAGAGCAAAGCAGGCAGAAGCCATCTTGCCGCCCACACCCTTGTGACCGTACTTGCGGCGGTAAGCGGAGACCACCTTGGTGCGCAGAGCGGGGGAAACAACGCAGCAAAGAGCAAAGATAGCAGCTGCGCCAAGAACTACCAGAATAACAGGCATCACAGCGCGCAGAGCATTACCCAGAGAAAGGAGACCTGCTGCGATACCGGTGAGGTTGCCGCCGAGGGAAGCATAGACGGAGTCGAAAACGGGAAGGACCTGTACTACCAACACACCGATAACTGCCAGGATCATGGCAAAGAGGATGCAGGGATAGAGAAGAGTGCTGCGAACTTCGCGGCTCATAGCAGCTTCTTCATCGTAATAATCGGCAAGAGAAACCAAGGAGGATTCCAGATGACCGGTGGTTTCGCCCACTTCAACCATAGAAACGGCATGGTGGGGGAAATAACCGCTTTCTTCCATAGCGCGGGACAACGTTGCACCGCAGTCCATGGATTCACCGATGGCCTGAAGAGCGGCCGCTTCGGCGCCGTCCTCATCTTCCTTTACAAGATAGACGGAGTCGGAGAGGGAGATGCCTGCGTGAAGCAGCAGAGCAAGGGCACGGAAGAGACGGGCAAGAGTTTCGTTGGAGAAAACAGCTGTTTTTTTCATAATTCAACCTCGCTTATAAAACGGATAAAAAAGGGATTGCAAAGCAAGCCCCTTTTTAGCCGTTTGTATTTATTTGTTCAGATTAGTAGAGGTACTTTTCGGTATAGTTCTTACCGTCACCGATATACTTCATGATGGAAGCACTCTGCTTACCGGAGGAAGCAAAGGTGGGGTCCATACGCTGCCAGGCAGTGCCGTCGAAGTAAACAACGCCTTCTACCCAGCCGGTGTTTTCACTCCACACGTTGATCCATGCGTGGTATGCGGTGCCGGCGTAGCCAACTACCAGCTTGCAGGGGACATTCTGGCTGCGGAGCATAGCGGTCATCAAAGCGGCATAGTCGAAGCAGATGCCCTTCTTTGCAGCCATGACTTTATCCAGATTAGGCAGGTAACCACTCTGAACGGTTGCAGCCTTTTCTTTATCATAAGTATAGTTCTTAACTACATAATCGTAGATAACGCCCACTTTGTCAAGAGCTGTGGGAGCTTTTGCGCAAAGTTCCTTTGCTTTGGCAACCGCTTTGGAAGAAGCGGTATAGTTTACGTACTGGTTGGAATGGAGGAAGGGGGCAAACTCATTGGCAAGGGTAACATTGGTGGTAAAGGTGAGGGCCACGGCATATTTGTTGCCAGTGGTATTTTCATAAACCTTGATGGTGTATTTGCCATTTCCGTCAGAGAGGGGGAAAGTAGTCCACTCACCGGCGGTAAGATTATAGGTGTAGTCAACAGAACTGGGGCCGGTGATCTTAACTTTCAGACGCTTGGTAGTGGCGGCGGTAAAGTTCACCATGATATAACCATCGGAAGTGTTGGAATAATCAATGGTGGCCTTAGTGTTGCTATGCAGCAATTTGGCGGTTGCCTCAGGCTGAATTTCCGTATTGATAGCGGCAACGGCATCAGAAAGAGCGGCCATTTCCTGCTGCAGAGAAAGCTGCGCAATAGAAACAGAGTCAATGTAAATATTTTCTTCTGTTGCGGTGGGTGCGCAGCCGGTAAGGCAGAGCAAGGCGCAGAGAAGAGCAAAAATTCGGATCAAAACATTCTTTTTCATATATCAAGCCTTCTTTCCGGTACTTTTATTGTTTGAAAACAGTATAGCATATTCTATAAAAAGTGCAAAAAAAATTTAAATTTTTTGCAAATTTTAGGCATACATGTTACTTTATGGCGGGTTTTGTGTTACCATAAAGGAAATTCCTTAGGAAAGGACCGATGATTTTGCAAAAGAAAACAGCAGACAACAATAAAAAGATGCGCACGCTCTACCTCTGTGTAGCAGCAGTAGCAGTGATTGTGGTGGTTCTGGGTATAACGCTGAACCGTGAGAAGCCTGAAGTTGGCGCTATGGCGGCCGACCCCATTGGTACATATTATGCGACTATCGAGATTGCAGACTACGGAACCATCGAACTGGAACTTTACGGCGACGTGGCACCTGTCAGCGTGGCAAACTTTGTGGCGCTGGCTGAAAGCGGCTATTACGATGGACTCACTTTCCACCGCATTATTGACGGTTTCATGATGCAGGGCGGCGATATTGACGGCGATGGCCTTGCCAACGGAGATACAGAACCTATCGTGGGTGAATTCTCGGCCAATGGCTATGCCAACGATATTTCCCATGAGCGTGGCGTTATCTCCATGGCCCGCAGCAGAGCGTATGACAGCGCTACTACCCAGTTTTTCATCTGCCATGCTGATAGGCCCCAACTGGATGGTCAGTATGCAGCTTTTGGCAGGGTGATCAGTGGCATGGAAGTAGTGGATGCGATTTGCGCTGCAGCTGAGCCTGTAGACGGAAACGGCACCATTGCTGCTGAAAATCAACCCGTTATGACCTCTGTCACCATTCACGAATAAAGGAAAAAGACCTCTCCCAAGGAGAGGTCTTTTCTTTTAAAATCAAATGCGTGCCACGCCGCTCTTGCGGGCAGCTTCCGCAACGGCGGCGGCTACTGCAGGGCCGACGCGCTTATCAAAGGCCTTGGGGATGATGTAGTCAGCGGAAAGCTCTTCATCGCTGATGAGTTCGGAAAGAGCCTTGGCAGCTGCCATCTTCATTTCCTCGTTGATATCGCTGGCGCGAACATCGAAGGTGCCGCGGAAGACACCGGGGAAGGCCAGAACGTTGTTGATCTGGTTGGGGAAGTCGCTGCGGCCGGTGGAAACAACAGCTGCGCCGCCTGCCTTGGCATCATCGGGGAAGATTTCGGGAGTGGGGTTAGCACAGGCAAAGATGATGGAATCCTTTGCCATGGTCTTTACCATGTCGGTGGTGACCATGCCGGGAGCGGACACACCGATGAAGACATCGGCGCCTGCCAGCATGTCGGCAAGAGAGCCGCTCTTCTTTTCAAGGTTAGTGACCTGAGCCATTTCTTCCTTGATCCAGTTGAGACCTTCGCGGCCTGCGTAGATAGCGCCCTTGCGGTCGCACATGGTGATATTTTTAAAGCCTGCGGAGAGCAGCAGCTTTACGATGGAGATGGCTGCAGCGCCTGCGCCGGAAGTGACTACTTTTACTTCTTCTTTCTTCTTGCCCACTACCTTCAGCGCGTTGGTAAGGCCGGCCAGGGTGATGATGGCGGTGCCGTGCTGGTCATCGTGGAAGATGGGAATATCGCACTTTTCTTTCAGCTTGCGTTCGATCTCGAAGCAGCGGGGGGCGGCAATATCTTCCAGATTTACACCGCCGAAGGAGCCGGAGATCATATAAACGGTGTTGACGATCTCGTCCACATCCTGGCTCTTGATGCAAAGGGGGAAGGCATCCACATCGCCGAAGGCCTTGAAGAGAACACACTTGCCTTCCATAACGGGCATACCTGCTTCAGGGCCGATGTCGCCAAGACCCAGAACGGCGCTGCCGTCGGTGATCACGGCGCAGAGATTGTGGCGGCGGGTCAGCTCATAGCTCTTGTTGATATCCTTCTGGATCTCAAGGCAGGGCTGGGCAACACCGGGGGTATACGCCAGAGAAAGGTCATCTTTGCTTTCTACGGGAACGGTGGCATTTACCGTGATTTTACCCTTCCATTCGCCATGCAGGCGGAGAGATTCTTTTGCATAATCCATAGCATTTTCTCCTTTATCGAAAAGGCGCGAAATGCGCCGAAGTTCACAAGGAGTATTATAAAGGAGAGAAGGGCATATTTCAATAGAGGGAAAAACAGAAAAAAGCCCATGCGGCAAGCCGCATGAGCTGTTTTCCAAAAGAAAGAGAGAATTAAGGAAACATCAATGAAATCAGAACCGCTTCCCCATTTGCGGTTCTGCGGGATCGCTCCCCGTGTGATTATAATAGCGCAAAGGGACGCGGGGTTGGTGAACAAATTATGAATTTCTTTTGAAACATTTATGAAGAAATGGGGACTTGCTCCCTTATAGCGAAAATGATAAGATGAAAAAAACGAAAAGGGGGAAGCGAAATGGGAGATGTGAAGAAAAAGCGCATAGACATGCTGGACGCTTTACGGGGCTTGGGTGTGCTGATCATGGTAGTGCACCATATTCTTTACGATCTGATTGCATTTTGCGGCGCTTCTTTTCAGCTTTTCGGCAATGTGATCTTTGATAGCCTCCACTATATTGCCGCAGGTTCCTTTCTGGTGCTGGCGGGTATTTCCTCCCGCTTTTCCCGCTCCAATGTAAAACGCGGCATCAAATGCTTCCTTGTGGCTGTGTGCTTTACCATTGTCACAAGCCTTCCCATGATCAATCTGCCCATCCGCTTCGGTGTGCTGCATCTTTTGGGTTCTTCCATGGTGTTCTACGGGCTTACCGCTAAGGTGTGGGAGAAGATCCCCCGCAAGGTGATGCCTGTTTTGTGCGTTGTTCTTCTGGTGGGCAGTGCACTGGCTGTAAAGCACATTGAAGTGAGCCCTGCTGTGGCCCATTTTATCTTCCCCTTGGGTTGGATGTATCCGGGCTTTTTCAGCGCGGACTGGTTCCCCATTTTCCCCTGGTTCTTTGTGTATCTCTTTGGCACCTGGGTGGGGTACTATGTGAAAGAAAGAAGATTCCCCCAGTGGTTTTATACTGCTTCTGTTCCTGTGCTGCCTTTTGTGGGCCGCCATGCCATGTTCATTTACATTGTGCACCAGCCTGTGATCTACGGTGTGATCATGCTGATTCAGAAGATGAGGTGAGGCTATGGGAGAACAGATGCGCCGCGCGGCAGAAATTTTGAGCCGCAGCCGCCTTTTCAAAGGCTTTTCTTCTGAGGAGATGGCATATTGGGCGGGAAAATTTAACTGCGTGTTTTCGACTTATCAGAAAGATGAGCAGGTTTTTGAAGAAGAAGGTGACGCGCGGAAGATGGCCGTTGTGGTTTCGGGTGAGTTTTTTGCCAGCAAAACCACAGGCAGCGGCGCCAATGCTATGATGCATGTGTACCGCAAAGGCGAGCTTTTCGGCATTCCTGAATTCTGCACCACCCGTGCTACCTGGGCGCGCAGCTGCCGCTGCGCTGCGGCAGGGGAACTTCTGTGGTTTGATCCCCGGCCGTTGATGGAAGCGGATATGGAAGAAGCGGCCTTACGGGCCAACCTCCGCTTCCGTGCCAATTTGGAATCCACCCTTGCTAACCACGCTGTAAAACTTTTCTACCGCACGGAAGTGATTGCTACCCAGCCCTTGCGGGAACGGGTGCTGCTCTTCTTGCGAATGATGCGGGAGCGCTACGGCGATGAAGGGGGCACTTGCGTGCGTTTGCATATGAACCGCACGCAACTGGCAGAATATCTGGCGGTGGACCGCTCCACCCTTTCCCGTGAGCTGCGCCGCATGGAGCAGGACGGACTTTTGCGCGTGGGTGACAGCTACACCTATTATTTATTGTAAAAAAGAAGAGGCTTTTTAAAGCCTCTTCTTTTTTATTCTGCGAAGGTGACAAGGAGTTTTGCGTCGCTGTCGGGAGCAAGATCGGTGAAGGCATTGGCAGAACAATAAACGTAAATAAACTTTCCGGCTTCTGCCGTAAGGCTGCCGTCCTCTGTGAGAATGGGTTCTGCGGCCTGAGAAATATAGCGGGGGCCATCACTGAATTCTTCGTCGAAAAGATAAACGGCCCATTCGATACCCTCACCGCCCTGGGCAGTGAAGGTATAGGTGCCGGTTTGTTCTGCTTCAAAGCCCACAAAGCCTGCGTTATCATAGCCGTCGGCACAGGAGATCAATATTACTTCGGTTTCTTTGGCAGAGTCAGCGCTGTTACAAGCGGTAAAAAGAATCGTAGAGCAGATAAGAATCAAAATAAGAGCAAGTGCTTTTTTCATAGGAGCAGATCCTTTCATTGAGATTTCAAAGCAAGGCGCGGCGGATGCTGTGGCCTAAAAACACAGCCAAAGCGGCTTTTCCTGCTTCCATGGGGAGGAATGGGAAAAGGCACACCCCAAGAGCTGCGGAAAAGGAAATTTGACTGATGACGGCATAGTGTGCAGTGCCGCAGAGGCAGGCGATGACTGCACCGGAAAATGCGCCTAATGCACAGAGTAAAAAGGATTTTCTTTTCTTGTGGCAAATAAGAGCGGTGACCCAGCCACAGAGAAGATACCCCCAAAGATAACCTCCCGTAGGGCCGAGAAAAACAGAAAGTCCACCCTGCGCCCCGGAGAAAACGGGAAGGCCAACCATTCCGCAAAGAAGATACGTGCCTACCGCCCAAAGGACTTGTGCCGGCGGCAAAATCACTCCTGCAAGCATCACCGCGAGGGAGGCAAGACTCACAGGGATGGCGCCAAGGGGCACGGTGAAGGGGGACACAATAGCCATCACTGCGGCAAGCAAGGCGCAGCGGGCCATGTTTTTGGTATTGGGTTTTCGTTTCATGCTGCGCCTCCTTTGTAAACCTTGCTTTCTGGAAAGGAGTTTACAATCACGGAATATACCACAAGGAGAAGAAGGTGTCAAGAAAAGCGAGTGCCAGCGGCACTCGCTTTTCAGTTATACACGGATGGTGCGGTAGGTGTGCTTGACATGGGGCAGGAACTTCTTGAGCACATCCTCAGTCTTTACTTTCATGTAGCCGGTGGTGGTGCCGTCGGTGCAGCCGTACCACTCTTCGCCCAGCACATCTTCGTCGATGACCACTTCGATGCGGTCCTGATCATCCAGCAGCGTGCCGAACACGGTAACGGCGCCCACGGTGGTACCAATCAGCTCACCCAGACGCTCAGCAGGGGCAAAGGACACGCGGGAAACTTCCATAGCTGCACCGAAATCCTTGGAGCGGAAGGGCTTGTCGCCGGGGGTGACGAAAAGATAGAAGCGGGTCTGCTGGCGATTGGTCAGCAGCAGGGATTTTACCACCTTCACATCCAGCGCTGCATCGATGGCAACGCAATCTTCCATGGTGATGGCTTCGTCATTATCCACACGGCAATAGGGCATGGAGAGAGCAGCTAAAGTTTCATATACTTTTTCCTGCAGAGGGGTCTTGAAGCTTTCGGGAGGGGTGGTCATAGGTTCGCTGACATAAAACATGGCGGTTTGCTCCTTTTTGTACTGGGCTTATTGTAGCATGCCTTTTGGGCAAAGGGAAGAGTTATACCAAAGTGTAGGTGCTGCCGCAGACGCGGAGACCTTTTTCGAAGAAAAGCTGCAGCATAGTTTTGAGATACGCGGTATCCTTGGCGCCTGCCGTTTCAAAAGCAGAATGCATGGCGAGCTGGGCAAGGCCGATATCTGCTGCGGGGATAGAAACTTGTCCCAGCACGATAGCACCCAAAGTGGAGCCGCCAGGAAGGTCAGCGCGATTGCGGTAATCCTGAGAGGGAACATTCGCTTCGCGGCAGAGAAGAGCGGCCAGTGCCGCGGTTTCAGCGGAGGTGGTGTAGCGGCGGGGAGAAGAATGCTTAATGACGATGCCGCCGTTTAAGACGGGGGCGTGATTTTTGTCGGAAAGTTCACCGTGGTTGGGGTGCAGAGCGTGAGCATTGTCACAGGAGAGCAGGAAGGAGTTGGAAAGCTTTGCCTGTAGATCTTCCTGAGAAAGATTGCCACAAATGCGGGAGAGCACATCGCGGAGGAAGGTGGATCCTGCGCCCTGGGCGGTGGAACTGCCTACTTCCTCATGGTCAAAGAGAGCAAAAACGGGGAGACCTGCGCCGTTCTTGGCATCAAGAAAAGCGTGAATAGCTGCAAAAACGCACTGGAGATCATCCAGACGGGGGGAAGAAATGAGATCGTTCCATTCCGCACCTGCCTGAGGATTATAGAGATAAAGTTCGGTAGAGAGGATATCCTCTTCTGCAACACCTACGCACTCTGCGATACGGGTGCGGAAAGTGCCGTTTTCTCCGTCGGCACGCCAAAGGGGAAGGGTATCTACGGCGGGGTCGTAAGTCATGGAATTGGCATTTTTGTTGAGATGGATGGCAACATTGGGCATTACTGCGCAAGGCTCTTTCAAATCTGCAAGGCGCATTTCAACGCCGTTTTCGTACTTTATGCCAACGCGGCCGGCAATGCTCAAAGGCCGATCCATCCAGGTGGAGAGGATCGTGCCGCCGTATTTTTCCGTGGAAAGGCGCACATAGCTGCCGCCTGCAAGTTCGGGATTTTCCTTCACGGAAAAGGCGGGGCTGTCCCCATGGGCGGCGGCGATCATAAAGCCCGTGAAATCATCCTGAGGCATGCGGAAAGCGAGAAGAGAGGAGCCGCCGCGCAAAGTGAAATAGCTCTTGCCGGGGGAAAGTTCCCACTTTTCTCCTTCTTCAAGGCGGGTATAACCCTTTTCTGCCAGCATATCTGCGCAGATAGCTGCCGTATGATAAGCGGTAGGGCAGGCGGAAATAAAACGGAAAAGAGCCTGATTCATAAAAATTCTCCTTTTAACCCACGAAGCGGGCCAGCTGGCCCACAAGACCCTCGGAACGGGTGGTGGAAATGGAATTGAGGAAAAGCACATCGTCAATGTCCTTTTCCCGCACCAGATCGGCAAGGGTGCCGCTCTGGGTATCGTTATAATAGCGGAAGTCTACGATATAAACATACTGGTAGCTTTCGGCGAGGAAGGGGGCAAAGCAGTTGCCGTAAGACTCCTTCACCAGCACGATGGAACTGCCGTCGGTGATGTTGGGATTTTCGATGATGCTCAAAGGATTGTCTCCGCCGATGAAGCCGGAAGCATATTTGCTGGAAGCGCCCCAGGAGGAAACATCGGTGATGATGGTGTAGGGGGTTACGGCACCGTCTGCCCAATGGATGGTGATAGCATTGGTGCTGTTGGGCTCATAGGCATAGACAGTATCGGGATTTTCCTTCATGGCGGCATTGTTGGTCTCGCGGACGAAACTGCCGGTAAAACCTTCAAAAATGCGCTGGGTGAAGTTGGTTTCAAGATTTGCGGGCGTTTTGCCGGCGGCTTCCATAAAGTCGCAGTAGGCATAGTATGCCCCCAACGCCGTCCAATGGTGGTCAGTGCGGAAATAGAGGTATTCACCGTCCACGCTGTGGCGCAGCAGGGTGTCAAAAATATCCACCGTATTTACATTGGAAGAATAGCTCTTGTAGAAATAATCAATGGCTTCCCGCTGGGAAGAAGTGGTGAGTTGGGCGCGGACGGATTCGGGCACGCAGATATCCATACTGTTGGGGATGAGAATGTTGTAAACATTGGCATCCTCGGCAAGAAGGGCTGCGGCTCGCTCCACGGTAGTAATGTAGTCGTTGGCGGTGGAGGCTACGAAATTGTAATATTCATAGGCTGCGTCATCCACTACCAGCAGTGCGCCCAGGGTTTCGATCTTGGCCGCGGGGTCCAGCTCAGGGATCACAGGCGGGGGCGGAAGCTCGGGCGCATTGTCTTCAGGGGGAGTAAGGGGGGCATCGGGGATATCGTCACCTTGCTGAACATCCCCGTGGATCACGGTGGATTGATAGCCGTAGAGAGATTCCAGAGAGGCGGAAAGGGAGATGAACTGCTCTCGCAGGGGGTAGGTATCGGCAAACCAGGTGTCGATACCGGAGAAGAACTGGCCGTTCATCACCGTTTCCCAGGTGGGAGTGGGGAATTCGGCAAGAGAGCGCAGCTCGGAGGCAGAATAGTCAGGGCGCAGAGGCAGAGCAAGGGAAAGCAGCGCCATGGCGCAACGGGCCACGGATGCCGTGATGGGGGTGAGCCGAAGGCCCGCCTCACGGCGATCTGCAGGTTTTTTGGCTGTGAAAAGAGCCGTGAGCCGCGCCTTATTCTTTTTTTCGGGTTTGAGCGTGGTTTTGGGCATAATTCACCGCCTTAGAAACGGAAGTAGAGGAAGGGGTTGTAGCTCTCACCTACCAGCACTGTGGCCGCAAGGAGCATAGTGAAAATGGGGAAGAGGGAGTCGGCGAGGGCCGTGAGCGTGGTGACAGCAGCAGAGCGCTCGCCAAGATCGCGAAGTTTTTCGCCAAGGCATTTTACAAGAGGCGTGCAGGCAAGCACAGCCAACAGCAGGAAAAAGACGTTGGCTTTCAAGGTGGTAAGCGTCTCGTAGTCGGAAAAAGCATTTCCGTTGAGGCAGAAAATGCCGCGGATCTGCGCACCCAGCCAGGAGAGGTCTTCCGAGCGGAAAAGCATCCAGCCGAAGTTTACCACCAGCAGAAGGTATACATGGGAAAGAACTTTAGGCAGCTTTTTAAAGAAATTGGGGCAGACGAATTTTTCCAGCGCCAGAAGCAGGAAATAGTAAAGCCCCCAAAGTACATAGTTCCAGCTGGCACCGTGCCAGAAACCTGTGCAGGCCCACACCACCAAAAGGTTTGTGATGATGCGGCGCTTTGCGCAGCGGCTGCCGCCCAGAGGAATGTACACATAGTCGCGGAAGAAGCTGGAAAGGGAAATGTGCCAGCGCCGCCAGAAATCGGTGACGGTGGAGGCAATGTAGGGATAGTTGAAGTTTTCCAGATAGTGGAAGCCGATGATACGACCCATGCCGATGGCCATATCACTGTAGGCGGAAAAATCCAGATAGATCTGCAGCGTGTAGCAAAGGGTGCCCAAAATAATGGAAAGGGCGGGGCGGGTCATAAGAATGGTTTCGCCCTGAGGGGCGGAAACGGCTACCAGGAAGGTGTCTGCCAGCATGCCGCAGCGGTTGGCAAAAACTGCCTTTTTCAAAAGACCCACGCAGAAACGGCGGATGCCGTAAGCGCGGTCAGCTGCCGTGACGGAACGGCTCGTCAGCTCACGTTCCACGGTTTCGTAGCGCACGATGGGGCCTGCAATGCACTGGTGGAAAAGGCTCACATAAAGAAGCAGTGTGGTGAATTTCTTCTGGGCTGCCACTTCTCCACGGTAAACATCCACCACATAGCTCAAAAGCTGGAAGGTGTAGAAAGAGATGCCGATGGGCAGCAAAATCTGGGGCACAGAATCGGTAAAGGGGAAGAGAAGATTCAGATTTTCAAGAATAAAGGTAAGGTATTTGAAAATGCCCAGCAGCAGGAGATTAAAACCGCAACCCACCATAAGCCCAATTTTACGGGAAACTTTGGTGCGGCTGTTTTCCATGAAGAGGGCGGCGCGGTAGTCCACAAAGGTCATGGAAAAGAGCAGCGCAAGATAAGCCGGGCCTGCCCATGCATAGAAAATCAGGGAAAAGACCAGCATTACTGCATTTTTGGCGCGGATGGTGGGCGCCGAATGATAGATCAGCATGTTCAGCGCGAAAAACGCGAAAACAAAAAGAAGACTGGAAAAGACCATAGATAACTCCGAGGAAAAATTTGAGTTTATAAAGTGAATCGTGTCGAAAAAAGATGTAATGGTTAATAAAAATAATATACCATGCTGTCCGATAAAAAGGAAGTGACAAGATAGGGGTAAATTTTCTCAAATTGGTGACAGAAAAAATGCTTTTTTTACATAAAGTTAAAGAAATTACAACAAACTTGTGCTATACTGTAAAATAAGAAAATATGCGTGCGAAAGGAGCATTTCAAATGGCGCCTTTTATCAGTTTTGAAAACGTGTCTAAGGTTTACCGCACAGGAGATGTGGAGATCCGCGCAGCGGATGGGGTAAACTTTGAAATCGAAAAAGGGGAATTCTGCGTGATCGTGGGTCCCAGCGGCGCAGGCAAGACCACGGTTTTGAACATGCTGGGCGGTATGGACACCTGCTCGGGCGGCACTATCACCGTAGACGGTGTTTGCGTCAGCGATTTTTCCCGCAAGGAACTCACTTCTTACCGTCGCCATGACATTGGCTTTGTGTTCCAGTTTTATAATCTGGTGGGCAATCTTACCGCGCTGGAAAATGTGGAGCTGGCAGCCCAGATCTGCCGCGATCCTCTGCCGGCAGAGCAGGTGATTTGTGACGTGGGGCTGAAAGACCGTGCGGGCAATTTCCCCGGTCAGCTTTCCGGCGGTGAACAGCAGCGCGTGGCTATTGCCCGCGCGCTCGCCAAAAATCCCAAAATGCTGCTTTGCGATGAGCCCACCGGCGCGCTGGACTATGTAACGGGCAAAGCTGTCTTAAAGCTTTTGCAGGATAGCTGCCGCAAAGGCGGTGTGACGGTGATCGTCATTACCCACAACAGCGCTATTACCCCCATGGCAGACCGTGTGATCCGCATCAAAAACGGCACAGTTGCCGAGATGACGTTGAATTCCAACCCCACGCCTGTGGAAGAAATTGAGTGGTAAATTAAAAGAAAAGCTTCGAAAGGAGGTGCAGAAATGGGATCTATGCTGCGGAAAGATTTTTTTCGCGAAATTAAAAATACCTTCAGCCGTTTTGTGTCCATTTTGATTCTGGTGGCACTGGCAGTGGCGTTCTTTTCCGGCTTCCGTGCAACTGCCCCCAATATGAAGCGCACGGGGGACAGCTATCTCGATTCTTTGCACCTTGCCGATATTCAGGTTATGAGCAACCTGGGTCTTACGGAAGAGGATATTGCAGCTCTTGCTGCGCGGGAAGATATTGCCGCTGCGGAAGGCGCCTATGTGATTGATGCTTATGCTTCTGCGGGTGATGCAGAACTGGTGGCAAAGGTTTATTCCCTGACAAAGCAGGGCATTAACGAAGTGGAACTTCGTTCCGGCCGCATGGCGTTATCTTCTGACGAATGCGTGGCAGATGAAAATCTCTTGAAGCTCCTTGGCATTTCTCTGGGGGATACTTTCACCCTTGCCCCTGGTAAGGATATGGAAGACGCGCTGGCGCATGAAACTTTCACCGTGGTGGGTACTATCCGCAGTCCTATGTATGTGACAACTGAGCGTGGCACAGCCTCTCTCGGTACGGGTGCGGTGCACGCTTATGTGTATCTTCCTGCAGATGCCTTTGACATGGATGTTTATACCGTGGCGTATCTTGCGGTGGAAGGTGCGGCAGAAATGACGGCCTTCTACGATACATATGATGATTATATTGACGCCGTGATGGATGAACTGGAGTCCGTGGGTGAAGTTCGCGCCACGCTGCGCTATGATGAACTTATGGCGGAAGCCAACGGCGAACTGGCCGACGCGGAAACAGAACTTGCCGACGCCAAGGCAGAAGTGGCGGCAGAACTGGCCGATGCGGAAGCAGAATTGGCGGACGCCCGTAAAAAGCTGGATGACGGCTGGAAAGAATATAACGACGGTCACGAGGAATTTTATGCCGAAAAGGCAAAAGGTGAGCAGGATCTTATCGATGCAGAAAATACTCTCACCCAAGCTTATGCCGACCTGACACAAGGCGAGATTGACTATGAAGATGGCCTGGCAGAACTGGAAAAGGGCAAAACGGAACTGGCCGACGCGGAAGCACAGCTCATTTCTGCCACCCACACTCTCAGTGCAGCTGGCCAGCGGCTCTCTGAGGCAAAGACCACCTTGGAAACTTCCCAGTCCCAGCTTAATAGCCTTGCCTCTGTGGTAGCAGGGCAACTGGGGGTTTCGGCAGAAGTTCTTTTGCAGGACCTTGCTTCCGATGCTCCTACGATGATGGATGCATCCAATGCCGTGCTAAGCGGCATGAAGACCACCCTTGAAAACTATATTGCTTCCGCGCAGCAAGGCATTGATATGCTGAATCTGGCGCTGCAAAACCCCGCGCTTACTCCCGAGGAACAGGCAGCCTATCTTGCACAGAAAACTGCCGCAGAGCGGCAGAAAGCGACCCTTGAGGCGCAGTATAACGCCATGATTATCAACGGCAGTTTCATCACGGCAGATTACATGGCCTCTGCACAGCGGCAGATCAACGCCGGTTGGGAAGAATACAATGCAGGTGTTGTTGCGGTGGATGCAGGTTGGGATTCATACCGTGAAGGGTATGAAGAATTTGCCCGCGGCAAGGAAGAACTTGCCCAAGCAGAAGTAACTTTGGCCGATGCCAGAAAAGAACTGGATCAGGGCTGGATCGATTATGAACAGGGTCTTTTGGATCTGGAAGAAGGCAAAGTGACTTTTGCCGAAGAGATCGCCAAGGCGGAAACAGAGCTTGCCGATGCCCGTATCGAGCTGCTCCGCGGTGAGACCGAGTATAACGACGGTTACGCCGAGTACAGAGACGGCAAGCGGGAAGCAGAAACAGAACTTGCCGACGCGGAGGAAAAAATCGCCGACGCCCGCCGCGAGATCAGCGAGATCGAGCACGGTGAGTGGTACATTTTCTCCCGCAGCTATAACCCCGGCTATACAGGCTTCGGGCAGGATGCAGAGCGCATGGGAAACCTTGCGGATATTATTCCCCTGATCTTCTTCCTGGTAGCGGCGCTGGTATGCCTGACCACCATGACCCGCATGGTGGAAGAGCACCGCGTAGAGATCGGCAGCCTCAAGGCGCTGGGCTACGGCCGCGCCGCCATCTCCATGAAATATCTTGGCTACGGATTGCTGCCCAGTATTTTCGGCAGCATCATCGGCCTTGCCATCGGCTACACCCAAGTCGGATCGTAGCCAT
>JAZQUM010000010.1:0-7582 GCA_045631305.1 Oscillospiraceae bacterium | reverse complement strand
TGCGGGCAGCTCATAGGTGATGGCGCCGATGACGCTCATGCGGATCCAGGGCAGGGGAATGCCCAGGAACTGGGAGAGGGTCACGATGCCGATAAGGAAAGAGATGGCGGGGGCAACGGTGAAAACGGCGGTGGAGATGATGGTCTTTTTCAAAGTCGCGCTGCTAAAGCCGATCTCCTTGCCTCTGCGGTATGCACGGATCAGGAAGAAGCCGGACTGCGCCAGAACAAAGATGATGACGCAAATGGCAACGCCGTACATAAACAAACTGTTGGTACTGAATTCCACTTGGAATATCCTCCTTTAGATTTTTTATTTTAAATTTAATTTATTTTAAACATTTCAGGGCAAAGGCTGTCACCAGGGAGAGATAGCGGGGCTTATCCTTCATGTAGCTGATGCCGTGGTGCGCATCGGGGAAAAGCTGCAAATCGATAGCGGGGTTGGCTTTTTTCAATTCCCGGCTCATATCTGCGGGAACGAAAGTGTCCGCTTCCCCGTGGATGATGGTGATGGGCACGGTGGCGCCCTCCACACCCGTAAGGGCGGAAGCGTCGCTGGGATCAATGCCCCCGGCAAAGAGAAGCCCACCCAGACGCACGAAAGGATAAATGATGGCGGGAGGGATGCCCATGTCTTTTGCCACTTTTTTGATGATGGCTTTGGGGGTGGTGTAGGGGCAGTCGGCAAGGATGCCCTTCACATTTTCGGGCAGTTCCAATCCTGCAGCCATCAAAACCGTGGCGCCGCCCATAGAAAGACCGTAAAGCAGGATAGGAGTAGTATTGCCAAAACGGTGGTTGGCATATTCCAGCCAGCTCATCACATCAAAACGCTCTTTGATGCCAAAGGTCACCGCGTGACCCTGACTCTTGCCCTGAGAGCGGTGGTGGGGCAGCAGCACGTTGAAGCCCAGTTCCCGCATAAGGGGCATGCCGCCGCAGAAATCTCTCAGGGCGGTGGCGCGGTAGCCATGGAAGCCGATGACCAGGGGTGCCCCGTCGCAAACGTGATAGTACTGACCTGCCAGGGTGAGACCGTCATACGAAGTGGTGGTGACCTCCTCGTAAGGGATGGAAGCGGCATGCTGGATCATGCTGTGCATTTCCTCCCATTGGGGCAGATACCCTTCTTCTTTGGGAATATTAAAAATGTTGTTTTGGTTTTTGTGGGGGGAATGGAAGGTGATGAAATATGCGCCGTAAGATGCCAGCAGGATCAGGGCGCACAACACAGCAAAAATGATGCCGGCGGTCATACGAAAGGCTCCTTTCCATGGGCAAAAATACGGAGCCTTTGCCCTAAGCAAAGGCTCCGTGCCAAAGACGGAAATTAAAGAACGTGCTGATTGTCGGAAAGGAACTTCAGCAGCTTGGGTTCATCTTCCTTGTATTCGCAGTACAGTTCCAGTTCGTCGCCGTGTTCGCTCAGCAGAGCGCCCATAGCGATATAACGGCTGAACTTGCTCTTAAGTGCGAACTGGTCACCCTGCTCACTCTTGAGAAAAACTTCGCCGCGGCAGGTATCAACAATAGCCAGGAAAGCATTAACGTCTTCAATGTTGGTAAACTTCATATTGTGCACTCCTTTGATTATTTGGCGCGGTGAAACCACCCCATCCTTATGCTTTATGTATAACACACTTTTGTGCATAAATCAATATTTTTATAAAAAAAGAGCCTTTTCCGTTGTTTTGACGGAAAAGGACTCTTTTTTGTTCGATTTAGAAGTAAACGTCCATGATGAAGAAGAATACCACTACCAGAACGATGGGGTAGATGTAGCAGATATAACCCTTCATCCACTTGTAAACCTTTACCTTGCTTCCTTCGCTTCCTTCGTTGGCAGCTTCCATGAAGCCGCTGAATTTCCAACGGAAGAGCAGGAAGGCCAGCATCAGAATGGTGCCAAGGCTCAGGCACAGGCTGGAGATGAAATCGAAGAAATCAAAGAAGCCCAGGTTCAGAATCTTCAGGTTGGAGAGCATTGCGCTGCCGCCGAAGGAGAGGATGAAGAGAATGGAGAAGAGGAACTGAGCCACGCAAACAATGGTGGAAACCTTGCGGCGGCTCCATTCGCTCTTGGCATCGCAGAGAACAGCTACCAGCGCTTCGCTGCCGCCAATGTTGGAAGAGAAGCCTGCGAAGAACACGCAGGTCATAAAGAGCAGGCCGAAGACGAGGCCGAAGGAACCCATGGAGTTAAAGAGGTTGGGGAGAGTTACGAAGATCAGGCTGGGGCCTGCGGTGGGTTCGATGCCGAAAACGAAGAGGGCGGGCACGCAGATAAGACCTGCCAGCACGGCAACGGAGGTATCCATCACAGCGGTGGTGACAGCGGAGCCCACCAGCTTACCCTTGGGGGCAAAGTAGCTGCCGTAAACATAAGCGCAGCACATACCTACGCCGATGGAGTAGAAGACCTGCACGCAGGCGGCGGAAACGGATGCCATGGAGATCTTGGAGAAATCGGGGATCAGATACCACTTGAGGCCTTCCATAGCGCCGGGGAGGCATACGGAGTAAGCGGCAAGGCCAATCATGATAGCCAGCAGCACGGGCATGAGGATGGAGTTCACCTTTTCTACGCCCTTCTTTACGCCGCCGTTGAGGCAGAGCCAAACCAGGAAGACCTGGATCGCGGAGTAGAGAACGTTGATGGGCTGGCTGGTGAAAGAACCGAAAGCTGCGCCCAGCTCATCGGGAGTGAGGCCGGAGAGAGAGCCGGAGAGGAGCTTTACAATGTAGCCGATGGTCCAACCGCCCACGATCATGGCAGCGTAGCTTACCATGATGAAGATGGCGATGCAGCCAAGGATACCGATGATGCTCCAGGGAGTCTTCTTGTTGCCGCTGAGCACGCGCATACCTGCGATGGGGGACAGGCGGCTCTTGCGGCCCATGGTAAGTTCAATAACGAAGGCGGGAATGCCTACCAGCAGCACGGCTGCCAGATACAGCAGCAGAAACGCGCCGCCGCCGTTGTTACCAACCATGTAGGGGAATTTCCAAAGGTTGCCGATGCCGATGCAGAAGGCAGCCATGGAGAAGATGAAGCCGATACGGGAGGCAAATCCTCTTTTCTGTTCCATAATCTATTTCCTTTTCTTTTGATAGGGTAGTTGTCTCCCCTGGGGAAGGGGAGCCGTGAGAGTGACTTCTTTTTACTTGTAGAGCAGGTCTTCGCAGTAGCGGTATACCCATTCGGTGGGGGTGATGCCGGCTTCTGCAGCGCCCTTAAGGCTCATAGCGGTGTTGGCGGGCATGATAGCTTCCACCTTGGCGCGGAGGGAATCAGCATCGCCGTCGAAGAGGTATTCTTCAGCGCCGCAGATAACGCCTGCGGTGTTGTGCCACCACTCTACCTGATAGAGGATGCCGCGGTCAGCAATGAGCTTGGCCAGGCGGATCTCTTCTTCCTGAGAGGAAGCCTTGAGGCCGTTGTTGGAAGAGCCGAAGATGTACTGGCAGTTCAGCTTTGCGATGGAAGCATCGTCGAAAATGCCGCCGATGGCGCAGGGGCAGAGAACGTCAACATCCTGATAGAGCACTTCTGCTACGGAGCAGGCGGTGATATCATAGCCGGGGTGTTCGGCGATGAACTTATCCACTGCGTCGGGATTGATGTCGGCAACGATGAGCCTGGAGATGCCGCCCTGAAGCAGATATTCGCCCATGTACCAGCCAACTGCGCCAAGGCCCATGAGAGCAACGCTCTTGCCCTTTACGCTCTTAACGCCTTCTTTGAAGTTGATAGCTTCCAGAAGTGCCAGATACACGCCGTATGCAGTGGGGGTGCCGGTGGGGCCGGTCTTTGCCTTGAGACCGCCGGTGTACTGCATGGAGTAGCCCTGTTCGATCATCACGTCGCTCATTTCCACGGGGAAGTTCATGTCGGGGCCGGTCATGTCACGGCAGCTATCCAGCGCGAAGGCCAGGAAGCCCATAACTTCCATGTTGGTCATGTCCAGAGGATCCATGGTAACGGTTGCCTTGCAGCCGCCGAAGGGCAGGTGACCGGCAATGTTCTTGAAGCTCATGCCGCGGCCCAGGTTCAGACCGTCGATGATAACATCCAGTTCCTCTTCGTCATAGCTGTGACGGCGGATGCCGCCTGCCATGATGGCGTGGCTCTTGTTGAGAAGACCCAGCTTGCGGCTGTGTTCATTCATCATGTAGCGGATATCATACTTTTCGTAATAGTAGATATCGATGCCGAAGTGCTTACCTGCGCGGAGCAGATCCAGAACGCTTTCCAGATATTCCTTCTGGCCGTACTTTTCGAAGATGGCCCATACTTCCTTGGTGTTGAGATAGCGGGCGTCTTCGGTGTAGATGCCGTCGATCCACCAATCGTGGTTGTAACCTGCAAAATCAAAATCCTTTTCCCATTCCTTAGCCGCATAGAGCTTAACAAGACCGGTCTTGAAGTCATAGCGGATCTTCATGGTAGTGAGGCCTTCTTCACGAAGGGGGATGAACAGACTGTTTTTCATATCAAAATACTCCTTGTTGAGTTAAAATTGGCGATGGCATTATAATAGCACCGAAAAGTGTGGGTTGCAACCCGTTCTTTTCTATATTAAAATAAGAAAAACTGATACTGCGAGGTGAGCGGGTATGAATTTGAATCAGCTGAAGTATTTTGTGGCGGTGGCGGAGAGCAAAAGCTTTTCCAAAGCGGCCGAGCAATATTTCCTCACCCAGACGGCGGTGACCCAGCAAATTCAAAAGCTGGAAGAGGCGGTGGGCGTGCAGCTCATCGACCGAAAGACCCGCCCTATTTCCCTTACCCCCATGGGTTCTGCCTTTTTGCGGGAGGCCCGCGCCATTCTTTTGCGCATGGAAGGCGCGGTGCAAAGAGCGCGGGAAGCCTCCTCAGGCGTTACGGGTACCCTTCGCATCGGCTACACCAAAGGCTACGAGCACAGCGACCTTACGGTGAAGCTGCGTAAGTTCCACCGTTTGTATCCCAACGTGCTCATCACCTGCTCCCGCGAAGACACGGACAAGCTGGCGGCAGGACTCATCGACGATGCCTTCGATGTGATCTTCACCTGGGACTCCACCAACATCTGCGCCAACCCCGCGGTTTCTTACCGCCTGCAGGAAAAGGTGCGGCTGGTGGTGGCGTTGTACGCAACACACCCTCTGGCCCAGCGCACGGGTCTTACCCGCGAGGATCTGCGCCATGAAGTAAATCTTTTCATGTCGCCTTCTTCCACGGGTGACTCCCTGGCGGATGAATACTTTATCCGCCTTTATCAGAAGGCGGGGTATTACCCCAATATCCTTCTGCGCTCCAGCGACGTTGAAAGCATTCTGATGATGGTCTCTGCCGAAGAAGGGGTCTCCATTCTGCCCGTTTCCTGTATGCGCCGCTTGTCTGATACCGACAATCTGGTGTTCGTTCCCCTGGTGGGAGAAGACGAAACCGAAGAAATCCTCGCCATCTGGCGCAAGGATAATGACAGCCCCTTGCTGGAACACTTTCTGCAAATCAGCGAATAATATTGGCTTGCTCTCGCGCAAAAATATGGTCGCTTTTTTGCCATTTTGCCCCGGCTCTGCGTTTTGCTCGCTTGAAATACACAAAGTATTCCTGCGCTCGCAGGCCTTGATCCAAAGCAAAATCATCAAAAAATCGGTGTGCCATATTTTCTTGCTCGACCAAGCCGTGTGGTTTCTTGAAAGTTGGAAATGACTGCAAACGGAGGTATGGATGATGGATGAAAGAAAAGAAAAACGGCGGTGGATCTTCCGCAAGTGCTGCCGTATTTTTAATGTGGCGGTGGTGGCGTTGGTCCTTGGCGGTTGGGGCGCGATGCTGTGGTTCGCTCTTTCTCTTGCGGGTAGCCGCGGATAAAAAGATTCTCCTTTCGGGGAGAGATGAAATAAAAAGAGAGAGTCGAAAGACTCTCTCTTTTTATATATTCAGTTCGTCTTCGTCCACAATGAATTTGCGGCAATCGGCACAGTAGTGCATAGGGCATTTGAAATTCCGGATGGAAGTGAGTTTAACTTCCTTTTTGTCAATAAAGGGACCGTCCATTTTCTCCTCGGTGCTCCAGTACAGCGGAGCGTCGATGCGGGCTTGACGCACAAAACCCTGTTCCATTTCTTCGTTACAATATGGGCACTTCATGGTACGCCTCCTTTTAAGCAAAAAGAGAGTTTTGCGGACCTCTTTCTTTTCTTAGTCGCGGAAGGTGAGGTTGCCGGGTTCGGCAGTTTCGATGATGGCCAGGCTCTGGAGATTGATGCCGCGGTCACGCAGCTTCTGACCGCCCTGCTGGAAGCCCTTTTCAATGGCGATACCAACGCCCAGAAGTTCCGCGCCGGATGCTTCCACGATGTCGCAGAGGCCGCGCATAGCTTCGCCGTTGGCCATAAAGTCGTCGATGATGAGGACCTTATCGTCAGCGGAGAGCCATTCCTTGGAAACGATGAGGGTCACCTTTTTCTTGTAGGTGTAGCTCATGATATCGCTGGCGTAAAGACCGCCTTCGATGTTATCGCTCTTGGCCTTCTTGGCGAACAGCATGGGAACGCCCCACTTCATGGCGCAGGCGGTGGCAAGGGCGATGCCGCTGGCTTCCACGGTCAGCACTTTGGTGACGCGGCTGAGATCGAAACGGGCGGCGAATTCATCAGCGATGCGGCCCAGAAGATCGGTATCTACGCGGTGGTTCAGGAAACCGTCTACCTTAACGATGTCACCGGGCAGAACTTTGCCGTCTTTTAAGATTCTTTCTTTCAATTCCTGCATGGTGGTTCCTCCCTGCAATGTTTCAAAAAATAGATCGGGCCGCGCCCGTTAGTTATCTTTTTTATTATCGCGTTTTTCGCGCTCTTTTGCAAGAGTTTTCAAGAAAAAAAGAGAGTCCGGAGACTCTCTTTTTTATAGGTTTTATTCAGCCTGCAGGGAAAGACCGTCTGCTACGCCGCGGAGCCAGTCGCCTTCGAAGTCTTCGATGCGGCCTGCGTCCACCAGCTGGGCCAGCTTGGGGTCGATGGGCATCTGTGCCAGCAGGGGCAGACCGTGGCGCTTGGCAGCTTCTTCGGTCTTGCCTTCGCCGAAGATATAGATCTTCTTGCCGCAGTCGGGGCAGGCAACGTAGCTCATGTTTTCCACGAGACCGATGATGGGAATTTCCATCATCTCTGCCATCTTCACAGCCTTTTCCACTACCATGCTTACCAGTTCCTGAGGAGAGGCAACGATGATGATGCCGTCCAGAGGAATGGACTGGAACACGGTGAGGGACACGTCACCCGTTCCGGGAGGCATATCCACGAAGAGGAAGTCTACATCCCAGAGAACGTCGGTCCAGAACTGCTGCACCACGCCGCCGATGACGGGGCCGCGCCACACAACGGGGTCGGTCTCGTTTTCCAGCAGCAGGTTGATGCTCATCAGCTGGATGCCGGTCTTGGTTTCGGCGGGGGTGTCGGCAGTGGTGGGCATTACCGGGTCGGCATACTGGGTTTCAGCGGGGTCGATAACGGTCTCGCCCTCGTCGGTCTGCTCCTCGGTGAAGCTGCCCTCTGCGGCGGATTCATCCACAGGCTCGGATACAGGC
>JAZQUM010000009.1:0-3764 GCA_045631305.1 Oscillospiraceae bacterium | reverse complement strand
CCGCCGTAGGTGTCGACGATGATCTTACGGCCGGTCAGACCGCTGTCGCCCTGAGGGCCACCAATGACGAAGCGACCGGTGGGGTTCACGTAGAACTTGGTCTGCTCGTCCAGCAGGCGCTTGGGCAGAGAGGTCTTGATAACTTCTTCGATTACGGCCTCACGAACCTGCTCCAGAGAAGCACTCTCCAGATGCTGGGTAGAGATAACAACGGTGCCGATGCGGGAGGGCTTGCCGTTCTCATCGTATTCGATGGTGACCTGGCTCTTACCGTCGGGCAGGAAGAAGGGCACGGTGCCGTTCTTGCGAACCTCGGTGAGCTTGCGGGTCAGCTCGTGGGCAAAGGTGATGGGAGCGGGCATCAGTTCCTTGGTCTCGTTGCAGGCGAAGCCGAACATCATACCCTGGTCACCGGCGCCGATCAAGTCGTAAGCATCCTTGCCGCCTTCACGGTTTTCCACAGCGTTGTTGACGCCCATGGCGATGTCGGGGCTCTGCTCATCGATGGCGGTGAGCACGGCGCAGGTCTTGTAGTCAAAGCTGTTGCCGGAACCGTCATAACCGATCTTCTTGACGGTTTCGCGAACGATGGCGGGAACATCCACACGGGCGGTAGTGGAGATTTCACCCATGACCATCACCATACCGGTGGTGGCGCAGGTCTCGCAAGCCACGTGGGCGTTGGGATCCTGAGAGAGGATGGCGTCCAGAACGCCGTCGGAAACCTGGTCACACAGTTTGTCGGGATGACCTTCGGTAACACTCTCGGAGGTAAACAGTTTTTTGTTGAGCATAATAGCACCTCTTTCATAGATTGGACGGATGAAAGAAAAGAAAAAGGCTCCCGAAAAGGAGCCTTGGAAATACTTCGACACTCCTTATCGATGTTAGCGGAACCACCTTGGCGTACGGTCAGGTTGGCGTGCGGTCATTGAGCTAACTCTCTACCGCAACTCTGGATAACGGGCCTATTCGATTTTCATACCGGTTAATCAGTATAACATAATTTTTGCGGGAATGCAAGGGGGATGCGTGCGGAAAATGCCGGAAATTGTGGGTTTGCAAGTTATTTTTGCACAAGCTCCGCCATTTGTGTCAGTAAATGATGCTGGTCGGTGAGAAGATTCCAGATCCCGTCCTCGCTGAGGATGCCGCGAGGCAGGTCGGAGGGAAGTTTTCCGGCTTCATCATCGGCAAAATCGGCGCGCCAAAGGGGGGAAGTATAATAGGCGTCCAGGGCAGTAAGGCGCGGGAGCAGGGCTTCGTAGGCATCCAGCGCCGCCTGCAGGGCCGGGAGGACTGCGGAGGCCTCCCGGTAGATTTTTTCCATTTCTTGAATACGGGTGATTTGATCCATAGGAGGCCTCCTTGGGTGGTGGATTAGAATTCGATATCGAATAGCAATTCAGTGTGGGTTTCTTTTTTGACGTGCTGCTCCATTTTTGCAGATGCCTTTGCATTGATTTTGTTGAGAGCACTGTCAATGGAGCAGGCTGTTTTTTGAGACATTGTAGAAATGGAACTGCCGCTCAGTTTTAACTGTTTGCTTTTAACGCCATTTGCATTTGCGCAACGCATCTCTACTAAGGATGCGATACTATCATCATTTGCAAACCACTTGAGATGAGGACGCGTGGGCGTAGCACAACCGGAAAAGACGGTAACATTTTCGCCTCGCTTTTCGGTTTGATTTGCGATTGCGGAGGATTTTTCACCTTCCTCTGCGGAGGAAGCGGAAACACCATTTTTCTTTCCGCTAACACCGAAGGCATACTTTTTCTGTTGAACGTCACTTTCGGAGTGAACTTCGCGCAGGCGGATGGTGCACTTTTTAGCTCCCAGCGAAAATGCAATGTGCTCAAGTTCGGCAATCTTTTCTTTGTGCGCTAAATCGAAGATAGAGTCAATGCGGATATAACGATTGTGGTCGAAACTGTCAATATAATAAATAGCATCGCAATCGGCAGAGGGAACAAAGCGAATGCCACTAAGCTCGATAGCCTCGTCATACAGATTTAGCACTTCCATTCCATTGCTATTACTAAGCCAGCCGATGGCGCCTTCGCAAACATCAATGCCTTTTCGGACAGCATCGTCTACGATGACGATCATATTGGGACGGTTAAACTCGGGACTGAAGTACTGGTCGGGGAACAAGGGGTTGTATTTCTTCAGTTTGCGGAGATAGGCCTCATCCTTGCTCTTTTCGGACAGGGCTTTTGCATTTTCCTGTACATTGTCAGCAACTTTTTTGCTGATATCGATAGTCTTTTCTGCGGATTTTTTGCCGAAATCCGCGGCTTTTTTGCCGACTTCGGCGGTTTTCTGTAACAGATTGGAAAACTTCTCTTTGGTATCGTTCGTTTTCATAGCGATACTCCTTTGCTATTTCTTTCTATTACCAGCAGATGTAATTTTCGCGAAAATCAGATGCGCTCTAACATTGCCACCGTCTCCACATGGCCGGTGCGGGGGAACATATCAAAGGCGTGGACGTGCTGCAGGGTATAACCGCCCTGTGCCAACAGCTTGGCATCCCGGGCCAGTGTTTCACACTCGCAGGATACGTACACGATGCGTTTGGGGTTCATCTGCAGAATGGCGTTGATTGCGGCTTCGTCCATTCCCTTGCGGGGGGGATCGCAGACGATGACATCGGGGGCGAAGCCCTCTTTGGCTAAATGAGCAGCCGTTTCGCCGGCGTCGCCGCAGAAGAACTGTGCGTTTTGAATGCCGTTTCGGCGGGCATTTTCCTTGGCATCTTCAATGGCCTGGGGTACGATCTCGGCACCGATGACGGTCTTGCACTGTTTGGCCAGTGCCAAGGTGATGGTGCCGATGCCGCAATAGAGGTCCAGGGCTACGGTGGTTTCATCCAATCCGGCACAGGCGATGGCGTGGGCGTACAGCTGCTGGGTCTGGGCGTGGTTCACCTGATAGAAGGACAGGGGGGACAGGCGGAAGGAAGCCTCCATCAGGTCGTCCTCCAAACGATCTGCACCCCAGAGGGTGCGGCAAGTATCGCCCAAAATCACATTGTCTCGGCGGGTGTTGATGTTCAGCACCAGACCGCACAGGTCGGGGCAAGCGGCCTGCACGCGCGTCAGCAGATCCTCGGAGGCGGGAATGCTGTCACGGGTCACAACCAAGGCCAGATGCAGGCCGGCTTTACCGGTGCGGGCATAGATGTGCCGCAGCAGACCCTTGCCGGTGGTTTCGTCATAGGGCCGCACACCGTTGGCATCGGCCCAGGCGCAAACGGCATCGGCAGCGGCGCAGGCCCGGGCGTCCTGAATGGCGCAGCCCTGCAGAGGGATCAGGTCGTGGCTGCGGCTGCGGAAAAAGCCCCAGGCCACCTTGCCGTCGGCATAGCCGACGGGGAACTGAGCCTTGTTGCGGTAGCCTTCGGTTTCGGGGGAGCCGGTGATGCCCGGCTCGGGCAGGTCAAAGCCGCCAATGCGGCGCATGGCATCCCACACACGGCGCTGCTTTTGCCACAGCTCTTCTTCGTAGGAAATGTGGCGGAACTGGCAGCCTCCGCACTTGGGGAAGGCTGCGCAATCGGGAGAAACGCGGTAGGGAGAGGGCTCCAGCAATTCTTCCAGACGGCCGAAGGCATAGTTTTTCAGCACCTTTACCAGGCGGATGCGGCAAACATCCCCCCGAGCGGTGCCGGGGACAAAGACGGCCATGCCGTCGATATGGGTAACGCCGGCACCTTGGGCGGTATAGCCCTCAATGGAGGAAGTCGGATCGTAGCCATG
>JAZQUM010000008.1:0-24697 GCA_045631305.1 Oscillospiraceae bacterium | reverse complement strand
TCCGCTTCCCGCACTCGTTTCCCTCGCACGCACGCTCCGCGAGAAGTATTTTTTGCACCGCGCATGTCGCCGCAAAAAATGATTGAAATGCGCCGCAGACGGTTTTTATTTCATGAGTTTTGCCATGTCCTGTGGCAGCTCCGCCGTAAGTTCGATGCGTTCCCCCGTGATGGGCTGGCGCAGAGCAAGCAAGTGGCTATGTAAGGCAGGGCGATTGATCTCCTCCGTGGCTGTGCCATAGAGCCAGTCCCCTACAAGGGGGTAGCCCACCGCCGCCATATGCACGCGGATCTGATGGGTGCGGCCCGTCACAGGGCGGGCAGCCACAAGGGCGCGGCCATTCTTCCGCGCCAGAACGCGGCAGCGAGTCTGGGCCGCAAGACCGCCTTCCCCCACAGAGCGATAATGCTCCTCCCCCTCACGCAGAATGGGAAGGTCAATGTCTTTTTCCTCCCAGTCCGGCTCACCTGCCGTCACTGCAAGATACTCGCGGAAAAAATCGTCGGTATGGAGCGCGCGGCGAAGAAGATCTGTCGCATAGGTGCTTTTTGCAATGA
Organism: Oscillospiraceae bacterium; assembly: GCA_045631305.1. Taxonomy (GTDB): domain Bacteria; phylum Bacillota; class Clostridia; order Oscillospirales; family Oscillospiraceae; genus JAZQUM01. Next base: position 24,140 of record JAZQUM010000008.1, on the reverse strand, counting down.
CCATAAGACCGCTGGTGCCAAAATCAAGGCGGTTTATGAGATGCACCGCAGAGCCGAGATAACCCCGCAGCAAACTCTCCACCGTGTCCCCGCCTTTTTCACGCCGCCCGTGGGAGGCAAGGTTTGGCGGCTTAGAGAAAACGATGATATCCTCATCCTCATAGACGATGCCTTCGGGAGCCGGGCCTTTGGGGGCAGTTTTCTCATCCCCCACTTCCACGGTGAGCACGTCCCCCGCAGAGACCACCTCATTGGTGCGGCTGCGGATGCCGTTTAAAAGGATGCCCGTTTCCCGCAGCTTCACTCTTGCCACAAGGCTTTCCGCCATGCGCAGTTCATGGCAGAGAATGCTTTTCACTTTTTTGCCCGCCAGTTCTTCCGGCACGGTAAAGCACACAGTGCGCACAAGGCCCCCCTCCTTTCTTTTCTCCATTGTAAGGTATTTTTGTTTCTTTGGGAAGAATTTTAAATTTCGTAACAAAAATCCGCCGCCCTTCCTCTACAATAAACCTATCTTTAAAAAGGAGGCAACGCCCATGAAAGAAGTGATCCTCAGCCACGATAGCGAGGCCGTGATCTACCTTGTGCCGGATGAGGTGGCCGACAATCTGGAAAAATACTGCTGGGATTTTGCCGCCAACTGGGTTTGGCACGGCCCGGAAAAAGAAAAGTTCCTGCGCCCCTTTGAAGAGGGCATCATGGGGGCAGTTTTCGGTGCGCCGGATTTTATCGACTATCTTACCCGCCACGCTTTTCCTCAAGAACCCTCTTCCCGCGTGAAAGGGCTTGGCTGCTATGATTACGAGATCCCCGAAGAATACAGCCATCTTCCCCACTACAATTTCTAAAGAAAAAAGATCCCTCGATTTCGAGGGATCTTTTCTGTTTACTTCTTGATGAGCTTCTTGGCAAAAAAGATGATGTAATAAAGGCCAAGACCTACAGCGATGGCTACTACCAGATCGAAGATCACGGTGAGAGCGAAGGTCAACACCAGCACCAGAATATCCACAGCGTCCTTTTCGCGGATGATATCCACGAAAGCGTGCCAGTGGCTCATGTTATAAGCCACGATGAAGAGCACAGCTGCGATGACGGGCATGGGGATGAGGGATGCGTAAGGCATGAAGACCACCATCACCAAAAGCAGCACGATGGCATGGACCATACCTGCAATGGGGCTCTTGCCGCCATTTTTAATGTTGGCAGCGGTGCGGGCGATAGCGCCGGTAGCAGGGATACCGCCAAAGAGAGCAGAACCGACGTTACCGATACCCTGTGCCACCAGTTCGGCATTGGAGCGGTGCTTGGTGCCGGTCATATTGTCTGCCACCACGCAGGAGAGGAGAGATTCAATAGCGGCCAGAACAGCAATGGTGATGGCATCCATCACAACGGAGCCAGCCAGTTCCACGTTGAATACGGGCACATGGAACTTGGGAAGACCGCCTTCCACGGTGTAGAGATCACCGATGGTGTTAACAGGCAGATCCAGCAGCGCAACGGCTGCTGCGCCAAGGAGAACGGCTACCAGAGAGCCGGGGATCTTGCTGACGCCCTTGAGCTTGGGCCAAACGATGAGGATCACAAGGCTCACCACGCCAACTACAACACCCCAAAGGTTGATGGTGGAGATGTTTTCAATGAAACCTTCCAGTTTTTCCACGGTTTCAATGGGCTTGAAGCCTTCGGGATAGGTGATGCCGAAGAAGTCCTTGAACTGGCCGATGAGAATGGTGACAGCAATACCTGCGGTAAAGCCCACGGTGATGGGATGGGGCACAAAGCGAATGAGCTTGCCCAGACGGCAAAGGCCCATGACCACAAGGATAGCACCTGCCATCAAGGTGGCCATCATCAGGCCTTCCATACCCTTTTCAGCAACGATGCCGGCAACGATGGTGGCAAAGGCTGCGGTGGGGCCCGCGATCTGCACGGTGCTGCCGCCGAATGCGGAGATCAGGAAACCTGCCACAATGGCGGTGTAGAGACCTTCTTCGGGGCCAACGCCGCTGGCCAGCGCCAGAGCGATGGAAAGGGGCAGCGCGATAATGGCAACGATGATACCTGCAACGATATCATTTACCAGGTCCTTCCTGGAATAGGTTTTCAGCGTAGTAAAAAGCATAGGTTTGAGATCCATAACGAAACCTCCGTGTCTTTATATTCAGCGGTTTCACCGCTTGTCGCACAGCGGATAAGTATAGCAGAATTTGACGGATTTTGCAAGTAATTTCCAAGAAAACCGCACTTTTTCAGCCGTTGAAGACGGGAAAATTTTGTGTTAAACTGAAATAAAAACACAAAAGCGAGGTACATACCATGAACGATACTTTCTTCATGCAAAAAGCCATTGAACTGTCCGCCGCAGCCGTAGCGCACGGCAACGAGCCTTTTGGCGCGGTGCTGGTAAAAGACGGCGAGATCGTCTATACTAACGAAAACCAGATCTATACCCAAAACGACCCCACCTTCCACGCCGAAATGGGTCTGCTGCGCCGTTTCGTTGCTGAAACGGGCATCACCGATCTGAAGGATTACACCATGTACTCCAGCTGCGAGCCCTGCTTCATGTGCAGCGGTGCCATGGTCTGGGTGAATCTTGGTCGGCTGGTATTCGGCGCCAGCAATGCCGAACTGGAAGAAATGCTGGGCAATCCCGGCTGCAGCTCCTGCCAGCCCGTTTTTGAAAACTCTTTCCGCAAGCCCCTTGTCACAGGCGGTGTGCTGCGGGAAGAAAGCCTGAAAGTTCTGGAAGCCTATTTCAGCGGCCACGCTAAGGGATAACAAGCCTGCCTTTGGAGGTTCTTTATGAAAAAACGCTTCTGCGCCTTTTCGGCGCTGACCATACTGCTCTGCGCGGCGCTGTGGCTCCTTTGCCTCCGCGCACCCCAAAGCCTGCCTTTAGGGGACAGCCTGCAAAGCGGCGCGGTGGAAGATTACGCCCGCACCGTTGCCTATGTGCCGCTGGATGACAGACCCGATAATCTGGAGCGCGCGGTATATCTGGCCCAGTCTTTGGGCTACACGGTGCTGCTGCCCGATGTGGACCTCTATGCCACCCGCCTTGACGGACAGCCCCGCAACGAAAACGGCACAGGTCACGGTGACCGCGGCGCGCTGCTGCAATGGGTAGCGGAAATGGATGCCCTTGGCTGCAACACCTTCCTTCTCTCCTGCGACCAGCTGCTTTCCGGGGGTCTGGTCAATTCCCGCGCCATGACGGAAAGTGAAGATATCCTTTTCCCTGACGGCACGGTGCTTTCCGAAGACGAAGCCATGGAAACCTATCTCCTCTCTCTGGCTGAGGACGAAAATAACCGCGTGTACCTTTTTGACAGCGTCATGCGCCTTGCCTCCACCGTGGGCTATGACGGCTTTGACCTTGCTTACTACAATGCCATCCGCAGCTACGGAAAAGTCCCCCGCCCTGAAGTGAACACGCTGGAGCCCAGCTTTGAAGACGTGGTAAATACCTACCCCTTCGGCGCAGAAACCAAATACGCCGTGGACAGCGTGGAAGACGAGGCCCAACGGGTCCTTCTCACCGAAGAGGTGGTGGCGGATTATCTCTCTGCCCGCGCGCGCAAGCTGCATCTCACGGAATATCTCCTGACCTCTTGCAGCGGTGAAAAATTCAAAAACTTCCACTTCATGATCGGTGTGGACGATTCTTCTGCCGAGAGCAACATTCAGACGGCGGAGCTGCGCTACCTTGAAAACCTTATTGCACAGCGCAATATGGGTGACATCCTCTTAAACGGTGTGGATGACCTTGCCATGATGCTCATTGCCCGCATGGCACAGGATGCCTACAACCGCCCCATCGCCGTTTACACCGAGTATTTCGGCGGCGGCGAAAATAAGCCTGCCACCCCCTATGACCATCAGGTCTATTGCGATACCGTCACCTTCCACGTAGAAGCGCTGGATGGCTACGAAGTAGATACTCCCGCAGAGGCAGACCTCCAGATCCTTGCCCTCAGCGCTCCCGCGGAGGAGGAAAAGTCGGCAGAATATATAGACACTCTCCTTGCGCACTTGAAGGAAAACGAAGAAAACAAGATCCCCACCATTTTGCTGGATGCTTCCGACAATTCCTACCCTGCGCTGCAAAGCAGACTTATGAGCGAAATCTCCCTTGGCTCTCTCATCGGCTACGCAGGGTACTGCGATTTGGCCATTGTGGCAGGCGCGGGGATCTCTCAGGGTTTTGCCCGCTACCTCTACCTGGCCTGCTGTGAAGATAAGTCGAATGCCTGCGACGAAGCCTTCGTCAAATCCATGGCAGAAGGTCTCATGCTCTCCATCCCTTTCAAAACCGAGACCAAGCCCCTTCTCAATAGCTTCATCGTAAACTCCCTGCACCTGAACCCCGATAACATTCTGGGCTCTTCCATGCAGATGGATCTTCTCTCCCGCAAGGTGGATGAGATCCTGAGAGAAAAGAGTGGAGCGCTGTGTGAAAATCTCACCGGCAGCAGCATTCTCACTTCCCTTGCGCCTTTGGAAGAAAAAGAGATCGGCGGCGTTGCCATCACCGATGGCTACCTCCCCTGGAACCGCACCTTCGAAGTGAGCTGCACCATTACCGTTGAACCCTTTGCATAAAAGAAAAGCCTGCACACTGTGCGGGCTTTTCTTGTAAACTCAGGCAAAAAGCATTAAAATAATGCCATACACCGCGCTGGCTGCCGTGCCGAAAACAAGGACGGGGCCTGCGATGGAAAACATCTTCACCGCCGTGCCGGTGATGAGTCCCTCGGCTTTGAAGTCGATGGCGGGAGCGGCCACGGAATTGGCAAAGCCCGTGATGGGCACCAGCGTTCCTGCCCCTGCAAACCGCGCCAGCTTATGGTATAAACCAAGGCCCGTAAAAAGGGCGCTGAGGAATACCAGCGTGATAGACGTCCAGGTGGAAGCATCCTCTTGGCCGCAGCCAAGAGCCAGCCACACATTCATGATCCCCTGGCCCAAAACACAGATCCCGCCGCCGATGACAAAAGAAAGCAGCAGATCCTTCCCCAAAGGGGATGACGGCTGCATTTTCTTCACATACTCCTGATACTCCTTTGGTGACATTTTCATTCCTGCACCCCTCCTTTTTGAAAATAGTCTGCCGCCAAAAGGAAATTTTTATACAAGGAGCGCCTGCTATGAAATCTTCCCCCGCCTCTCTGGGCCTTTATATCCATATTCCCTTCTGCAAAAGCAAGTGCGCCTACTGCGACTTTTATTCCCTCCCCCGCCGGGAAGAGGAGATGGACGCTTACTGCGCCGCTTTGACCGCCCACCTGACGGAAACCGCCCCCCGCTGCGAAAGCTATGCGGTGGACACCGTGTTTTTTGGCGGCGGCACACCCAGCTATCTGGGAGCCAAGCGGCTTTGCACCCTTTTGAAAACTGTGAAAAAGCACTATTCCCTTGCCCGAAACGCGGAAATCACGCTGGAGGCCAATCCCGACAGCGCCAAGGATGTAAAAAGTCTCAAGGCGCTGCGAAGAGCCGGCTTCAACCGCATCTCCCTTGGGGTGCAATCTACCGACAATGCGCTTCTCCGCACCATCGGCCGCATCCACACCTTTGAAGAAGCCAAGGAAGCCGTGGCCGCCGCCCGCAAGGCAGGCTTTGAAAACATCAGCTGCGATCTGATCTTCGGCCTTCCGGGGCAGACCATGGCCCATTGGGAAAAGACGCTGGCAGATATTCTCTCGCTGGAGGTAGAACACCTCTCCTGCTATGGGTTAATGCTGGAAGAGGGCACGCCGCTTTATGAAAAGCGCCACACCCTCACCATCCCCGATGATGAACTGCAGGCAGATATGTACCTTTTCACCGTGGACTATCTTGCCCGCCATGGCTACAAACAGTATGAAATTTCCAACTTCGCCAAAGACGGCTTCCCCTCCCGCCACAATCTGCGCTACTGGCAGCTGAAGGAATACGCAGGCTTCGGCCCCGGCGCACACTCAGACCTTGGCGGTGTACGCTATGCCTATGAGAAGGATTTTGCCGCCTATCTTCGCGGCGAGCTGAATCTTTCAGAATCTGAAGTCATCGGCGAGAGAGAGCGGGATGGCGAATATGTGATGCTCTCTTTGCGTACAGTTTACGGACTCAAGGCGACAGAATATGAAAAGCGGTTCCGCCGCCCCTTCGCCCCCTTGGAAAAGCTGCTTCTGGCCTTTGAAAAAGAGGGCCTTGCAGTAAAAGAGACGGAAAACTGGCACCTTACCCCCCGCGGCTTTTTGCTCTCCAATGCCGTCATCGGCGAGTTGCTGGATGTACAGCAGCAGGAAAAGGCCCGCCGCGCTGACAGAACAGATTTCAGCATTTTTCATCAGGAAACCTGAAGTTGCGCGCCCAAAAAGGCAGATGCAAATTCAAGTTGGTAGACCTGAACGCGAAAATATGCTATGCTGAACACAGAAAGGAGGAGATCCACATGTCATTTGGAAGTGAGCTGCAGGCGCTGCGCCGCAAACACGGCGTGACACAGGAGGAATTCGCCCAGCAGCTGAATGTGACGCGACAAGCCGTCAGCAAGTGGGAGTCCTCCCGCGGGTATCCCGAAATGGAAAAGATCCTTTTCATCTGCAACCGCTACGGCGTGACTATGGATGATCTTTTCCGTGACGAGCTCCCCGCCTCTCAATCCCCACAGACCGACGAAAAGAAAGAAAACGCGGCTCTGGGCCACGCCCCCTTGAAGGAGTCCCTGGCTAACTTCTTCTCCAACCTCTCGCCGCTGAACCAATGGTCCTTCGGTATTGCGCTGAGTTCCATCGCTATGGTCTTTCTGGTTTTGTTCTCGCTTCTTTTCGTCACCGTAGCAAAAGGAGGGTCGGATAATATGACCATGAAAATCATCTGGCTGGCGCTGCTCATCGCCTTTGGCGCGGGAGAGGCCATCACCGTGGGGCTTACCTCTATCTGGTTTGCCATCGGCTCTTTGGGCGCACTGATCTGCGCGCTGCTGGGCGCCAAGCTCTGGCTGCAGATCGCCATGTTTCTGCTGCTCTCCATCGTAGCTCTTGCCCTGCTGCGGCCTCTGGCCCGCCGTTTCCTCACCCCCGATTACTCCGCCACCAACGCTGACCGTGTCATCGGCTCCACCACCGTTGTGGTGCAGGAGATCGATAACCTCAAAGGTCAGGGTCAGGTAAAGATCGCAGACCTTGAGTGGAGCGCCCGCAGCGAAACGGGTGAAATCATCCCCGTGGGCACGGAAGTCACCGTGCTTCGCATCGAGGGTGTGAAAGTATTTGTAGCATTGAAAGAAGAATAATATTTTAAGGAGGATACAACATGGAATTCATCATCCCTATTGCATTGATTTTGCTGGTTTTGATCGTGGTTGCTTCCAACATCCGCGTGGTCAAGCAGTCCCGCGCCTTTGTGGTGGAGCGTCTTGGTGCGTTCCATGCGGTGTGGAGCGTTGGCCTTCACTTCAAGATCCCCTTTATTGACCGCGTGGCAAAGAACGTTTCTTTGAAGGAACAGGTGGTGGACTTTGCGCCCCAGCCCGTGATCACCAAGGATAACGTTACCATGCAGATCGACACTGTGGTTTATTTCCAGATCACGGACCCCAAGCTCTATACCTACGGCGTAGAATACCCCATGAGCGCCATTGAAAACCTCACTGCCACCACTCTGCGTAACATCATCGGCGATCTGGAACTGGACCAGGCCCTTACCAGCCGCGACCACATCAACACCAAGATGCGCTCCATTCTGGACGAAGCTACCGACCCCTGGGGCATCAAGGTAAACCGCGTGGAACTTAAGAGCATCATTCCTCCCCGCGAAATTCAGGACGCCATGGAAAAGCAGATGAAGGCAGAGCGTGAACGCCGCGAAGCTATTCTGCAGGCAGAAGGTCAGAAACAGTCTCAGATCCTGGTGGCAGAAGGTAACAAGCAGTCTGCCATTTTGCAGGCAGATGCCGCCAAGCAGGCCAAGATCATGGCAGCGGAAGCAGAAAAGACCGCCCGCATCATGGCAGCAGAAGCAGAAGCCGAAGCCATTTTGAAGGTGCAGCAGGCTCCCGCCGACGCCATCCGCCTCATCAACGAAGCCAACCCCGGCGATGCCGTGATCAAGATCAAGGCACTGGAAGCCTTCCAGGCAGCAGCTGACGGCAAGGCCACCAAGATCATCATCCCCAGCGAGATCCAGTCTCTGGCAGCGCTGGCAGCAGGCGCCAAGACCGTGTTTGACACGGAAGACCCCAAGGCATAAGCGCTTATGACCATGCAGGAAATTATCCGCGCTCGCCGCAGCGTCCGCACCTTTGACGGGCGGGAACTTAGCGAAAGCGTGAGAGCAGCACTCCTCGCCTGCGCAGAAAAGGCAGAAAACCCCTTTGGCATTCCCGTTTCCTTCCGTTTTTTGAAGGGCAAGAATCACGACCTGATCTGCCCTGTCATCAGCGGGTGCGACTTGTATGTAGGCGGTAAGGTGGCAAATGTTCCCTCTGCCTGCGCAGCCTTTGGCTACTCCTTCGAAGCTTTTATTCTCAGCGCATGGGAAATGGGCATCGGCACGGTGTGGCTGGGCGGCACCATGAACCGTGGCGCCTATGAAGCGGCCATGGAGCTTGAGGCAAACGAGATCATGCCCTGCGCCACTCCCGTGGGCTACGCAGCAAAGAAAATGAGCGTGAAAGAAACGCTGATGCGAAAAACCGTCAAGGCAGATAGCCGCCATCCCTTCGAAAGTCTCTTTTTTGATGGCGACTTCCACACACCCCTGACGCAGGAAAAAGCAGGTGACCTTGCACCCTGTCTTGAAATGGTGCGCCTTGGCCCCTCTGCAGTAAATCACCAGCCTTGGCGTGTAGTAAAAGTGGACAATGCGCTGCATTTCTATCTCAAGCGCAGCAAGGGCTACTCTTCCGAAGGCCGCCCCGACATGCAGATGGTGGATATGGGCATTGCCCTTTGTCACTTCCATCTTGCCGCCAAAGAGCAGGGCTTAAACGTGGAATTTTCCCTTGTTGACCCCCAGCTTTCCCACGAAGCTGAATATGTAGCCTCTTTTCTTGTAAAGTAAAAACAAGTCAAAAGTCCCGCTGAAAGAAATTTCGGCGGGGCTTTTTCCCATTTACACACCCCGTCCCATAAGGTATACTGAATATAATACGCTATTCATCCCATGCACAATTTGGAGGTACCCATGAAAGCATTCCCCCGCAGACTTCTCGCCCTGACTCTCGCCCTTGCGCTGCTTCTCTCCGTAAGCGCAAACGCATCCTTTGCTTTGGGCGATGATCTTTTTCAGAAAGAAACCCAGTTACATAACGGAGTGACCCTTTCTACCAACACTTTTTGGGGCAACTCTATTTCCAATTTCCGCGAAGAAAATTTTGTGACCTATTCTCCCTCTTCCTTCGTCACTCCCGTGGTGCATTACGGTGAAAGTGTCACCGCCCTTACCAAGGTAAGTACCGTTGCCCAGACTTACAGCAACGATTACCGGGTAGTGGCCGCCATCAACGGCGACTATTTCAACACTTCCAACGGTGCCCCCATTGGCCTTGTGGTGACTGACGGCATTCTTCGCACCGGCACCCAGAGCTATTCCTATGCTGTTGGCTTCTATCCTGACGGCACTGCCATTATGGGCAAGCCTGCTCTTACCTATTCTTTGAATTTAGGCACCAATGCCGAGGGCGTTGAAATTATCCGCAGTGTGCGCAACGTGAATAAGGTGCGCGAAAGCGGCGGCATCTATCTTTACACCTACGATTTCAATAAGGCCCGCACCAGCGGCACTACTGCCGCAGGCGTGGAAGTGCTCTGCGACGTGGTAGATGGCTCCATCGCCATGGGCAAAACCGCCACCCTTGCGGTAAACACCGTGCTCACCACCCCCGCTACTGTGATGCAGCAAAATCAGGTAGTGCTCTCCTGTACTGCCGACAGCAACGCTTATCTCACCGCCGCTCTGCAAAACCTCACCCCCGGTCAAACCATCACCTTCAGCTGCTCTGTGGATGACCCCGCGTGGGAAACCGTTTCCTATGCCACGGGCGCTCTTTATCAGCTGGTAAAGGATTCTCAGGTGGTCAGCGGTCTTGATACCACAGGCAATCCCCGCACCGCTATCGGCAAGAAAGCGGACGGCACCCTTATTTTCTACACCATGGACGGTCGCAGAAGCGGACACTCCATGGGCGCTTCCCAGACTCAGGTGGCAAAGCGACTCATTGAACTGGGCTGCGTAGAAGCCATGTGCTTAGATGGCGGTGGCTCCACCACTATGGCCATTACCAAACCCGGCGAAACCACTTCCACGCTGATCAATGTTCCTTCCGAAAGCAGCGAGCGCGCTGTTTCCACCCAGATCCTGCTCCTGGCCTCCAATCTGCCCTCCCACGTGATGGGTCGGATGTATGTTTCTGCCGATGAGGAATATGTGCTGGCAGGCAAGAGTGTAGAGATCTCTGCTGCTGCAGTAGACACCAACTTTATCCCTCTCAGCGTAAATTACTCGCTCTCCGCTGACCGCGGCACTCTGACGGGTTCCACGCTGGATACCTCTGCAGGAGGAGACATCACCGTAACGGCATCTTTTGCCGCCTGGAATGATAGCCTCACCGTTCACGCCGTCACCTCCCCCGATTCCATCCGCGTGCTGCGAAACGGCACCTCCGTCTCTTCCCTGACGCTGACCCCCGGCGAAAGTGTGACTCTCTCTCCCGAGGCTATCTTCCGCCACAAGGTTCTCCCCGCCGATGATTCTCTCTTCAAATGGAGCGCAGCCGGCAGCATCGGCACCATGGATGAAACAGGCACCTTCACAGCAGGCCGCTATCCCGGAAGCGGCACCATCACCTGCTCTTTTGGTTCTGTTTCCAAAACAGTTTCCGTAACGGTCACCGCCAATCCTCTGCTGACTTTGGAACCCTTTGAAACCAGCACCTTCCTCCCCGCAGATTCTTCCACCGTGCATAACGGTTTTTCTGCAGGCCGTATGGATTACACCCTTACAGATGGGGTATACAGCCTGCCCATGAGTTATTCCCTCCCTGCAGGCTATGACACACTGAACCTTTGGGTATACGGTGATGCAAGCGGCAACACCCTCTCCATCGCAACTGACAGGGGCATTACTTCCACCGCGCTGGATTTTGCAGGCTGGAAGCAGATTTCCCTTGCCCTTCCCGCTTCCAGCACCTCCCTTTCGGGTGTAAATATTTTCGGTAATGCAGAAAACGGCACTATCTATCTCGATGAAATGATCGCGTCCTATATGGGCATTGTGGACAGTGAAGCCCCTGAAGTGACCATGATTCTCACCGGCGAAATTCTCACTGCCACCCTCACCGACGCGGTGGACGGTAAAGTAAGCGCCGCCAACATTTCCCTCACTTATGACGGTGCAGTTATTCCCTTCACCCTCTCCGGCTCCACCCTTACGGCAAATGTTGGCGCAGCCGATGCTGTGACCCACCGCGTGAGCCTTACGGTAAAAGACAATAGCGGCAACCTTGTGAAGACCTCCCTCAACATTCCCGCTTTGGAAGGTGACGCTCCTTTCACCGATTCTGCTGACTCTGCCTTTGCCGCAGAAATCGCCTACCTTTACCACGCTGGCATTACCAAGGGCTATGCAGACGGCACCTTCCGCCCCAATAACTACATTTCCCGTCAGGAATTTGCCGTGATGCTCTACCGCTATCTGTGTCTCAACGATGCGGACTACGCTGACCTTCCCAGCGCCTTTGCCGATGAAGCAAGCATCGGTGGCTTTGCCAAAACTGCCGTCACTGCACTCTCTTCCATGGGCGTTATCAACGGCACGGAGAAAAACGGCCAGCTTTACTTCAATCCCCAGAACCTCATCACCCGCGCCCAGGCTGCTGCCATGATCGGCCGTCTGGAGGAAAAGGGTTATGAAGTTTCCCCCCTCACCTTTACGGATACTTCTTCCATCCCCGCTTATGCCCGCGAGCATGTGCAGGTGCTCTCCACCCAGGGTGTCATCGGCGGATATGCGGACGGCACTTTCCGCCCCCAGAAAAACATCACCCGCGGACAGATGGCAAAGATCCTCTTCTATAGTCTCTAACAAAAAAGACCTCTCCGTAAAGGAGAGGTCTTTTCTTATATGCCTGTCAGGTCAAAGTCGGGAGTATATTCCTTTTGGGCGGAGGAATCCTCCTGCAGGAAACCGTCCACGATACCGCAGTTCACCATGTATTCCGTGGCGGCGCGGTATTCGCTTTTGCGCACGCGGCGGGCAAGATTGCCCTCTGCATTTTCCTGAGGGGTATATTGGCTCATGAGGGAAAAGAGCACATCCCCGGGGCGGAAGTTTTCTGCCACAAAGTCGATGACGCGGCGGGTATTTTCCAGTTCACCGGGAAGCATCAAATGGCGAATGACGGTGCCGCGGCGCAGCATGCCGTTTTCATCCATCTCATAGGGCCCCGTCTGGCGGAACATTTCCAAAATGGCGGGGGCGGCATAGGTGAAGTAATCCTCCGCGCGGCTATACTTTTGAGAAAGGGTACCGTCCACATATTTAAGGTCGGGGAGATAAATATCCACCGTGCCTTCCATCTCTTTTAAGGTCTCCACTCGCTCATAGCCGCCGCAGTTCCACACCACGGGAAGGCCAATGGGCTCTGCCAGCGCCTCTTTGATGCAATGGGCAAAATGGGTAGGGTTTACCAGATTGATATTATGGGCGCCTTGTACCTTCAGCTCTTCCATAATTTCCCGAAGCCGCACAACGGACACGGTCTTACCGAAGCCACCGTGGGAAATGGAGCCGTTCTGGCAAAAGACGCAGCCAAGGCTGCAGCCGGAAAAGAAGATGGCACCGCTTCCCTTACTTCCGCTGATGCAGGGCTCTTCCCACATGTGAAGTCCCGCCCGGGCCAGCTTGGGAAGAGCAGGCATACGGCAGACGCCGCGGCCCACATCTTCCGTGCGCTCTGCGCCGCAGCGGCGGGGGCAAAGATCACAGATCATGCTTCTTCCTCCAAAAGGCGCAGCGCCTCGGCGCGATAGGCAGCAAAGGCCGAGGGGATGGCCAGCTTTTCAAATTCTTCCTTATCCACCCACCGGAAATCCTCCCCGCCTTCCCCGCTGACGCGGAGGAAGTAACCCGTCATCTCCCACTCCACGTGGGTGAAGATGTGGCGGGCATAGCGGCGGCTGAGCCAATCGGTAACGGTGAGGTTCCACTTGGAAAGAGCGATGACCATCTCCCATTCCGCCCAGGTGCCATCCAGAGAGGGGAACTCCCAAAGGGAGGCCAGGAGCCCCGTTTTGGGGCGGCGGCGCACTGCCACCTTGCCGTTTTGCACGGCGATGAGCACGGTGCGGTCTTCATAGCGGCGTTCTTTTTTCTCCTTGCGGACGGGGAGATTATCGCAGGTGCCACGCTTCAGCGCACGGCATTTTGCTTTCAGGGGGCAAAGGTCGCAAATGGGGGTGCCGTTGGGCAGGCACACCGTGGCGCCAAGATCCATCATGGCCTGATTGAAGTCCCCGGGGCGGTTTTCATCCACGGCTTCATTGGCAAGGGCGGAAAGCTCCGCTTTCACCTTGCCCTCAGTAATATCCCCGTGGTGGTCAAGATAGCGGGTGAGAACACGTAGCACATTGCCGTCCACCGCGGCGGTCTTTTCACCGAAAGCAATGGATGCGATGGCGCCTGCCGTGTAATCCCCCACACCGGGAAGGGCGCGAAGGTCGGCTGCCGTTTCAGGGAACTTGCCGCCCATTTCTTCCACCACCATTTTTGCTGCGCGGTGGAGGTTGCGGGCGCGGTTATAGTAACCAAGACCCTCCCACAGCTTCAAAAGCGCATCCTCTTCCGCGTTAGCCAAAGCCTCCACCGTGGGGAAGGCTTCCAAAAAGCGTTGGAAATAGGGGATCACCGCGGTGACACGGGTCTGCTGGAGCATGATCTCGCTGACCCACGTGCGGTAGGCCGAGATCTCACTGCGCCAGGGCAGGTCGCGTTTATTTTCATCGTACCACGCAAGAAGGGGCGCGGCCATTTCTTTTGCTTTTTTGATATTTTCTTCCATAGTTTTCTCACTTGTTGAATCGCGCCGCGTAGCCACAGCGGCGGCAGAGTTCTTCACTGGGACGGCGGACGGAAAACCCGTCATACAAAGCTTTGGCACGGGGAGACTCGAGAATTTCACCCAGGGTGTGTTCAAAAATATTCCCAAGAGGGATATCCCCCTCATGGTCAAGGCAGCAGGGGATCACCGTACCGTCTGCCAGTACCCCCGCCTGATCGCGAAGGGCATAGCAAAACTGGGTCTCCACCTTTTCCGCCGTCATGTCGGGCCAATCGAAGCGGGCGGCATTTTCGAGATAGATCTTTTCGGCAAGCTTTTTGCTGCCAAAGCGCAGCTCTGCCCAGTCTCTACCCTCGGTTTTTTCATGGAGGAAGGCTTCAATCTTCTCGTTTTCCTCGTTGGCTCCCCCCTCATTCCAAAGCCGCAGAGCGCAGATAATGCCCTTGGCCGCGGCCTTTTCGCAGAAATCCCAGCAGCTTTCAAGATACTCCATCAAGGGCTGTTTGGAGCCATTGCCTTCCAGCGAGTGGAGGGAGATGCTGATCTTGTGGAGCTTGGAGGCGGATAAAAGGGTTTCCCCCGCCTGATCCAAAAGGGTGCCGTTGGTGGTGATGCAGACTTTAAAACCCGCATCTGCCGCCATGGAAAGGAAGGTGCCCAGTTCCGGGTGCAGCAGAGGTTCCCCCATGACGTGGAAATAGACATACTCCGTCTGCCCGCGGATATTTTGCAGCACCTTGGCAAATTCCTCCGCCGTCATAAAGTGCTTTTTTCGGCGGGTTCCGGGGCAGAACACGCAGGAGAGATTGCAGCAGTTGGTGATTTCGATATAAACCTTTTTCAGCATCTTTCTCCCTCCTTTAGCGCAAAAGGCCCTGCTTTTGCAGAACCTTTCCGCCGTTACATTACCACAAAATCGGCAAAATTTCAAGTCTTGCACTTTTGGGCTGTTTGGTGTATTCAAAATAATGAGGTGATTTACATGACGAATACCATCCGCGAATTGATGACGCTTTTTATTTTAGCTGAGCAGGGCGCGCCCCTTGCCGAAAAACTGCTCTTCCCCGGGGAGAGAGCATGGATGGCAGGCAGTTTGATGCAAAATGCCGCGCTGCTGGCCGGTGATATCGCTGATGAGGACGAGCGCTACGAAGCCGCTCTGGGCACCCTCTCTTCCGCTATTCTGGCCCGCATCGCTTTTTGCGAGCGCAGCTTGCAGACGGCGGTGGTGCTGGGTGCCAAGCAGTATGTGATCTTGAACGCAGGCTTCGACCTCTCCCCCCATCGGGACGGCAGCTGGCGCAGAACGCTGGAAACCTTCCTTGTGGATACCCCCGAAATGCTCGCCGAACGCGCTGAGCGCTTCACCGAGTGCGGCGAGGGTCTTCGCAAGTTTATCTATCAGGTGCCCGCCAAAGTGGAAGAAAGCGCCGCGGCCCTGGAAGAAGATGCCCGCTTCGATAAGAGCAAGGTCACCTTCTGCTCCCTTCTGGAAACGGCAGACTCCATGTCTATCAAGGACCTTGAACTTCTCGTGGCCACTCTCTCCCCCCTCATGCCCCTTGGCAGCTGCATCGTGATGGATTACTCCGCCTTTGCGCCTGCCGCTGTGGAAGCCCTTTTCGACCGCTGCGGCTTCCTTGCCTACGAGCATCTGGATCAGGCAGCCATGCAGGAACAGTTCTTCAGTGCGGAGGCCGAAAAAGATCCGGCGCGAAGACTCTCCGCGCCGGATGGGGTACACTATATTCTTGCGGTAAAGCGCTGATCACTTGAGGATCTTACGGATCTTCTCTTTCATCTGCGGTGTCAGCACTTTGGCAGCCACACGGTAATGCACGGGAGGCAGCTTCAAAAAGCGCTTTCGCACCTCTTCAAAGGGAAGGAGTGCATAGGCGGCAAAGAAGGCCGAGCGCTCCGCCGTGCGGGGCAGCGGCGCTGCCAGACGGGGGTTGCCTGCAACCGCCTCTTCTATACTGCGACGCTCTTTGCAAATGGGCAGCTGACCGAAAAGGTGGCTGCCCTTTTCCGTGTTCACAAGGAGGAGGGAGACGCCTTTTCGCTGCTCTTTGGGCATATCCTCTTCCTCCATGCCCCAGAAATCACCCAAGGTGAAGTCCGCAGGGCGGTTGAGGTTAGCATACTGGCAGGCATGGCAGCTTTGGCGCAGGAACAGAGCCTTGCCGAAAGCGCGGCCAAACTCGGTTTGCATCAAAGGCTTGGAGTCTGCGGTGCCATCTTCATAGAGAAGGGTCAGATGGGAATTTTTCCACCCCGTCACCTTGTTGCGGAAGCGCACCGTGTGCAGCGCGCGGCCACGCTTGCGCTGCAGCAGCGCCGCTATATCCTCCCACACACCGGGGGACGGCACACCGTGGCACACAAGGTCGCAGGTAATAAGATTTTCGGGCCGCTCACCAAGGAAGCGGTAGAGCCCGTCCACCTGACAGGGCGTACCGCTAAAGAGCACAGGGCGGGTCTTCAGGGCGTTTTTCACTTCCTGATAGGCATTGCCGATTTCGCTTTGCACATATTTTGCGCCGCGAAGCCGCCAAAGTTCCTTTTTCTCCCAGCAAGCCGTGTGCTTAACGTGCATTTTGGAATCCATAGCCGCGCCAAAGACCACACCACCGCTTTCCAGAATGAAATCGGCTATGAGGGAAAAGACGCCGCCGGAAGTGGAATCGCGGCGAACGATATCGTCTCCATTCCACGCGGCAAAGACAGCAGGCGCGCCGCCATTTTCTTCCCGCTGGGAAAGCAGGGGGCAAACGGCAGTGCAGCGGCCGCAGCCGACGCATTTTTCTTTATCCACCTTGGGGGCAAGGAAGCCTTCCTTATCCCGCACCATGGTGATGGCGCCAAGGGCGCAGATATTGGCGCAGGCCGCGCAGCCTGTGCATTTTTCGGCGGGAGAGAGCATGGCTTTCGCCGCTTTTTCATTTTCTTCTTCCTCGAAGGGCACGTTTTCCAGCGCGCAGCGGAGATATCTTGCCGATCTCTCACGCAAAGCCACAAGGCGGCTTTCCAGCGCGGCATAATCAATGGGCGCAAGCAGCTCTGCCGTGTCAGATCTGCCGATAATGCGGCGGGTAAGCCCCAGGGCGGAGAGGAGATTTCCCGTGCGGCTCACGGTGGGGTCTCCCATTTCGTGGGGGGCAACGGTGGTGAAGAAGGGCTTCTGAAACACGGTGGAGAACACCGTTCCGTGGAAGGAATTGGTGCAAACATAGCTGGCATTTTCAAACCAGCCCAAAAATTCCGCAGGGCCTGCATCCAGCACCTGCTTTGCCTTGGGATGCACTTTGCCGCGGATGCCGCAAAGCTGCACCACGGGAAGGCCCGTTTCGGCGGCCAGGCGCTCGATATAGGCACTCAGAGCACCGGGCTTATTGATGCAGTAAGCAAGGATATAGCCGCCGGCAAGGGCAGGCTTTTTGGCAATGGCGCTCCACTCCTCACGGTTCAAAAGCAGCGTGGGATCCAGCACGGTGGGAACATCTTTCCCCGTAACGGTTTTCACGATCTTGCCGCCCTGCTTTTCGCGGGTGGAAATGTGTGTGAATTCCTTGAGATAACCCGCCAACTCCTCTTCCATGCCATTGGGCACTTCCTTAATGGCAAAGCTGGGGGCATAGGCAATGCGGCGAGCCTCGGTAAAGGTGCCGAAATAAACGCTGTCAAAGTGCTTATCGGGGAAGATCAGGGGGTTCCAGATCTGGTCGCTGCCGGAAAGCACTACATCGTAAGCAGGCTTTGCCGCATGCAGCGCCGCGCTATCGGGATAGAAGGTCTCCCCGATGGGCAGATGCTCTGCAGCAAAGGCTTCAAAACGGTCATAACGGCGCTGTAAAGCCGCCTTATGGAGCGCGGTGTGGGCATTGGCCGCCAAGGCACGGGGGCTTTTGCCCTTGCGGAAAAGAGAATTATCCTGGTTTACATAATAATTCACGATCTCGCATTCGCTGCCCAGCGCCTGCACTTTTTTCGCGGTGGCGCAAGCCTGAAGATGGGCGCCGTAATGATGGATATGGAAAAAGGTGACAAGTCCTGTTTTCAAGGCTTTCGCCTCCCTTCTTTGGCTTACTTTTTCTTCAGCGCGCGGATGGTTTCCTGCAGATCCTGCAGTTCCATGTTGTCTTCGGTGATCCAGTCTTCTACGGGGACTACTTCAAATTCGGTGGGAGTACGGCGGATGACCACCTTTTCAAGGCCGGCGTTGATGATCTGGCGGCGGCACATGGAGCAGGAAGTGGCATCACCAAGAAGTTCCTTGGTCTGTGCGTCACGGCCTACCAGATAGATGGTGCCGCCCACCATATCGCGGCGGGAAGCGGAGATGATGGCATTGGCCTCAGCGTGAACGCTGCGGCAGAGCTCATAGCGCTCGCCGCGGGGCACCTGCATGGCTTCACGGAAGCAGAAGCCAAGGTCAGAGCAGTTCTGACGGCCGCGGGGGGCGCCGTTATAACCGGTGGAGATGATTTCATCGTTTTTCACGATGATGGCACCGTACACACGGCGCAGGCAGGTGGCGCGCTCCAGCACGGTTTCGGCAATATCCAGATAGTAATTTTCTTTGCTGATTCTGCTCATGGGATGTCCTCCTCATGTATAGACTTAACTTTTTTATTATACTTTATTTTTCATTCTCTTGCAACGGCAGGATTTCCCTGACGGTCAGGGTGCCTTCCGCCACGGTGAAGCGCACGTCAAAGCCCGCAAAGGCCATGCCGTACACCCGCTCAGGGTCTTCCTGATAAGAGGGTCTGGGGTCGTGGGAAAGGGTCTCCAAAAGGGCGGCGCGACGCTCAGCGGGGAAAGAAACCAGAAGCGCTTCGGCGCAATTTACTTCCAGCAGCCGCTCGTCCAGTCCCCCTGTGAAGCCTGCGGTGGCTTCCACCTTGCAGTCGGCATAGGGAATGTAAGGCTTGATATCGTAAATAGGGGTGCCGTCCATCAGATCCACACCCGAAACCACAATGCAAGGCCCGTCAGCGCCATCTTCTTCCACACGCTCCAGCTTCACGCAGGAGAGCCCAATGGGATTGGGGCGAAAGGGCGAACGGGTGGCAAAAACACCCATGCGGGCATTACCTCCCAGACGGGGCGGGCGCACGGTGGGCGACCAGGTCTCCCGCACGGCTTTGGAAAACTGCCAGATGAGCCAGATATGGGAGAAGCCCTCCAGCCCCTTGAGGGCGGCGGCATTGCGGTATTCTTTTTCAAAAACGATACGGCCCGTGAGGCTCTCCACCACCCCTGCCTGACGGGGCACGCCAAACTTGGTGGGGAAATCCGTGCGGATGTGGGCAATGATCTTCATAACCGACTCCTTTGGTTTTTTCTTTATTTTACTCCAGCCCCCATACCTTTGACAAGCCTAACCGCCTTTGCTATAATAAAAAGACAGAGGTGATTGGTATGAAATTAGGCTCCCATAAAAAGCGCAAAGTACGCGGCGTTCCCGAAGACGAACCCGTAAATTATCTGCGCCGCGCCATTTTGGAAACTTTGACGGTACCTGTCTGGATCGTTCTGATCGTCGGTTCTCTGATCGCTACAGGTCAGGTAACGGAAACGCTGGTGATGAGCTGCATCATTCCTGTGATCTTCACCATGAATGCCATAAAGGACTTCAAGGCCCATAAAGAAGAAAAAGAAGCCAAAAAGGCTGCAAAAGAAAATTAAAAAGAAGAGGATGTTTGGCATCCTCTTCTTTTTTTGTTCACATTTTTTTGATAAAATGATAAAAAGGAGGTGCCGCCATGGATCGCAAACACGCTCTCAACAAGTTTGATCGGGAACAGCGCCGCAAAATGCCACGGGAACCGCACCCTTACGGTGAACTGCACCTTGCTATCATTGCGCTGGTCTTTGCCGCCCTTTCCGCGTGGTTTCTCTATCGGGAAGCCATTCTCCCCTGGTCTTCGAAAAGTGAGATCGCCCGCTGGACAATTTATATCGTGAGCCTTTTGGGCGTTGCTGTTTTTATGGTCTTCTCCTATATCAGAAAAGCAAGCGGAAAAGCTAAAAAAACGCGCACTAAAACACCTGAGCAGCATTACAGAGCCTTTGTCATTTGGACCGCTGTGGCTTTTATCAGTTTCGTCGGTTATGCCGTCTTTATTTGGTACACTGACCACGCTACCCGCTCATGGATAGCGGAAGACGGTCTGCGGCTTTTAGGTTGCTTTTCTGCAGCCATGGCAGCAGGTGCGCATCGCGAATCAAAAAAACAGCCCAAAACAAAAAAAGAAGAGGATGCTTGAGCATCCTCTTCTTTTTTTGTTTCAATTAGCCTTCAAACAGCGCTGGGGATTTTGAGATGATTTTGCTTCAGATCAAGGCAGACGAGCGCAGGTGTACAGAGGGTACATCAAGCGAGGATAACGAAGATATGGAGCAAAATGGCTTAAAAGATCACATGCGGGCTTTTGCGGCGGTCAGGACATTCTTCATCAGCATCACGCGGGTCATGGGGCCAACGCCGCCGGGCACTGGAGTGATGAAGGATGCCTTTTCGGCAACTTCGCTGTAGACCACGTCGCCGCAGAATTTGCCCTGTTCGTTGCGGTTCATGGCAACGTCGATAACAACAGCGCCTTCTTTTACCATATCAGCGGTAACAAGACCGATGCGGCCCACGGCGGAAACCAGAATATCTGCCTTGAGGCACTCTTCTTTGAGGTTGGGGGTCTTGGAGTGGCAGACGGTGACGGTGCCGTTATCGGCAAGGAGCAGCAGCGCCATGGGCTTGCCCACGATGTTGGAGCGGCCGATGACAACGCAATGCTTGCCTGCAACTTCAATGTTATATGCCTTCAGCATTTCCATGACACCGCTGGGGGTGCAGGGCCAAAGGAGAGAGTGGCCGATGGTCATGCGGCCCACGTTTTCGGGGTGGAAGGCATCCACGTCCTTGGCGGGGCTGATGGCCTCGATGATCTTGCGCTCGCTGATGTGCTTGGGCACGGGCAGCTGCACAAGGATACCGTCCACATCGTCGCGCTTGTTGAGCTCGTCAATAATGGAGAGGACTTCCTCTTCGGTAGCCTCTTCAGGCAGCTTATATTCAAAGCTTGCAAAGCCGCACTCAGCGCAGTCCTTTTCCTTATTGGAAACATAGAGGCGGGAAGCGGGGTTATCACCCACAAGGATCACAGCCATGCCGGGCTTGCGGGGAAGAGCCTTCACTTCTTCCGCGATCTCAAGGCGCATTTTAGCGGCAAGAGCCTTGCCGTCCAGAATCGTTGCCATAGTGCTTTCCTCTTATTCCTTCATGCTGGCGCTTCTCAAAGTAACGTCGTGATAGCCGCCTTCTACGATACTGGTAGCGGAAACCAGAGTGATCTTGGCATCGCGCTGCAGATCGGGAATGTTGATCACGCCGCAGTTGCACATGGTGCTCTTTACCTTGTAGAGGCTCTTTTCCACGTTGTCATGGAGGGGGCCTGCATAGCTGACGTAGGAGTCAACGCCTTCTTCGAAGGCCAGCTTGCCCTTGCCGCCCAGGTCATAGCGCTGCCAGTTGCGGGCGCGGTTGGAGCCTTCGCCCCAGTATTCCTTCACATAGTGACCGTTGACCAGAACCTTGGGAGTGGGAGATTCATCGAAGCGGGCGAAGTAACGGCCCAGCATCATGAAGTCTGCGCCCATAGCCAGTGCCAGAGTCATGTGATAGTCATGAACGATACCGCCGTCGGAGCAGACGGGAACATAGATACCGGTCTTTTCATAATATTCGTCGCGGGCAGCGCACACTTCGATGAGCGCGGTAGCCTGACCGCGGCCAATGCCCTTCTGCTCACGGGTGATGCAGATGGAGCCGCCGCCGATACCGACCTTAACGAAGTCAGCGCCTGCTTCAGCAAGGAACAAAAAGCCGTCGCGGTCAACAACGTTGCCTGCGCCAACCTTAACGCTGTCACCGTACTTTTCACGGATGAAAGCGATGGTCTGTGCCTGCCAACAGGTGTAACCTTCGGAAGAGTCGATGCAGAGAACGTCTGCGCCGGCAGCCAGCAGAGCGGGAACACGCTCAGCATAGTCCTTGGTGTTGATACCTGCGCCTACCATATAGCGCTTGTCGCTATCCAGCAGTTCCAAGGGGTTTTCCTTGTGGCTGTCATAGTCCTTGCGGAAAACGAAATACTTCAGGCACTGGTTTTCATCGATAACGGGAAGAGCATTGAGCTTGTTTTCCCAGAGGATGTTGTTGGCTTCCTTCAGCGTTACGGTGTCGGGAGCGGTGATGAGGCGGGAGAAGGGGGTCATGAAATCGCCCACCTTTTCATCGCCGGTCATGCGGCTGACACGGTAGTCACGGCTGGTGACAAGGCCCATGAGCTTGCCGTTGGGCTGACCGTCTTCGGTGATGGCGATGGTGGAGAAGCCGTTCTTTTCCTTCAGCGCCAGAACATCGTTCAAAGTAGCGTCTACGGTGAGGTTGGAAACGGAGGTAACGAAACCTGCCTTGTAGCCCTTGACGCGGGCTACCATGGCGGCTTCATCTTCAATGGACTGAGAACCGTAAATAAAGCTCAGGCCACCTTCCTTAGCGAGGGCAATTGCCATGCTGTCGTTGGAAACGGACTGCATGATGGCGGAAACCATAGGGATATTCAGGGAAATCGCGCTCTGTTCACCCTTCTTAAACTTAACAAGAGGGGTCTTCAGGCTGACATTGGCAGGAATACACTCAGGAGAGGTATAGCCGGGCACCAACAGATATTCACTGAAAGTGCGGGAGGGTTCGGAGTAGTAATGAGCCATGATTCGATTTCCTTTCTTTTATTTGAAGTAGTCCACGGCGGCGCGGAACATGCCCATGTCATATTCACCGGGTACGTTGCGGTAGAGGCCGTTGCCGATACGCTCGGAGTGACCCATCTTACCGAAGACGCGGCCGTCGGGAGAGGTGATGCCTTCAATAGCGGCAACAGAGCCGTTGGGGTTATAAAGAATATCATACGTCGGATCGCCGTTCATGTCAACATACTGCGTTGCGATCTGACCGTTTGCTGCAAGGCTTGCTACCAGC
Source organism: Oscillospiraceae bacterium (assembly GCA_045631305.1). Taxonomy (GTDB): domain Bacteria; phylum Bacillota; class Clostridia; order Oscillospirales; family Oscillospiraceae; genus JAZQUM01. The sequence goes on along the minus strand of JAZQUM010000008.1, from coordinate 1,044 downwards.
TCATCGCTTGCCAGGAAGCGGCCTTCACCGTGGGAGATGGGCACGGTATAAACATCGCCCACGTTGGTGTAGCGCAGCCAGGGAGACTTGTTGGACGCGATGCGGGTGCGCACCAGACGGGACTGGTGGCGGCCGATGCAGTTATAAGTGAGGGTGGGGCAATTTGCGTCGGTTTCCATGATCTTGCCGTAAGGCACGAGACCCAGCTTGATGAGAGCCTGGAAGCCGTTGCAGATACCTGCCATCAAACCGTCGCGCTTTTCCAGAAGTTCCATGGTAGCTTCGCAAACAGCTGCGTTGCGGAAGAATGCAGTGATGAACTTACCGGAGCCATCGGGCTCGTCGCCGCCGGAGAAGCCGCCGGGGATGAAGATCATCTGAGCGTTCTTAACCTTAGCTGCGAATTCTTCTACGCTGCGTGCAACGCCGGAGGCAGTCAGGTTGTTGATGACCATGATCTCAGCCTTGGCGCCTGCAGCTTCCAGCACGCGGGCTGCGTCATATTCGCAGTTGGTGCCGGGGAATACAGGGATCACCACGGTGGGCTTTGCGCTCTTCACTGCGGGAGCAGCGTAGGATTCAGCCTTGAAGGCATAAGCTTCGGGCTTGGGAGCATCCACGGGAGCGGTTGCGGGATAAACGGAAGCGAGCTTGCCTTCGTAAGCAGCGAAGACATCACTGAGAGCAAGCTTGGTTTCGCCGTAAACGAGAGCTTCTTCTTCGGTAGTATAACCCAGAAGGTCGCCTTCCACCACATCGTCAGTCACTTCCATGAGGAAGGAACCGTAGCTGTAGCCGAAGAGTTCGTCCAGAGTCAGGGAGGGTTCAAATTCGAAGCCAACGCCGTTACCGAAGCACATCTTCATGATGCCCTCAGCGATACCGCCGAAGGTAGGAGTGTAAGCAGAAACAACCTTACCTGCGGAAATCGCCGCATAAACCTTATCAAAGAGAGCGAGAACGCTATCCTTGGTAGGCAGGCCGTTTTCATCATAATCGGGTGTTAAGAGGACAACCTTGTGTCCCGCGCCCTTAAACTCAGGG
>JAZQUM010000007.1:0-14910 GCA_045631305.1 Oscillospiraceae bacterium | reverse complement strand
AAAGTTTGAAGAGTTCAAGCAGCAGCTTATCCACGAATTTAACACCCTGCTTCATATCGAGGGCTTACCCAGGGTGGAAAATCTGAATGTGTTGTCCGGAAGTTTTATCAATCTGGAATACCGCCTCCCGAACGGGCAGAGCGTAAAATTTCTTGATGATAATGCCGCCTATCTCGGCAGTCAGCTTGAATGCGAATTCGGTGGCGACCGTTGTTTTGGTATTGCCGCTAATATGGATTTTTTACTCGTTTGCACTTACGAAGAAAACGGAGAAAATCCGGAGTTGGTTATTTACAAAAAGAGATAGTAAATTCCAATTGATTGATCGGTTGCGGCCCACGAACATACCTCCCTCCGTCACTTCGACGAAGGGAGGTTCTTTATATCTCAAATCAGTCCAAAAGGTAAAAGGGAGTAAGCCGAACATTGTCAAATGCCACAAAAGCCTTGTGCTATCAACGGTTCATTTGTGCGAATCGCCATTTGACTTTATCGCTTTATTGTGCTAACATGGTAAACAATCATAAATCCCTGAAAAGGAGCCTGATAACATGATCGATCTGCACAATCCCTCTGTGGATAAGCTTTTTTCCGCCATTTTGAATCTGGAGTCCCATGAGGACTGCTACCGCTTCTTTGAAGATATCTGCACCATCAAGGAGCTGCAGGATATCTCCCAGCGTCTGGAGATCGCGCTGCTGCTTTCAAACGGCAAAAGTTATCAGGAGATCGCCGCCGCAGTGGGCGCCAGCACCGCCACCATCGGCCGCGTGAACAAATGCCTTGCCTATGGCAGCGGCGGTTACAAGGCCGCCATCGAAAAACTCAGCGAAACGGAGGAAGCATAACATGGTGAACATGACTCTCAAAAGCGAAGAAAAAGCCGTTTTTGCCCTGCGGGACCTTTATAAGAGCTACGGCTACGCTCCCTATAAAATGAACAAATTCGAGGAATACGATCTGTATGTCCGCAATAAGGAATTCCTCCTCAGCGACCATGTTATCACCTTTACCGATACCAACGGAAAGCTCATGGCTCTCAAGCCCGACGTGACCCTTTCCATCATCAAAAACAGTAAGGACGATCCCGAAACCGTCAGCAAGGTTTACTACAACGAAAATGTATACCGCATCTCCAAGGGGACCCGCTCTTTCAAGGAACTGATGCAGGTGGGCCTTGAATGCATGGGCAATGTGGACACTTACTGTGTCTGCGAAGTGCTGGAGCTGGCTGCCAAGAGTCTCAAGGCCATCAGCGACGATTGCGTGCTGGATATCTCCCAGATGGATATCGTTTCCTACGTTATCGAAAGTTTTGGCGTGGGCGAAGAGACCCAGAGCGAGATCTGGCGCTGCATCGGTGAAAAGAATCTCCACGAGCTTGCTGCCATCTGCCGCGCTGTAGGTGTCAGCGAAGTGAAGGCCGGCATCCTTTCCCGCCTTGTCTCCACTTACGGCACCCCCGCCGAAGTGCTCCCCGCGCTGGACGGCATTCTGGGCGGTCTTTCCAATGATGCCGCCCTCCGCGACCTGCGGGCCATCTGCAAAGCGCTGGCCGAAAGCGAAGCAAACGATGTGCTTCGTCTGGACTTCTCCGTTACCAACAATGCCAACATCTATAACGGCGTTGTTTTCAAAGGCTTTATCAACGGCATCCCCTCTGCCGTTCTCTCCGGCGGCGAATATGACCGTCTTCTCTCCAAGATGGGCCGCAAGTCCCGTGCTATCGGTTTTGCGGTGTATCTGGATCTTCTGGAAATGTTTTACCGTAACACCAGCGCCTTCGACGTGGATGCCATTCTCCTCTATGATGACACCGCTTCCGCAGGCGATGTAAGATACGCTGTGCAGCAGCTGCAGAAGCAGGGCAAGAGCGTTTCCGCGCAGAAGAAAGTGCCCGAAAAGGTAAAATACGCTTCCCTTCTCAAACTCACCGAAAGCGGGGTAGAAACCATTGAAGAATATGCTTAACATCGCCCTGCCCAAGGGCCGTTTGGGCGAAAAGGTATACGCCATGTTTGAAAAGGCAGGTTTTGAATGCCCCTCCATCCATGAGCCTAACCGCAAACTGATTTTTGAAAATCCCGAAGTTAATGTCCGCTATTTCTGGGTAAAGCCCTCTGACGTAGCCATCTATGTAGAGCGCGGCGCCGCCGACATCGGTGTTGCCGGCAAGGACATTCTTCTTGTGTATGAACCCGAAGTTTACGAACTGATGGACCTGGATATCGGCAAGTGCCGCATGGCTGTTGCCGCCATGAAGGACTTCCGTGATGATCCCCAGCGCACGCTGCGTGTAGCTACCAAGTTCTCCAACATCGCCCAGCAGTACTATAACTCCATGGGCCGCGACATCGACATCATCCACCTGAACGGTTCCATCGAGATCGCTCCCATTCTGGGTCTTTCCGATGTTATCGTGGATATCGTGGAAACGGGCACCACACTGAAGGAAAATAATCTGGAAGTGGTGGAGACCATCGTTCCCATCAGCGCCCGTCTCATTGCCAACAAGGCAAGCTTCAAGTTCAAGACCGCGCCCATTGAAAAGCTGCTCAAAGAAATGCAGGCACAGATGGAGGCAGGAAAATGATCAAGATCATGAAATTCGGCGAGGTGAAGGCTGAGGAAGTCTTTGCCCGCGTAGAACCCAAGGTAGACGTGGAGAGCATCGTCTCCGACATCATTGCAGACGTTCGCGCCAACGGCGACAAGGCCCTTTTCGCCTACTGCGAAAAGTTTGATAAAGCCAAGCTCACCTCCCTGCAGGTATCCCGCGAGGAAATGGAAGAAGCCATGGGCCTTGTCAGCGAAGAATTTCTGGAAATTCTCCGTAAGGCCGCAGAAAACATCCGCCGCTTCCATTCCCGTCAGGTGCGCAACAGCTTCATCCTCAACGATCAGCCCGGTATCGTGGTGGGTCAGAAGGTGATCCCCATCGATAGAGCCGGCTTGTATGTTCCCGGCGGCACCGCCGCTTATCCCTCCACCGTTCTTATGGACTCCATCCCCGCCAAGATCGCAGGCGTGGGTGAAGTGGTGATGGTGACCCCTCCCAATAAGGACGGCAAGGTGAACCCCGTGATCCTGGCAGCAGCCAACATCGCAGGGGTGGATAAGATCTTCAAAGTAGGCGGCGCCCAGGCCGTTGCCGCCCTTGCTTACGGCACCGAAAGCGTGCCCCGTGTGGATAAGATCGTAGGCCCCGGCAATGCCTTCGTGGCAGAAGCCAAGAAGCAGGTCTTCGGTCAGGTGGCCATCGACATGATCGCAGGCCCCAGCGAGATCCTCATCGTAGCTGACGGCAAGAGCGACGCAAGATGCATGGCAGCCGACCTTCTCTCTCAGGCCGAGCACGACAAGCTGGCCAGCGCCGTTCTGGTGACCGATTCCATGGAACTGGCCGAAAAGGTCAGCGCAGAGCTGGAGCGCCAGATCCCCCTGCTGGAACGCGCCGACATCGCCCGCGCATCCATCGACGCCAACGGCAAGATCATCGTAGCTGATGACCTGGCCTCCGCCATTGAAATTTCCAACGCTATCGCTCCCGAGCATCTGGAACTGTGCGTGGATAATCCCTTCGATTATCTGGATTCCATCCGCCACGCAGGCTCCGTTTTCATGGGCCGCAACTGCCCCGAAGCTCTGGGCGACTATTTCGCAGGCCCCAACCACACCCTTCCCACCAGCGGAACGGCGCGCTTCTCCAATCCCCTTTCCGTTGATGATTTCGTGAAGAAGACCCAGTACACCTATTACACCAAGGAGGCTTTCGGCAAGGTGGCAAAGGACGTTGCTTACTTTGCCCAGCAGGAAGGGCTCACCGCCCACGCCAAAAGCGCCCTGAGCCGACTGGAGGAATGATCCATGAGCCGTTTTTTCAGCGCTAAATACGATTGCCTTGTGCCCTACACCCCCGGTGAGCAGCCCAAGGACACCGAATATGTAAAACTCAATACCAACGAATCCCCCTTCCCGCCTTCTCCCAAGGCGCAGAAGTATGCCGCTGAAGCGGCCGCCAAGCTGCAGCTTTATCCCGACCCCGACTGCCGCGAACTCACCGAAAAGCTGGCAGAGCTTTACGGGGTGGAAAAGGACGAGCTGCTTTTGACTAACGGCTCCGACGAGGTGCTGAACTTCGCGGTGATGGCTTGGTGCGATGCCGACCACGGTGTTGTCTGCCCTGCCATCTCCTATGGGTTCTACCCCGTTTTCGCCCAGATCAATGCCGTTCCCTATGATGCCATCCCCCTGAAGGAAGACCTCACCATTGATCCTAAGGACTATGTGGGCATCAACAAGACCATCATCATCGCTAACCCCAATGCCCCCACAGGCATCGCCCTCTCCCCCGAAGAGATCGAAGTGATCCTCAAGGGTAACCCTGACAGCGTTGTGGTGGTGGATGAAGCCTATGTGGACTTTGGCGGGGAAAGCTGCGTACCCCTCATCCGCAAGTATGATAATTTGCTGGTGACCATGACCTTCTCCAAGAGCCGCTCCATGGCAGGCGCCCGCCTTGGCTTTGGCATCGGCTCCAAGGCCCTCATTCAGGACCTGAACACGGTGAAGTATTCCACCAATCCCTATAACATCAACCGCATGACCATGGCTGCAGGCCTTGGCGTGGTGGAAGACGAAGCTTACACCCGCGCCAACTGCGCCACCATTATGGAAAACCGCGCCTATACCATGGCAGAGCTCAAAAAGCTGGGCTTTACCTGCACCGATTCCAAGGCGAACTTCATCTTCGCCCGTCACGAAACTGCGGATGGCGGCGAGCTTTACACCAAGCTCAAGTCCATGGGCATTCTGGTGCGCCACTTCCAAAAGCCCATCATCTCTCCCTATATCCGCGTCACCGTGGGTTCCCGCGAGCAGATGGACGCATTCTTGAACGCCATCAAAGTGATTCTGGAGGCATAATATGAGAAACGCTACGATTGAAAGAAATACCGCCGAGACCCGCATCTCCCTCGCACTGGAGCTGGACGGCAAGGGTGTATCCGACATTGCCACCGGCTGCGGTTTTCTCGACCACATGCTGACCCTGTTTGCCCGCCACGGCCGCTTTGACCTTACCGTCAAGTGCGATGGCGACACCTATGTGGATGACCACCACACGGTGGAAGACATCGGCATTGCCCTTGGCAAGGCTTTTAATGATGCTCTTGGCGAAAAGCGCGGCATCTGCCGCTACGGCAGCACCATCCTTCCCATGGATGAAGCGCTGATCCTCTCCGCTGTGGATATTTCCGGCCGCAGCTTCCTTGGCTTCGACCTCAGCGTTCCCACGGAAAAGGTTGGCACTTTTGACACCGAACTGGTAGAAGAATTTTTCCTGGCCTTCACCCGCAACGCTCAGTACACCCTGCACTTCAAGAAGATGGCCGGCAGCAATTCCCACCACATCATTGAAGGCGCTTTCAAGTCTGTGGCTCGCAGTCTGAAAGAGGCCGTTGCCATCGATCCCGCCTTTTCTGACGAGATCCCCTCTACCAAAGGAGTTCTGTAATGATCGCTATTGTTGACTACGGTGTGGGAAACCTCTTTTCCCTGAATAGTTCCCTTGCCGCCATCGGAGCAGACTCTGTGGTGACAAACGATGCCGAAGTTCTGAAAAAGGCTGAGCGCATCATTCTTCCCGGTGTGGGCGCTTTCGGCGATGCTGCTGACAAGCTCCGCGCCACGGGTCTTGTGGATCTGCTCATTTCGGAAGCCAAAAGCGGCAAACCCTTCCTTGGCATCTGCCTTGGCATGCAGCTGCTTTTCGATGTCGGCTATGAATATGGCGAGCACAAGGGTCTCGGCCTCATCCCCGGCGAGATCCGCCCCATTGAAGATGTGATCCCCGCAGGGCTGAAGATCCCCCACATCGGCTGGAATGCGCTGCATTTCAAGCAGCCCGATAACCCCCTCTTCCGCTACATCAAAGAGGGCGACTGCGTATACTTCGTCCACTCTTTCTACGGTGCCAAGTGCGAGGAAAGCGTCATCGCCACGGCAGAATACGGCGCAGAACTCACCGCAGCCGTTGCCAGCGGCAATGTCTTTGGCTGCCAGTTCCACCCCGAAAAGAGCGGCAACGTGGGCCTTAACATCCTTAAGGCATTCTGCGAGGTGTAAATTATGCTGATTTTCCCCGCTATCGATTTGTATGAAGGCAAAGCCGTCCGTCTTTACAAAGGCGACTATGCTCAGATGACTGTTTACAACGAAAACCCGCTGGAAGTGGCCCGCGCTTTTGAAGCTGCAGGTGCCACCCACCTTCACATCGTAGATCTGGAAGGCGCCAAGTCCGGCACCACCCCCAACATCGATACCGTGACCCTTCTCACCAAGAATACTTCCCTCTTCTGTGAGATCGGCGGCGGCATCCGCAGCATGGAAGTGGTGGACCGCTACATCGCCGCAGGCATCGACCGTGTGATCCTGGGTACTGCCGCTGTGAAAGACCCCGAATTCTTGGCAGCAGCCGTTGCCAAATACGGCGAAAAGGTAGCCGTTGGTGTGGACATCAAGGACGGTGAAGTGGCCATCCACGGCTGGACGGAAAAGTCCGGCATCGATGCTTTCGAATTCTGTGAAAAGATGCAGGCTATGGGCGTCAAGACCCTCATCTGCACCGACATTTCCAAGGACGGCGCCATGCAGGGCACCAATCACGCCCTCTATCAGGAGCTCTCCCGCCGCTGCAACATGCAGATCGTGGCATCCGGCGGTGTTTCCTCCATGGAAGATGTGAAAAAACTCCGTGAAAAAGATCTCTACGGCGCCATCATCGGCAAAGCATGGTACACGGGCGCCATCGACTTGAAAGAAGCGATCGAGGTGGCAAAATGATCACAAAACGCATCATCCCCTGTCTGGATGTAAAAGACGGCCGCGTTGTCAAGGGCGTGAATTTCCAGGGCCTTGGCGATGTTTCCTCCCCCGTGGAGCTGGGCCAGTACTACAGCGCCTGCGGCGCAGACGAGCTGGTGTTTTATGACATCACCGCCTCCTCCGAAGGCCGCAAGCTCTTCACCGATATCCTTACCGAAGTGGCCCGCACCATCTTCATTCCTCTCACGGTAGGTGGCGGTATCAATTCTGTTGCCGGCTTTGACCGCGTGCTCAAGTGCGGCGCGGACAAGGTGAGCGTCAACTCCGGCGCCATCCGCAACCCCGCCATCATTGGGGAAGCTGCCAAGCTCTACGGTGACCAGTGCGTGGTCCTCTCCGTTGACATTAAGCGTGTGAACGGTGAATTCCGCGTCTTTGCCAAGGGCGGCCGCGAAGATACCGGCATGGAAGCCATTGAGTGGATCCGCCGCTGCGTGGGCGAAGGCGCAGGCGAAGTGGTGGTGAACTCCATTGATACTGACGGCGTGAAGAAGGGCTTTGACCTTGAAATGCTCCGCGCCGTGTGCGACGCGGTCAGCGTGCCTGTCATCGCCTCCGGCGGTGCCGGCTGCATGGAAGACTTTGTCACCCTTTTTGAGACCCTTCCCAAGGTGGATGCAGGTCTTGCTGCCTCTATTTTCCACTTCGGCGAAGTGGCCATTCCCGACCTGAAAGCGCAGCTTGCCGCCCGCGGCATCCCCATGCGCCTTTGATACCGCAAAAGGAGAAACACTATGATCAACATTGAAGAACTGAAGTTTGACGAAAAGGGTCTTATCCCCGCCATCGTGGTGGACGCTGTCACCAAGCGTGTTCTGACCCTGGCTTATATGAACAAGGAAAGCCTTGCCATCTCCATGGAAAAGGGCCTCACCTGCTTCTGGAGCCGTTCCCGCAATGAGCTCTGGCTCAAGGGTGACACCAGTGGAAACTATCAGCACATCGTTTCCATCACCGCTGACTGCGACAAGGACGCCCTTGTTGTAGTAGTGGAAAAGGACGGCCCCGCCTGCCATCTCGGCACCGATTCCTGCTTTGAAAATCCCGTCTGGGCCAGCGAAAGTCTCAGCGAATTCTCTCTGGAAGGCCTGATGGATCTTCTCAAGGGCCGCAAGGCAACCATGCCCGAAGGTTCTTACACCACTTATCTCTTCCAGAAGGGTCTGGATAAGATCCTCAAGAAGATCGGCGAAGAGTGCACCGAAGTAATCATCGCTGCCAAGGCTGAAGACAAGAAGGAAACCATCTATGAGATCGCTGACCTCGCTTACCATGCTATGGTACTGATGGTGGAAAACGGCATCTCTCTGGAAGATATCCACCGCGAACTGGCTTCCCGCCATGTCATCGACCACAAGGTCAAGCAGGAGAAAATGACTTCATGAGATATCAGGATCTCCATGTCCATACCACCTTCTGCGACGGGAAAAACTCTCCCGAAGCCATGGTATGCGCAGCTTTCGAACAGGGCCTGTGGCGCATTGGCTTTTCCGCCCATTCCCACACCTTTTTCGATGAAAGCTACTGTCTGAAAAAAGAGCGCTATGAAGAATACCGCGCCGAGATCGCAAGATTGAAGGATGCTTACCAAGGCAAGATCCAGATCCTCTGCGGCGTGGAACAGGACCGCTACAGCACCGCGCCCACGGAAGGATTCGACTATGTCATCGGCTCCGTTCACTACATGAAGGTGAAGGATATCTACCTTCCCGTGGACGAAAGCGTGCAGGCTTTTTACGATACCTGCCGCACCCATTTTAAGGGCGATTTTTACGCCATGGCGGAGTGTTACTACGAAGCCGTAGCCGATGTGGTCAGCGCCACAAAATGCGATTTTATCGGCCATTTTGACCTTATCACTAAGTTCAACGAAGGCGGCGTCTTCTTCGAGGAAGATCACCCCCGCTATGTTGCCGCATGGCAGAGCGCGCTGGATACTCTTCTTGCCACGGGTGTACCTTTTGAGATCAACACAGGCGCCATTTCCCGCCGCTACCGCAAGAGCCCCTACCCTGCGCCCCCCATTTTGCAGCGCATCGCTCAAAAGGGCGGCAAGGTCCTCCTCTCGGGGGACAGCCACAGCGCCGCATCTCTTTGCTGTGCCTTTGACCAGTGCGAAAAGCTGGTAAGCGAGCTGGGGCTTACCGTAGTAGGCGACGATTTTCTGACAAAATAAAAAAAGAACCTGTCCCATGGACAGGTTCTTTTTTTATTGATTACTGCTTTGCAAGAAAGTCTTCCACCACAGCGCGGGTAGGAAGGGCAGATCTTGCGCCCACCTGCTGCACAGTCTGTGCTGCGCAGGCTGCGCCGAAGCGCAGACAATCGGCAGTTTCCAGACCTCTGAGCTTGGCGGAAAGGAAGCCTGCGGTGAAGGAGTCACCTGCACCGGTGGTATCCACGGCTTCTACGGAAAAGGATTCTGCGGTGCAGAAGCTGTTCTCACTGTAGCAGCCGGAGCCCTTTCTGCCTTCCGTCAGCACCAGATTCTTTACGCCTGCGGCAAGGAGCGTCTTAATGGCGCTTTCCTTATCCTCACAACCGGAAAGAGTCTTGGCTTCAGGGAGATTCACCAGAAGGTAATCGGTTTCTGCCAGCACGGGAGCGAGGTATTCCATACCGTAGCCGCACATAATGCCGCCGGGGCCAAAGAACACCACTGCGCCCTTTTCATGGGCAAGCTTGGCAGCTTCAGCGCCTACTTCAGCGAAAGTTTCGCCGATGTAGAGACCGTTCAAACCTTCGAAAGCCTTGGTATCCACCTGATCCCAGGATTCATAAAGGGTAGTGCCGCCAAGGGAATAGATCACGCGCTCGCCCTCGGTATCCACTGCGATGAACGCGCCGCCGCTGCGGTTGCCGGGAACGATGGTGAGATAAGTGTCATCCACGCCGTCAGCACGGAAGCTTTCGGCAATGATACGGCCTGCCTCATCGTCGCCTGCTTTGCCGAAGAAGGCAACTTCTTCGCCCAGACGGCCAAGGCCTGCTGCAATGTTGGCGGTGGAACCGCCGGGGAACTGATCGATGGAGATGGGGAAAACGATCTCATCTGCCTTGGGAAGATGGGGCACCTTCAGGATGGTATCCAGCGCAGAGGCACCCATAGTGATCCATTTAGCCATGCGCTTCCCTCACCTTACATAATGCCGAAGTTCCAGAGAACGGCTGCTGCGATCATCAGCGCGATGAGAGCCGCCATAACGATCACGCTCATAGCCACACCGAAGTTCATGCTGTTGGGCTTGACGAACTTATTCTTGTTGCCGGAGCCGAAAGCACGGGCTTCCATGGAAAGAGCGATCTGGTCACTGATGTCCAGAGCGTTGCTCAGGAGGGGAGTGATGATGGGAATAACCTTCTTCAGGCGTTCCAGCAGCTTGCCCTTTTCCAGTTCCATGCCGCGGGTCTTCTGCGCATCCATCAGGTTGAAGAGCTGCTTCTGGATCTGAGGAATGAAGCGCCAAGCAGTGGAGAAGATGAAGACAAAGTGCTTGGAAGCGAAGGGAACATGGTTGAGCATCTGAATGATGGTAGCGGGGTCAACGGTGAAGCCCAGGATACCAACAGCAATAACCACCATATAGATCTTAAGGCTGGATGCGTAACCGTACAGGAAACCACCCAGGTTGAATTCCCAACCAAGACCGGGCACGGTGAAGAGAATGATGTTCTGATACATTTCTCTGGTGATAAGGTCTTCATTGATGGAGAATGCCTGGATAATGGTGATGAGGATGGAAGCGAAGAGAGCCATCTTCAAAAACCAGCCGATCTGCTTCCAGGGGAACTTGCAGGAATAGCCCAGTGCTACCAGGCCGATGGTAGCCACGGTAACCACGATGGGGTCAGTCCATACAACGGATGCGATGATAACAGCCAGAACAAACATCAGAGAGATGCGAGGGTTCAGGTTGTGCAGGAAGGTATCAAGTTTTCTATAATCGACTAACATTGGCTTAACCCTCCTTTTCCATAAGCTGTGCGAACAGGTCGCAGAATTCGTCCACAGAAGTTACATCGTTGGGCATATAATCCAGAGCCTGAGCGATGCGGGTGATATCAGTGGGCTGTACGTATGCGGAAGCCAGTTCTTCGGGATGAGCGAAGACTTCAGCGGGAGTGCCGTCCAGCAGGACCTTACCGTGACGCATGGTCAGCACGCGGTTGCAGTAACGGCAAACGATTTCCATGTTGTGGGTAATGATGATAATGGTCTTGCCCATATCGTTGATCTTCTTGAGCAGTTCCATGATCCAGATGGTTTCACGCCAGTCCTGACCGGTGGTGGGTTCGTCTACGATGACAACATCGGGATCCATAGCAATGATGGAGCCAATGGTCAGGCGCTGACGTTCGCCCTTGCTCAGGTACTTGGGCCAAACCTTCTTGTATTCGGAAAGACCAACATCTTCCATGATCTGACCGATGCGTTCCTTGGTGTGTTCATCGGTACGGCCAAGGTTATCAGCACCGAAGAAGAGTTCGTCTTCTACGCTGTCCTTAAAGATCTGTTCATCGGGGTTCTGGAAGCAGTAACCCACGGTAGCGGAAAGTTCAGCAACGCTCTTGGTAGCAACATCGATGCCTGCCACGGTGATAGAACCGCTCTGAGACTTCAGAAGGCCGATAATGTTGCGGCAGAGAGTGGTCTTACCTGCGCCGTTCTGGCCAATGATAGCCACGAAGTCGCCGCGCTTGAACTGCAGGCTCACGTCATCGAGCTGCTTGGAGTCACCAAGATAGGAGAAGGTGAGGTTCTTGACATCGATCACGGTTTCGTCGCCGCCGGGCTTGAGTTCACGGGGCTTGCGTACCAGTTCCACGCCTGCCTTGGGCTTGAAGTCCTTGAGCTTATCGATAAGTTCATCGGAAACCAGGGTAACGGAATCGATGTAGCCGGCTTCCTTCAGCTTCATGCTGGCTTCAATGCTTTCGGGAATGTTAAGGCCCAGTTCGTTGAGGCGGTCAGTCTGGGAGAAGACTTCTTCAACGCTGCCCTGCATTACGATGGAGCCCTTGTCCATAACCACGACCTTGTCAGCGTGGCGAACGATTTCGCTCATAACGTGTTCAACCAGAACAACGGTGATACCGTATTCCTTGTTGAGGCGCTTAATAAGAGCGAAGATGTTGCGCTTACCCAGGGGGTCCAGCATGGAGGTGGGTTCGTCGCAAACGATGATCTTGGGAAGCATAGCGTAAATACCAGCGATGGCAACGCTCTGCTTCTGGCCGCCGGAAAGTTCCATAGGCTTGCGGTTGATGAGAGCATGGAGATTCAGTTCTTCCACGCAGCGGTTCACGCGGCGCATGCACTCGTCATAGTCATAACCCAGGTTGGTAGCACCGAAAGCTACGTCTTCTTCTACGGTCATACCGAAGAGCTGAGTATCGGGATCCTGGAACACCAGACCTACGGTCTGTGCCATCTGAGCAACCTTGCTCTTCTTGGGGTTCTTGCCGTCAACAGTGATCTTGCCCTTGAGCTGACCCTTTACAAAGTTGGGGATAATGCCGTTGAGGGTTTCGCAAAGAGTGGTCTTACCTGCGCCGGTGGGGCCGGTGATTACCACGAATTCGCCTTCCTTGATTTCAAGATTGATGTTCTTGAGAACCTTGCGATTGGTCTTGTCATAGCGGAAGGATACATTTTCGAACTTGATGATGGGAGCGGACTTATCATCTGCAACTACAGCATCATCGCTGTCATCTTCGTCAGCATCATCGGCGTCATCAGCTTCATCGGCGGGAATTTCACCGGGAGCTTCCACTTTTCTGCGCTGACGGGCAGCGGTGATGGCAGTATACGCAATGGTGGAAAGGAGGCAGTTTGCGCAGGAAGCCACGATCTGGGGAACCAGAGTGGTAACCATCATCTGCCAGCCCAGCATTACGATCCAGGGCAGAATGCACAGGGTGTTTACAAAGGTACCAACAGCGATACCAACGATCTTGCCGGCCTTCTTGGAAGCCACACCGTAAGCGGTAGCAGCAAAGGCCATGTTGATCATGTAGTAAGGCACCAGAGCAGCGCCGCCGGAGAAGCCGGACATGAGGTTGGAGAAGAAAGTGCCGAACATAGCGATAACGCTACCCACCTGCCAGCCGAACATCAAAGTGCCGAAATAGCCGGCCAGAGAGTCCAGACGGATGGAGGTTGCAGGACCGGGAATGGTGATCATACCGCCTGCAGCTGCAACGGCAGCCAGAATAGCGATCTTCGCAACCACGCGGGTGGTCCAGCCTTCTTCCTTAACGGTGGAAGGAAGTTTCTTGTTCCAGTAAACGCCTAGCAACAGTGTGATAACCAGCATCACAAGGCCAATGCCATAAGTCGCAATATGGCCCGCTGTGCCCATACCTAACGGTTTCATAGTAGTTCTCTCCTTTTTCTAAAAAAATGTCTTGGATCTTATATCCGTAATTTTTCAACCTAACGATTATAACACATATGTGCAGATAATACAACATTCTTGCAGTTTTTCCGCAAAAAGATTTGTTTCGCGGTTTTGTGCAAAAAGAAACCCCAAAGCCTTTTGGCTTCAGGGTTTGTGGAGGTGACACCCGGATTTGAACCGGGGGATGAGGGTTTTGCAGACCCTTGCCTTACCACTTGGCTATGTCACCATATAGAAAAAGGAGCAATTACTGCTCCTTTTCTTTTTGGAGCGGGCGACGAGGCTCGAACTCGCTACCTCCACCTTGGCAAGGTGGCGCTCTACCGGATGAGCTACGCCCGCATATACACGCAAGGGTCTTGCGTGTGGTGCCTCCGGTCGGAATCGAACCAACGACACGTGGATTTTCAATCCACTGCTCTACCAACTGAGCTACAGAGGCAAATGGCGACCGAGAAGGGGCTCGAACCCTCGACCTCCAGCGTGACAGGCTGGCGTTCTAACCAACTGAACTACTCGGCCAAATGGTGGGAACAACAGGGCTCGAACCTGTGACCCTCTGCTTGTAAGGCAGATGCTCTCCCAGCTGAGCTATGCTCCCATCATTATGTCGCTCTTGCCGAACGACAAGAGTTATTATACAAAGAGTATCCCGAAATGTCAAGCATTATTTTCAAATTTTTTAAACTTTTTTTCTAGATGCTTTTTTGTTGCATTTTCACCGCGTTTTACCGCATTTTTCTCACTTTTTCTGCGCGTTTTTCAGAAGGCCCGTCAAATCGCTCTTGGAGAAATGATGCACCTTATCGCAGAACTGGCAGGTAATATCGCACTGCCCCTGTTCAGCAATGAGGCTCTCCAGTTCGGTCTTACCAAGGCTGATAAGCGCGGCTTCCACACGCTTGCGGCTGCAATAGCAGCGGTACTCAATGGGGGTAGTTTCCAAAATTTCCACATCGAAGTCAGAAAGCACGGTGCGCAGCATTTCGGCAGGATCGGGATTCTTATCCAGAATACCTGTCACATTGCCGGCTGCCAGTACGCCGCCTTCCACCTTAATGACGGTGTCTTCATCGGCACCGGGCAGCAGCTGAATGAGATAGCCGCCGGCCACGCGCACGCTCTGATCGCGGTCCACCAGCACACCAAGTCCGCAGGCGGTGGGGATCTGCTCGGATTCCACGAAGTAAGCTGCGATGTCTTCTGCGATTTCACCGCCCAGAAGATTTACAGTTCCCACATAAGGATCACGCATCTGCAGGTCCTTGATCACGGTAAGGGTACCTTCGCCTACAGCAGCGCCTACATTCAGCTTACCGTCGGGACGCAGAGGAAGATCCAGCGCAGGGTTATTGACGTAACCGCGCACGTTACCTTCGGTATCAGATACTACCAAAATATTTCCCAAAGGGCCGTCGCCCTTAATGGAAAGGGTAATGCTGGCGCCCTGGCCTTTCAGGGCATTACCCATCATGCTGGCACCGCTGAGAGCGCGGCCCAAAGCTGCCGTAGCAACAGGAAGGGTTTTATGGATCTGGCGGGCACGCTCCACCGTGTCCTTGGTGAAAACTGCAGCAGCCTGAACCATGCCGTCACGGGTAATCGCTCTAACGAGAATATCGCT
>JAZQUM010000006.1:0-42953 GCA_045631305.1 Oscillospiraceae bacterium | reverse complement strand
CGGTGAAGAGATTTTCTCCTGGTGGGTGATTTCCATCACCAAAGAGGGTGTGGTGCGTGCTGCGCTGATGGTGTTGCGCATTGTGATGCTGATCATGGGCACCTTCCTTCTGACCTATACCACCAGCCCCATTAAGCTTACCAGCGGCATTGAGAGTTTGCTCTCTCCGCTGAAAAAGCTGCATTTCCCTGTGCATGAGCTGGCTATGATGATGAGTATTGCCCTGCGCTTTATCCCGACCCTTATTGAAGAAACGGATAAGATCATGTCGGCGCAGAAGGCACGCGGTGCCAACTTTGAAGACGGCAGCCTTATTCAGCGGGCCAAAGCGCTGGTGCCGCTGCTGGTGCCCCTTTTTGTCAGCGCGTTCCGCCGCGCGGATGAGCTTTCTGTTGCTATGGAGTGCCGCTGCTATCATGGCGGCGAAGGCAGCACCAAACTGCATGTGCTGCGCTGCAAAAAAGAAGATTATTTCGTTTTGATCGGCGCGGTAGCCCTGGTTGCTGCTGTGATCGTGATTTCAAAATTAGGATGGTAATGACGAAATATGCGTAATATCGCCTTAAAATTGATGTATAATGGCACGGCTTATCACGGCTGGCAGGTGCAGAAAACGGAAGTCACCGTTGCTGAAACGTTGGAACGGGGCATTTCCAAGGTCTGCGGTGAGCCTATCAAGCTGGTTGGCTGCGGGCGCACGGATGCAGGCGTTCACGCTGAGCATTATATTGCCAACTTCCGTACCTCTTCCCGTATTCCCATTGACCGCCTGCCTTTTGCCATCAATACCCATATCCCCGAGGATATCGTGGTGATGGCGGCCTATGAGGTGGATGATGACTTCAATGCCATCGGCTCCTGCATCAAAAAGGAATATACTTACCGCATTTATAATTCCCGCATCAAAAATCCCTTCTATGTCCACCGCGCTTATTTTTATCCCAAGCGGCTGGATGAAGAGGTGATGGACCGTGCAGCGCGGATGTTTGTGGGTACCCACGATTTTGCTGCTGTCCGCTCTGTGGGTACCGATGTGAAAAGCACGGTGCGCACCATTTATCACTGCTATGTGACCCGCTCGGGCGACCTTTTGGAACTGAAGGTTTGCGCCAACGGTTTTCTTTACAACATGGTCCGCGCCATTACGGGCACTGTGCTCTATGCTGCGGAAGGCAAGATTACTCCCGAGGATATCCCTGTGATCCTGGAAAAGGGTGACCGTACGGCAGCAGGCCCTACGGTGCCGCCGGGAGGATTGTATCTCACTAAAGTTTGGTATGAGGATGAACGACTCAATGACTGATCATGAAAGCCGTGAAAACCGGCAGGAAAAAGAAGAACATCAGGAAAGCACCCGTCGCGTGAAGAAAATGAAGAAAAAATGGTGGGTGTTTGCCGCTGTATTGGCGGTGGTGCTGAGCATTGTACTACTGGCCGCATGGCGGGACGGCACAGGCTTTGACGCTTTGAACCGTTTCTTTACTTACGGCAAAAGCACACAGGAGGAAGCGGAAGTTTTCCTTTATGAAACGGATAAAACCAACCGCTTTGATTCGCTGAATAATTCCCTTGTGGTGCTTTCCATGACCCAGCTCCGTCTTTACGATTCTGAAGGGCAGCTGCTGCTCTCTGAGAGTGTGAAGATGGATCGCCCCGCTCTGTGTGTGGGTAAAAACCTTGCCGTGGCTTATGATGTGGGCGGCACGGATTACTATGTGTTCAACGAAGAAGAGATTTTGCTGCGTGGGGAAAACGAGGCTGAGATGCCTCTGATCTCTGCTAATCTCAACGAGGATGACTACCTTTCTCTGGTGGTAGGCAAAAGCGGTTACAAGGCTGCTGTAAATATTTACAACAGCGATTTGGAACTGATCTTTGAATTCAATTCCTCCTCCCGCTTTTTGAGTGACGGCGCTGTGTTTGGCGGCGGCAAGCGTATTGCTGCTGTAGCGCTGGAGCAGGAGAATGCCACTTTCGTCAGCTCTGTTTTGATCTATAAGACCAATGCTACGGAAGAAGCGGCGGCCTGCAAGATCAGCGATGGCCTTGTGTTGGACTTGGCTGCAGACGGCAATACCGTGGCGGCTATTACCGACAGAAGCGTGGTATTTGTGGATGACAACGGCTCCGTTAGCGGAACTTATGATTACGAGGGGAAATTCCTTCGCGGATACTCTCTGGATGGTGACGGCTATGTCACCATGCTTTTGAACCACTATAAGTCCGGCAGTATGGCGACCCTTGTAACTGTGGATAAAAGCGGCAAAGTGATTGGCACGCTGGATATCAACGAAGAAGTGATTTCCGTGTCTGCAGCAGGCCGCTATGTAGCCGTGCTGTATGCTGATCATCTCAGCGTATACACCTCGTCTCTTGCGGAATATTCCGTGCTGGAGGGTGTGGACTATGCCAAGGCAGCTTTGGTACGTGCTGATGGCTCTACTATGGTGGCAGGTGCTTCTCAGGCAGCGTTGTATATTCCCTGATTGGGAGGAAGTGCCTGAACTGGCAGAAGGATACCCGGCTGCAGAGCAGAAGGGTATGCTATAATGAAAATGATCCCGCGGGTCGGAATGACCCGGTTTGGTTTAGATTTCCTGGAGGTATATCATGCAACCGACTCTTTGCACAAAATGCAAGAAAAATGTGGCTGTGGTGTTTATCACCAAGCTGGAAGAAGGGAAGACTGTCAGCGAGGGTCTTTGCCTTAAATGCGCTAAGTCTCTGGGCCTTCCTCAGGTAGATGACATGATGAAGCGCTTCGGCATCAGCGATGATGATCTGGACGCACTGACCAATGAGATGATGCATGCTTTCGGCGGTGCTGAAAGTCTGGATATCCTGAGTGAGGATGAAGATGAGGGCGATGATGAAAACGGCAAGACCGCAACTTTTCCCTTCCTGAACCGTCTTTTCTCCGGCAGTGATGTTCCTGCCCAGAGTGAGGACGAAAAAGAAACGCAGGATACAAAAAGTGAAAAACATAAGGACCGCAAGGCAGAAAAGGCAAAGCACAAGTTCCTCAATAATTACTGCATCAATCTTACCGACCGCGCCCGCGGCGGCAAGCTGGATGCGGTGATCGGCAGAGAAGAAGAGATCGAGCGTGTGGTGCAGATCCTGAACCGTCGCCAGAAGAACAATCCCTGCCTCATCGGTGAGCCCGGTGTTGGTAAGACTGCTATTGCTGAAGGTCTTGCCCAGCGCATCGTGGCAGGCAGTGTGCCTTTTAAGCTGCGGGAGAAGGAAGTTTACCTTCTGGACCTCACTGCCCTTGTGGCAGGTACCCAGTTCCGCGGCCAGTTTGAAAGCCGTATGAAAGGGCTTATTGAAGAGATTCGCAAGTTGGGCAATGTGATCCTCGTCATCGATGAAGTGCATAATATCGTGGGCGCAGGGGATGCCGAAGGCAGCATGAATGCCGCCAATATCCTCAAGCCTGCGCTTTCCCGCGGTGAAATTCAGGTCATCGGTGCCACCACCTTTACCGAATACCGCAAGCACATTGAAAAGGATACCGCGCTGGAGCGCCGTTTCCAGCCTGTGACGGTTAACGAGCCCAATATGGAAGATACCCTGAAGATCCTCAAGGGTATTGCCCATTACTATGAAACCTTCCACGGTGTAAAAATTCCCGACGGTATTCTCCGCCAGGCCGTGGTGCTTTCCGAGCGTTACATTACCGACCGTTTCCTGCCTGATAAGGCTATTGACCTTATCGATGAAGCCTGCTCTGATATGAATCTCCACAATGCGGAAATTAACCGCATCATGGAAATTGAGCGGGAACTGGCAGATTATGCCAAGGAACGGGAAATGGTGGAAGCAGACGCGGAAAACCCCAATTACGAGCGCCTTGCAGAGCTTCGCAGCCGCGAGATGCAGCTTTCCGCCGAGCTGGAAGCCCTTCGCGCCGAAGGCGTGCCCGAACTGAGCATGGATAACATTGCCCGTGTCATCGAACTTTGGACCAAGATCCCTGCCAGCAAGATCCGCGAAACAGAATTCAAGCAGCTTTCCGAACTGGAACAGCGGCTTAAGAGCCACATCATCGGTCAGGACGAAGCGGTCAGCGCTGTTTCTGCAGCTATCCGCCGCAACCGCGTGGGCATTTCTCCCAAGCACAAGCCTGTGAGCTTTATCTTTGTGGGCTCCACAGGTGTGGGTAAGACGGAGTTGGTCAAGCGCCTTGCAGAGGATATGTTCAATACCCCCGATGCGCTGATCCGTCTGGATATGTCGGAATTTATGGAGAAACACTCCGTTTCCCGTATCATTGGTTCTCCCCCCGGCTATGTGGGCTATGATGAAGCAGGTCAGCTTACAGAGAAGATCCGCAGAAAGCCATATAGTGTTGTTTTGTTTGACGAGATCGAAAAGGCCCATCCCGATGTGCTCAATGTTCTTTTGCAGATCCTGGATGACGGTCAGATCACCGATGCCCACGGCCGCCGGGTGAATTTCGAAAATACCGTTATCGTCATGACTTCCAACGCAGGCAGCGACAAGAAGGAAGGCAGCGTTGGCTTCAACCGCACCCTGAACGAGCAGGGCAAGGAACGCGCGCTGAAATCTCTCAACGATTTCCTCCGTCCCGAGTTCATCAACCGCGTGGATGAGATCGTTTACTTCAACCGCCTGACGGAAGAGCATTTCTGCGGCATTGCCCGCATCATGCTGGATGAACTGAAGGCATCCCTTGCCGATAAGGGCTTTACCTTCGTTTATGATGAGGCGCTGGTAGAATATCTGGTGCATAAATCCTACTCTCTCACCTACGGTGCCCGCAATCTGCGCCGCACTATTCAGAAAGAACTGGAAGATGAGATGGCAGGCCGTATTATTGATAGTTTTGAAAATCCCATCACTCATATATCTGCATCCGTACAGGATGAAAAGATCGTGCTGCAAATGCTGTAAAGGGAGGTGCCTTTCGTGTTGTTCCGCAAGAATATCGAGCCTCGCTGCGCATATTGCGCCAAGGGAAACCAGATTAATGACCGGGAAGTGGCCTGTTTGAAAAAGGGCATCGTGGCTGTGGAAGGGTATTGCCGTGCTTTTCGCTATGATCCTCTCAAGCGCACTCCGCCCCGCAGAGCAGAGCTGGACACCAGCCGTCTGAAGGAAGAGGATTTCTCTATTGAATAAAAAAAGAAGCGTCGAAAGACGCTTCTTTTTTTATTCTTTGATGCGGGCGGTGTGGCGCAAAGCGTTTTCGCCCGGTTTTTTGAGGTTGTGCTGGTAGAGGAGATCTTTGATCTGACCCTGTGCTTCTTCTATCTCTTCGCGGAAGATGCGGGCAGAAACGCGGGTGGCGCCGTGTCCCAGAATGATCAACTGCTCCAAGCCGTCGGAAGTGGCTACGCGGACGCGGTGGTCACGGCCCAGCTCGTAAGTTGCTTTTTCGATGTAAGAGTCGGCAGTTTCCGCTTCTTTGGTATAGACCACATCGATGCCGTTGATTTTTTCCACACTGCCGGGATTTCCCTTTACCTTGTAGGCATCGAACACCAGAATCACAATGCACTTGCGGAAACCCTGATAATTGGAAAGAATTTCAATGAGAAGGGAGCGTGCGGTGGAAACATCTTCCAGTGCGATTTTTTTAAGATCTTCCCATGCGAAAATGATGTTGTATCCGTCCACCAGCAGATATTCGGGGCCAAGGTGCTGCTGGGCAATATTGTAGCGTTTTTCGTCCAGAGCTGTGCGGCGGGGGGCACGGGGGGATTCAAATGCCTTGCGCTCCACTTTGCCGTAAGTCTGCTCGAAAATAGCCCGAAGCTCCTTGTCATCTTCGAAGGAACCTGCGGAAACGTTGCGGCGGTAGGAAACAGGAGCAGGTTCTTCTTCCGCGACTTTTTCTTTGAGAAGCGGGGGAATGTGGGCGTGCTCTGCCACTTCGTCCCACTTCACCACAGAGCCGCTGCCGTGGGTACAGAAAACGCTGTCTGCGGGGTTTTCCGTGTCATGCAGCGGGTCATATTCTGCGGCGGTAATAGCTTCTTCCTGCGCGTGGTGCGCCTCGTAGCCCCGCACAGTGCAGCTGAGGCGGCCGCGGCCACGGGTATAGGCGGTAACATCCTGCCAGTAATCCCGTAGAGCGGAAACGGGGGCAAAGCCTGTGAGAAGGGAAGTATCACCCAGCATTTCCGGGCCTTCCACTGTGCCGCCCATGGTCTGCAGGTCCGTCATAGCGCGGCCCACACAATCATGGGGAAGCTCCAGAAGAAAATCGTAATACGGCTCCAGCAGAACGCTTTCGGCCTGCATAAGACCCTGGCGCACGGCGCGATAAGTTGCCTGGCGGAAGTCGCCGCCTTCGGTGTGCTTTACATGGGCGCGGCCTGCAAGGAGGGTGATCTTCACATCGGTGAGGGTGGAGCCCGTGAGAACACCGGGATGCTCCCGCTCGGTGAGATGGGTGAAAATAAGGCGCTGCCAGTTGAGATCCAGCTCATCGGTGGAGCAGGCGGATGCGATCTCAATACCGCTGCCACGGGGAAGGGGCTCCAGCAGGAGATGCACTTCCGCATAGTGGCGCAGCGGTTCGAAATGGCCGATGCCTTCCACGGTGTTGGCAATAGTCTCTTTATAAACGATGCTGCCTGTATCGAATTCCACGCTGAATCCGTAGCGCTGAGAAATCAGCTCACGCAGCACTTCCAACTGGATCTGGCCCATGAGCTGCACGTGGATCTCCTTGTGCTGCTCGTTCCACAAAATGCGTAGCATGGGGTCTTCTTCTTCCAGTTCCCGCAGTTTAGGAAGGGCAGTCAGCGCCGAAACTTCGGTAGGGAGGATGAGTCGATAAGTAAGCACCGGTTCCAATGTGGGTTCCAATGCAGGGGGCTGCGCTCCGAGACTTTCACCGGGGCGGGTGCGGGAAAGACCTGTAACGGCAACAACAGTGCCGGGAAGGGCAATATCCACCGTTCGATATTTTTCACCGGAATAAAGTCGCAGCTGATCTGCTTTTTCAGACCAGACAGCATCTTCCTTACCGCCGGAAAGCACAGCTTTGGCTTTCAACTCACCGCCTGTGACTTTCAGCCACGTTAGGCGGTTGCCCTGAGTATCGCGGCTGATCTTAAAGATACGAGCGGCAAAATCACTGCTATAAGCGGGCACGGCAGTATAGCGATCCAGCGCGGAGAAGAATTCTTCCACGCCATCCATCTTCAGCGCAGAGCCGAAGAAACAGGGGAAGAGAGAGCGGCTTTTGATGAGGGCTGCAACGGTTTCATCCTTTACGGTGCCTTTTTCAAGGTATTCCTCCATGGCTTCTTCGCCGCACATGGCAATGGCTTCTTCACGGTCATTTGCCGCAAAATCCACAAAGCCATCCCCTAAAATTTGATGGAGTTGGTTAAGAAGAGCGGTGCGGTCGGTTCCCGCAAGATCCATTTTGTTGATGAAAAGGAACGTGGGAACTTCATAGCGCTTGAGGAGGCGCCAAAGGGTACGGGTGTGACTCTGCACACCGTCAGTACCGCTGATAAGAAGCACGGCATAGTCCAGAACCTGCAGCGTGCGCTCCATTTCGGTGGAAAAATCCACATGCCCGGGAGTATCCAGCAGAGTGAATTCTGCGCTGGGAGAGGTGAAGCGAGCTTGCTTTGAAAAAATGGTGATGCCGCGTTGGCGTTCCAGGTCATAGTTATCCAAGAAGGCATTGCCATGATCCACGCGACCCGGGGTTCGCACCGTGCCGCCCACATATAAAAGCCCTTCAGAGAGGGTTGTTTTTCCGGCGCCCACATGGGCAAGGATGCCGATAACCAGTTTTTTCATGTCAACACCTTTACGTTTTTACACAATGGGAACATCCAGATTCACAGCCCGCTGATAAAGAAGAGGCGTCTTAGGATCGTGTTCAATGCCTTCTTCCAGCTTTTTGCGGATATCCAGCATTTCTTCGTCCAGATCGCAGATGCTCTCAGCGCAGGCTTTTAGGCGGGCGATGACATCGCTTTCGTCGGGGATGTCCTTTTTGTACTTGATCTGATGCTCAAGGCTTGCCCAGAAGTCCATGGCGATGGTGCGGATCTGCACTTCTACCTTTACATCCTTTTTCTCGTTAGCAAAGAAAACGGGTATGCTGATGATGAGGTGCAAACTACGGTAGCCGTTAGGCTTGGGATTTACAATATAGTCCTTCTTTTCCAAGAGGGTGACATCGTCCTGCTTGGTAAAGAGATCTGCAAGGGCATAGATATCATCGATATAGGAGCAGACAATACGCACACCTGCCACATCGTTGATTTCCCGCAGAAGATTATCCAGCGAGAAGGGAATCTTTTTGCGGTTCATCTTTTCGATGATGCTGGAGTTGCTTTTAAGGCGGGTGTGGATGGAGGAGATGGGATTTCTGCTGTAGAGCACATTAAATTCGGTGTTAAGTACATCGAATTTGGTTTGCACTTCTTTCAGTGCGCAAAGATAGATGGTGCGCAGTTCCTTATATTCGGAAAGGAAGTTGATCATCTTTTCTGCCTGATCTGTGACAGGGGTCTCAGTGCTGTAGGAAAGGGCGAGGAGCTCTGCTCTGAGCTGCTGCTCGCTGCCTTCGGCGAAAAGACGGTGGGCTTCGGTAGAGGGATTTGTGTTCATACGCTGTCCTTTCTTTCGGAAGAAGAATGGCAAAAAGCAGCCGGGGAGTCCCGGCTGCTTCGTTATGCAATCAGTTCAAGAAGTCCTTGAGTTTCTTGCTGCGGCTGGGATGACGCAGCTTGCGCAGAGCCTTAGCTTCGATCTGGCGGATACGTTCACGGGTAACGTTGAATTCCTTGCCGACTTCTTCCAGAGTGCGGCTGCGGTCGTCTTCAATACCGAAGCGCAGCTTAAGTACTTTTTCTTCGCGGGGGGTCAGAGTGGAGAGCACGTCTACCAGCTGTTCTTTCAGCAGAGTGAAGGAAGCAGCTTCGGAAGGCTCGGAAGCGCCTTCGTCGGGGATAAAGTCACCAAGGTGAGAGTCTTCTTCTTCACCGATGGGAGTTTCCAGAGAAACGGGTTCCTGAGCGATCTTCAGAATTTCGCGCACCTTATCCACGGGCATATTCATTTCAGCTGCGATTTCATCAGGAGAGGGATCGTGGCCCAGTTCCTGCAGCAGCTGGCGGGAAATGCGGATGACCTTGTTGATGGTCTCCACCATGTGAACGGGGATACGGATAGTGCGGGCCTGATCAGCGATAGCGCGGGTAATGGCCTGACGGATCCACCAGGTTGCATAAGTGGAGAACTTGTAGCCCTTGGTGTAGTCAAACTTTTCAACGGCCTTAATGAGACCCAGGTTGCCTTCCTGAATCAAATCCAGGAACAGCATGCCGCGGCCTACATAGCGCTTTGCAATGGAAACCACCAGACGCAGGTTGGCTTCAGCCAGCTTTTGCTTGGCAGATTCGTCGCCGTCTGCCATACGGGTAGCCAGTTCTACTTCTTCATCTACGCTCAGCAGGGGAACCTTACCGATTTCCTTCAGGTACATACGAACGGGATCGTCGATGCTGAAGTTATCCACCAGAGAGTTGGGGTCTACCAGCTCTTCTTCTTCGATTTCGGTGATTTCGTGCACGCCGGGTTCGATATCCACGGGGAGTTCGGGGAGAAGATCTTCTTCCACGCTTACTTCGATGCCCAGTACTTCCAGAGAGTCATAGATGTGGTCGGTCTGTTCAGAATCCAGATCCAGGTCATCCAGTGCGTCGATAAGTTCAAAAGATTCAACCTTGCCCTTTTTCTTGCCTTTTACAAAGAGTTCGCGAACCTTTTCGTGAGCCATGATGAGGTTTGCAGCAGGCAGCGTGGCAATGGTCTTGTCATCCAGCTTGGTGGACTTTTTGGGAGCCTTTTCCTTGCCGCCGTCGGCATTGAAGCCGGCTTCTGCCAGGAACTGATCTGCCTGCTGGGAGAGGATATCTTCCTGCATTTCAAGGTTTTCTGTGTTTTTAGCCATGTTGGTTTCCTCCGTATCCTTTTTTTGCGGTATATTTGCTTTGCGCGGCAAGAAGCGGGTCGATCCCTTCACTGCCGCTGCGCTTGGTGTACTCGTGTTGGATGATGCGGGTATAATCTTTCAGGGCCTGAGAAACATTGCCCACAGATTCGGGTTTTTGGGTGATGGTGACAAGGTGCGCCATTTCTTCCTGTGTCAGTTCCCCGCTGAGGGAAGCAAGAGAAAGAGGATGGCTTTGCAGATGGTGCTGCCAAAGAAGTTCATAAACTTTTGCCAGCAACGGGGAGGAGAAGAACTCCGGTTCAATGGGTTTTCCCTGGCTGAAAAGGGATTCATCCCGCAAAAACAGGCGGATAAGACCTTCTTCTGCCATAGCCGAGCGAATGTTGTCATATCGCATGGAGCGATTTTGCGGTTGGAGCTGGGCTTTGGGGTTGAGATCTTTTCGCAGCTGTTCGCGGCGGGCGCGGGCGGCTTTTCGTTTGCCGGCGCGCTGCACTTCAAGTCGTAATGCCTCGGGAGAGATGCCGGCGGCATCAGCGGCACGGTTGGTGTAAACTTCCCGTTCCACAGCGTTTTCCAAAGAGGAGAGCAGGTCGCTGATTTCTTCGCTGTAAGCTACCTTTTGCAGATCATCTTTCAGGTCATATTTTCCGGCGATCTGCGCCATGCGGAATTCCACACCGTTTTCACTGCCGGAGAGAAGCGCTTCAAAAGCATCACGACCCTGGAACTTAATGAAATCGTCTGCATCCTGCTTTACATACTCGCCGTCTTTCAAGCGGCGGGGAAGCTGGAGTACTTTTACAGAGAAGTCCGTGTTATTCAAAAGGGAGAGGGCGCGCTGTGTGGCTTGCTGGCCGGCGCCATCGTTATCATAACAAAGGATCAGTTCCTTAGTGTAGCGGGAGAGAAGATGGATCTGCTCGGAAGTAAGGGCGGTACCCATAGAAGCAACGGCATTATCAAAGCCTGCCTGGTGGAGCGTTACCACGTCCAGATTACCCTCACAGAGGATAATGTTGGGGCGTTTGCTCTTCTTGGCGAGATTCAGCCCGTAAAGCACGCGACGCTTGGAATATACCGGTGTTTCCTGAGTGTTCATATACTTGGGCTCGGAATTGTCGATGACGCGGCTGCCGAAACCAACTACGTCTCCTCGAACATCCACCACAGGAAGGATGAGGCGGTTGCGGAACTTATCGTACACGCGGCCGTTTTTGCTTTGGGCAATAAGGCCGGCAGAAAGGAGCTCAGCCTTGGTATAACCTTTTTGCACCATAGCCTGCATCAGCGAATCCCAGCTGTCGGGCGAAGAGGCGCCCATGCCGAAGCGTATGGCGATTTTGCGGGAAATGCTGCGCTTTTCCAAATAATTGCGCACGTTTTCGCCTTGAGGGGAGTTGAAAAGCTGGTGATAGAAAAGAGCGGCTTCTCGGTTCAGATCCAAAAGACGCTGGCGGGCACGGTTGGAATCGCGATTATCATCTTCCGGCACTGTCATGCCTACACGCTGGGCAAGAAAGTGAATGGCGTCTGCATAGGAGAGGTTTTCCTCTTCCATAATGAAGTTGATGACACCGCCGCCTTTATGGCAGCCGAAACAGTAGTAAATTTGTTTATCGGGAGAAACGGAGAAAGAACCGGTTTTTTCGTTATGGAAAGGGCAAAGACCAAAAAGGTTGGAGCCTTTGTTGGTGAGGTGCACATAGCTGCCTACTACATCCACAATATCATTGCGGGCCATAAGCTCGTCCAAAAATGCCTGCGGAAACGCCATGACAAGGCTCCTTTCTTTACAGTTTGGGCTAAAAATTTTAACCACATAAACATATATACGAATAAAATTTCAATTTTCCTCTTTTTTTGTGAAAGAAATTTAAAATTTATTCGATTATTTTGCTTTTTTGTTTGGAAAGAGGAATTTGACTTGTTTTTTCTGCTGGGCTATAATACTGAGAAATAATGAAAAAGGAGAGGTGTGCTATGGCTGTTGTGCTCTATGCCATGCCTTTGAAGGATTTGGATGCACAGTGGGAGGAGATTCTGCTGGCAAGACTTCCGTGGGAAGAACAAAAAAGAATTAATGCATTGGAAAATAAAGATAGAAAAGTGGAATCCCTTTACGCGTGGAGTCTGCTTGCACATCTGCTTTTCTGTGAGTTCGGCATGGCAGTGATGCCTCGCGTTGCAAGAAGCGACATGGGAAAGCCCTTTTTGCCGGAATTTGTCACTACGCATATTGCCCTGAGTCATGCAGAAGGCATGGTTATGGCGGGGGCTGCGTGGGCACCTGTGGGTGTTGATGTGGAAAAGATCCGCTCTGTTCCAACGCGCGTCGGCGGGCTTTTCGGCGAATGCGAAGGTGAAGAGGCGTTCTGGCAGAAATGGACTGTGGCTGAAAGCCGCTTAAAGCTCCGGGGCCGTGGTGTTGGCGCGGTGCGCAGCGAGATGGAGCCGTTGGAGGGCGAGCATTGGCAGAATGTAGAGCTTTTGCCCGGTTATGCTGCAGCGGCTGCCTGGTGCGGCAATGACGAAGTGGAGGTAAGAACCGTTTCGCCTCAGGAATTATATTGGTAAAAGAAAAAGGACGCTTAAGCGTCCTTTTTTTGTCCGTATTTATCAAAGTTTCGTTTCAAGGCCCGTTCTGTAAAAAAGATGACGGAGATCATCACGGGAAGCTGGGACAGCATCACCGCGACATTAAAGGCACTAACGAGGTCATCGCTTTTGCCATAGCAAAAAAGCATGACAGCGGCAGAAAGGGGGAGGAGAACAAGGCCCATCCGCAGCCAGAGCTTCCCTGCGTATTGATGGGCAAAGACCCAGGTGGCTGTGTTTTTCATGGAGCGGGCGGTGCGGTAGCCAAAAAGGGAATTGATATTTTTCGGCGCTTTTTTGGAAAAGTATGCGCCGAAGAAGACCATGATTGCGGGAATCAGCAGCGAACAAAAGAAAAGATACCACCAAAACCACATGAGCATCACCCCCTTTGATTATTTTTTATTATATCATGCTCCTATCCAAAAGGAAAGGGGACGCTATGACGGCGGAGAGTTGACTTTTTTCGATAAAATTATTATACTATACAAGGTTAAGTACCTGTATTTAAGGAGGAAAAATATGGAAAATCAGAAGAAGGGCGGAGCGATTGCGCTTTTGCCTATTGGCGTGTTCCTTGTGATTTATCTGGGTCTCGGTATTTATTTTGAATACGGCCTCAAGCAGAACATGGGCTTTTACAACATCCCCATCGTGGTGGCCTTTGCTATCGCGCTGACAGTTGCCTGCTTCCAGAACCGTGGTCTGAAGTTTAATGATAAGCTTTCTGTCATGGCTCGCGGCGTGGGCGATAAGGATATTATGACTATGATCCTTATTTTCGTGGCAGCCGGTATCTTCGTTGGCGTAGTTGGTCGCAGCAGCGCTGAAAGCGTGGCTTACTTCCTGCTTTCTCTGGTGCCTGCCAAGTATGCCGTTGCCATGCTCTTTGTCATTTCCTGCTTCGTGTCCACCGCAATGGGCACTTCTTGCGGCACTATCTCTTTGATCGTTCCCATCGGTGTTGCTGTTTCTCAGGCTTCCGGCTTCAACCTGCCTCTGTGTGTTGGTACCATCATGGGCGGCGCTATGTTCGGCGATAACCTTTCTTTCATTTCTGACACCACCATTGCCGCCTGCAATACCCAGGGCTGCGAAATGAAGGATAAGTTCCGCGCTAACTTCAAGATCGCGCTTCCCGCAGCAATTGCTACTCTGCTGCTGATCCTCTTCTCCGGCAGCAGCGCAACCGATACTGTGATTTTGCAGGAATATAACCTGCTGCAGGTAATTCCCTATGTGCTGGTTCTGGTTTGCGGCATCATCGGCATGAATGTGTTCCTGGTTCTGCTGCTGGGTATCGTTTCCGGTTCTGTGATCATGCTGGCAACCGGCGCTACTGCTCCCACCGACCTGCTTGCCAATATGGGCAGCGGCGTAAGCGGTATGTATGAAACCATTATGGTCACCATCCTTGTTTCTGCACTCTGCGGTCTCATCCGTGTTTACGGCGGCTTTGATGCGCTGTTGTGCGGTATCCGCCGTGTATTCAAGGGCAACAAGGGCGGTCAGCTTGGTATGGGTCTTCTGGTAGGCGCTATGGATATTGCCACCGCAAACAACACCGTAGCTATCGTTATGGCAGGTCCCATCGCTCGCGAAATGGCCACTTCCTACGATATTACCCCCAAGAAGAGCGCTTCCATTCTGGATACCTTCTCCTGCATCTTCCAGGGCGTTATCCCTTACGGTGCGCAGATGCTGCTGGCTATCTCCGCTGTTGCCGTTCTGGAACAGTCTGTCACCGCATTTGAAGTAATGCGCTATCTGTACTATCCCTACCTTCTGCTCCTTAGCTCTCTGCTCTTCATTTTCGTGATTCCCGAAAAGAAGAAGGCAAAGTAAAATGCAATAGAAAAGCCCGTCCGGAAGGACGGGCTTTTTTTATCGGAAACTGTCAAAAAATTCAATGCGGGACAAAGCATCGGTATCGGGAAGGTAAACATAGTTAAACTCTCGACTGACATTTTCCCAGCCTGCTACGGTGAAAGAGGACAACGACTCGTTTTTGTTCAGTACAGCTGCATAGGCAAAGGTGATACCCATACGGCGGGCAATGAGGTTTTCCATAAGACCGAAGTTGCCCACATACGTTACACGGGAAAAATTGCTGATGGAGCGGTTTTCCACGTCCAGCAGATTCTGCAGAATACTGCGGGTACCTGAGCCCTCTTCCCGCAAAAAAAGGTCCTGTTCCCAGATGTTTTCCATGGGAACTGTTTTTCCTGCAAAGGGATGATCCTTATGGCAGATGCCGATGAAAGCGGCTTTTTCGTAGAGGCGGCAGGCGTATTTGTTGCGGTCGAAAAAGCCTTCAATCAGGGCAAAGTCCAGTTCGCTGCGATCCAGTTTGGAAAGAATGTAGGCGGTGTTATTCACTTCAAGGGAGAGGGTGTTTTGTGGAGAAGAAAGGTACGAGCAGACCTGATCGGTGATAACGAATTCACCGATGGTTTTGGTAGCACCGATAGATAGGTGTACGCGGTCAGTAGAGTCAGACAGGGAGGAGGAGATTTTCTGCGCCTGATAGCGGGCAGAGTGCGCGTAGCGCAGGAAGGATTGGCCTTGCGGTGTAAGGTGAAGGCGGCGGCCGTCATAGGAGAAAAACTTCTGTTCGTAATACTGCTCCAGATACTGGATGTGCTGCGTTACAGTGGGCTGCGTGATGCAGAGCCTCTGTGCTGCGACATGGTAATTCATGGTGTCGCACAGGGTGAGAAAGGTTTCTACTCTATAGTCCAGCATGGCTTCCCTCCTGATAAGAAAATCATATCAATATATTTGAATTGATAATTTGACTAAATTATACGGCGGTACTATACTATAGTCAAGGTAAATCTTACCGTGAAAGGAGATGCGTATAAAAATGAAGAAGTATGCTGAATTGATTCCCGGTGTGGCAGCGGCTTTTGCGCTGGCTTTTGTGGCCAAGGGTATTGAAAGTCTGATCCCTGTGCATATTATCAGCGCAGCTGTGATCGCTATGTTCCTGGGTATGATCATCAATCTTTTCCGCCAGCCCTCCGAAAAGGTGGCAAAAGGGTTGAAGTTCACCTCCAAGAAGCTTTTGAAATTTGCCATCATTCTTCTGGGCGCATCTTTGAGTGTTTCTACCATTGTGGAGGTAGGCAAGCTGACGCTCAGCGCCATGATCTTTACCTTTTTGATCTGCTTTGGCATCGGCCGTATTGTGGGCAAAGCTTTGGGCCTTAACTGGAAGGCAACGGGACTTATTTCCAGCGGTCTTGCTATCTGCGGCGGCAGTGCTATTGCGGCTGTTGCGCCCACCATTGAAGCAGAAGACAGAGATGTGGCATATGCCATGTCTGCGGTGTTCCTTTTCGATATGGTGATGATCGTGGCCTTCCCCCTGATCGGCGGCGCGCTGGGACTCAGCGATATGGCTTACGGTCTTTGGGCAGGCACGGCAGTGAACGATACTTCCGGCGTGGTAGCGGCAGGCTACGCATTTTCCGAAGCGGCAGGTGACTTTGCCACCATGGTGAAGCTGACCCGTACTCTTGCCATTATTCCCATGGTGCTGGTATTTGCCTTTATCAATGTGCGGCTGAAGAGAAAGGCCGCATCCGGCGGCGAGGTACACAGCAATGTGAAAATGGCCTCCGTGTTCCCCTGGTTTATCCTCGGCTTTGTGGCGCTGGCTGTGATCAATAGTGTGGGCCTTATTCCTGCAGAACTTTCTGCAAATGCAAAGTCCCTGAGTAAGTTTTTGATGGTGGTGGCCCTTGCTGCCATCGGTCTCAATACCAGCTTCAAGGATATGAAAAAGGCAGGTCTCAAGCCCATTGTTTATGGATTGATCCTGACGGTTCTCATTATTTTCACGGTGCTGGGCGTTGAATTTGGTATGGAAAAAATCGGCTGGCTTACCATGCTGGCCGCATGAGTGATAACAGAAAAAGAGCATCGGCTTCTGGCCGATGCTCTTTTTTTATGCGGATTTACTGTGCGGCAGAGCGCTCTTTGTAACGGTGTGCCTGCTCCAGCATCATGTCTTTCACCTTCATGAGGCGGACCTGAGAGCTTCGCTCGTTTTCGTCCAGCTTCATGGTGATGTATTTGATGGTTGCCTGCGTTTCAGGGATCATCACGTGTTCCAGTGCGTTAACGCGGCGGCGGGTCTTTTCAATCTCGATGGCCATCATCTGGCAGCTTTTTTCCACCTCGGCAAGGCGCAGCATGTCGGGCAGGAGATCGGCAAGGCTTTTCACCGCGTCGTCCAGATCAGAGCTGGTGAAGGCAAAACCGTAGGAGTAGATGTCGTTGGGATCGGAGGTACGGGTCTTGTAGGAAAAGACGGGAATGTCTACGCTCATAACGTTGCGGCTGCCCACATCAAGATAAACTTCCTGCTTGGGGGTCATCATGGCAACATTCAGCGCTTCCTGCGACATACCTGCACGGGCCAGCACAAAGTTTTTGTTGGCCTCGGCAAGGCGGGCTTCCACCTTTTCACGCAGTTCGCGGTTTTCCCGCACCAGATTCAAAAACTGACGCATCAACTCATCACGCTTATCCTTAAGCAGCTTGTGACCGCGCTTGGCGGTGACCAGCTTGCGCTTAAGGCGGGTAAGCTCCATCCGCGTGGGATTGATTTGCGTGTTTGCCATAGGGGATCAACTCCTTACTTGGCGTCGTAATACTTGTCGAGATAGCTATCCTTAATACGCTTGAGTTCGCTGCGAGGCAGCATGCGCAAGAGCTTCCAGCCGATATCCAGGGTTTCTTCGATGCTGCGGTCTGCCTTATAGCCCTGAGAAACATATTCCTTTTCAAAGGCTTCGGCAAACTTTGCATAAAGCAGGTCAATATCGGTGAGGGCAGCTTCGCCCAGAATGGTCATAAGTTCCTTTGCATCCTTACCGCGGGAATAAGCGGCAAAGAGCTGGTTCATGGTGTCGGCATGGTCTTCGCGGGTCTTACCCACACCGATACCTTTATCCTTCAGACGGGAGAGGGAGGGCATTACATCGATGGGGGGAGTTACACCCTTGCGATAAAGCTCACGGCTGAGGATGATCTGACCTTCGGTGATATAACCCGTCAGGTCGGGGATGGGATGAGTCTTGTCATCTTCGGGCATGGTGAGAATGGGGATCATGGTGATGGAGCCATCCTTGCCCAGCTGGCGGCCTGCGCGTTCATACATCTGCGCAAGGTCGGTGTACATATAGCCGGGGTAACCGCGGCGCCCGGGAACTTCCTTGCGGGCGGCGGAAACTTCACGCAGGGCGTCTGCATAGTTGGTAATATCCGTGAGGATGACCAGCACGTGCATGCCCTTTTCAAAGGCCAGATATTCTGCGGCAGTCAGCGCCATGCGGGGAGTTGCGATACGTTCAACGGCAGGGTCGTTTGCCAGGTTGATGAAAAGAACGGTGCGGTCAATGGCGCCGGTTTCCTTGAAGGAATCTACAAAGTAGTTGGATTCTTCAAAGGTGATACCCATGGCGGCGAAGACTACGGCGAACTTTTCGTCCTTGCCGCGGACCTTTGCCTGACGGGCGATCTGGGCTGCCAGCTGTGCGTGGGGAAGACCGGAAGCGGAGAAGATGGGCAGCTTCTGGCCGCGGACCAGGGTATTCAGACCGTCGATGGCGGAAACACCGGTCTGAATAAATTCCTGAGGATAAGCGCGGGCAGCGGGATTCATGGGAAGGCCGTTGATGTCGCGGCGCTGCTCGGGGAGAATGTCGGGACCGCCGTCAATGGGGCGGCCGAGGCCGTCGAACACGCGGGAGAGCATGTCTTCGGACACACCCAGTTCCATGCAGCGGCCAAGGAAGCGGACCTTGCTGCTTTCCAGATTGATACCGGTGGCGCTTTCAAAAAGCTGCACCAGCGCGTTGCTGCCGTCGATCTCGAGAACCTTGCAGCGGCGCTTTTCGCCGTTTGCCAGTTCGATCTCGCCCAGCTCGTTATAAACTACATTTTCCACGCCGCGGACCAGCATCAGAGGCCCTGCGACTTCCTGGATCGTCCTGTATTCTTTAGGCATAGAAGTCCTCCTTCTTAGCGGCAAGATCGGCGATCTGGCGGGCCAGTTCTGCGGTGATCTTTTCGTATTCGCTGTCGATGTTTTCGTTTTCGGTGTACTTATAGCGGCCGATCTGTTCGCGGATGGGGAGCTTCACCAGTTCATTGACGGAAACACCCGCATTCAGCGCTTCGGCGCAGGAGTCATAGTAACCGATCACCAGTTGCATCATGTGATACTGCTTGGTAAGGGGAGTGTAGGTGTCTACTTCGTGGAAGGAGTTCTGGTGGAGGAAGTCTTCGCGGATGGAGCGGGCGGCTTCCATCTTCAGACGGTCGGGTGCGGAGAGAGCATCCTGACCGACCAGCTTTACGATTTCTTCCAGTTCGGCTTCTTCCTGCAGAAGACCCATCATGCGGCCACGCAGTTCCATCCAATCATCTGCCTGGGCATTGAACCAATCGGCAAGGGTATCCTGATAGAGGGAGTAGCTGGTGAGCCAGTTGATGGCGGGGAAGTGGCGCTTGTAAGCAAGGGCGCTGTCGAGGCCCCAGAATACCTTCACGATGCGAAGGGTAGCCTGCGCTACGGGTTCGGAGATATCGCCGCCGGGAGGAGATACAGCGCCAATGACGCTGAGGGAGCCCTCGCGTTCTTCGGAACACAGGGTGTGCACGCGGCCTGCGCGTTCATAGAACTGAGCAAGGCGGCTGCCGAGGTAAGCGGGATAGCCTTCTTCGCCGGGCATTTCTTCCAGTCGGCCGGACATTTCACGCAGTGCTTCTGCCCAGCGGGAGGTGGAGTCTGCCATGAGAGCTACGGAATAGCCCATGTCGCGGAAGTATTCAGCGATGGTGATGCCGGTGTAGATAGAGGCTTCACGGGCGGCTACGGGCATATCCGAGGTGTTTGCAATCAGCACGGTGCGCTCCATCAGGGAGTTGCCGGTCTGGGGGTCCTTCAGGGCGGGGAATTCATTGAGTACGTCGGTCATTTCGTTGCCGCGTTCGCCGCAGCCGATATAGACCACGATGTCGGCTTCTGCCCACTTGGCCAGCTGATGCTGGATCACCGTCTTACCGGAACCGAAGGGGCCGGGTACAGCGGCAACACCGCCCTTGGCCAGGGGGAAGAGAGTGTCTACCACGCGCTGACCGGTGATGAGGGGACGGTCGGGGCTCAGCTTGCGCTTATAGGGGCGGCCCTTACGGACGGGCCACTTCTGCATCATGATAAGGTCAAGGGAAGCGCCGCTTTCGGAGGTGAGAGAACCAACGGGTTCTTCCACGGTATAGTCACCTTCAGAGATGGCGGCAACGGTGCCCTTTGCGCCCACGGGTACAAGGATCTTGTGCACTACGCTGGGGGTTTCCTGCACGGTACCGATGACATCGCCTGCTTCTACCTTGTCACCAACATTTACGCAAGGCACAAAGTGCCACTTGGCTTCGCGGTCCAGAGAGGGAACTTCCACACCGCGCTCAAGGCTGTTGGTGCCGCTGACGGCAAGGATCTTTTCCAGCGGGCGCTGGATGCCGTCATAAATACTCTTGATAAGGCCGGGGCCCAGTTCCACGCTCATGGGAACACCGGTGGATTCTACAGGAGCACCGGGGCCGAGACCGCTGGTTTCTTCATATACCTGAATAGAGGCAAGGTCGCCGTGGATCTCAATGATCTCACCGATGAGGCGCTGGTCGGAAACGCGGACCACGTCGCTCATGTTGGCATTACGCATGCCTTCGGCGATAACAAGGGGACCTGCTACTTTTTTGATCGTACCTTTGCTCATAGATTTATTTCACCTGCTTTTCATGGGCAAAAGCCCGGATTAGTTTTTGTCGTTGAAAATAATGTCGGAGCCAACTGCCTGCTCCACGCTCTTTTTAACATTGGCAATGCCGATGCCGGTGTTGCCTTTGGCGCCGGGGATGGGGACTACGGCAAGGCGGCTGTCGCTTTTATAGCGGTCCAGCTCGTCGCCCAGAGCCGATGCCAAAGCCTCGGTGATATACACCACGGCGTAGGAGTCCTCCGCCATTTTGCGGAGTTTGCGGGCAGCCTCAGCGCTTTCGGTGACGGGAACAGTTTCAAGACCCACGGCGGCAAAACCGTAGATGCTGTCCCAGTCGCCCATGACTGCGATCTTATACATAGGCTTCCCTCAGTCTTTCCCGCACGGCCTCGTCCGAAAAGCCGTTGAGCTTGGCGGAGAGGATCAGGCGAACGGATTTGATCTCGTTTTCGCGGGCCAGCAGATAAGCTACCAGGGGACCCACGGAGAACGGATTGTGTTTTTGGGGCTTCATGGCTTCGATGATGAGTCCGTCGCACCAGCGCTCAAAAGCGGCAGGGGAGCGGCGCAGGATCTCGGCGCCTGCGGCATAGTCCGTGGCGGCAAGATATTCGCAGATGGCATCCGTGCTTTCAGAAGCTGCTTTGGCAAGGGTTACCGTGTCGAGGCTGGCACAAGAAGCCAAAGAGCGAAGGAACAGCTGATAAGGCTTTTTGGTCTTGCAGGCGCGAACAGCGATCTTGATATTGGCAGAGGCCACGGTGATCTCGGCGTATTTTCGAAGCACTTCGTTTTTGTCGCGGCTGCCTTTTTCGTAAATGGCAGCGAGGCAGGCTTTGTCAAGCACCAGGTCACACAGCTGGCCGTCACGGGTTTCCAGCAGCAGGGAGAAGGCTTCCTGTGCGGGGGCACGCAGATGCACGGGAAGATCTGCAAAGTGCTGCAGCTTTACAGCGGAAAGCATGGCGGAAACATCGGTAAGGCCACCGGGGAGATACACATCAGGGAACTCCCGCTGGGTGCAAACCTGCTTGATGACGGCCTTGAGATTGTGAAAATCGGGAGCATAGGAAAAAAGATCCAGAAGATCGGATTCCTTGATGAGTTCTCCGATAAATGCGCGGGTCTTGCTGAGTTCGGAGGAGAGGAGCTCCTCGTCGCTCTGCTCTGCGTTTTCGCCCCAGCCCCGCTCGCTCAATGTGCGGCGCACCTGTGCGTGATCCTGGCAGGCCAGGAGCTGATCATAGGCTGCGGCATTGAGCAGGGAGACTTCTTTGGCGCGAACACGGGCAACCGCATAGGTATAATCTAATTGAGACATGTATGGATCCTCCTTTGCGGTTTTTTATCAGCCAAAGAGAATGCGTCCGATCTCGTCCTGAATGGCTTCTTTATCGGTGTCGAAAAGTGCCCGCAGGGAACAGTTTTCTTCAATGCTGCCGTAGGCCAGGATAAAGCCACCGTCGATATTTCGGGTCTCACGGCTGACGGTGAGACTTTTTCCGCTTCCCTCCAGAGCGAGGGAAAGCTGCGCTTCAAAATCTGCGGGAAGGCGGGCGAGGTCTTTTGCGGAGAAGAACATCACGCCGCTGCCGTTTTGTGCATGTTTTTTGGCAAGTTTTGCCATGGAGGAGAAATACTCCTCATCGCTCAGATCCAGAATGGAGCGGTAGGCTTTTTCCGTTACGGAACCGATGATCTCCTGCTTTGCGGCAAGGAG
Source organism: Oscillospiraceae bacterium (assembly GCA_045631305.1). Classification (GTDB taxonomy): domain Bacteria; phylum Bacillota; class Clostridia; order Oscillospirales; family Oscillospiraceae; genus JAZQUM01. The sequence continues at coordinate 20,881 of JAZQUM010000006.1, read as the reverse complement.
CGTTTTGCGTCGCGTCAGTTCAGCAGCGGAATCAGCACGGGAGAGAAGATCTTTTTCCCGCGCGTCGGTACGCTCGGCGATTCTGCGGCAGGATTCCTCTGCCTCGCGCTGCGCCGCGGCAAGGATCTCGTCGGCCTGCGCCTTGGCAGCGGCAAGCTTTTCATCCCGTGCCTGCGCCGCTTCTTCGCGGATCCGGCTGAGCATTTTTTCTAATCCTGTCATAAAATCATCTCCTGTGATCAGATGGCCATGCCGGCAACACCGGATACAGCCAGAATGGATACCAGCAGTGCAAGAATTGCGTAAGTTTCTACCATTGCGGGGAAGATCAGAGCCTTACCGGACTGTTCGGGACGCTTGGCAACAAGGCCGATGGAAGCAGCGGAGGTCTTGCCCTGATAGAGAGCGGAAACATAACCTACGATAGCCATGGGGAGGCATGCGGCAAAGAAAAGGAAACCCTGCAGAAGGGTCATGCTGCCGTCAGCGCCGCCGCCCAGAATGCCGATGTTGGAAAGGGTAATGAAAGCTACCAGCAGGCCGTAAATGCCCTGGGTGCCGGGGAGCAGCTGAAGGATCAGTACCTTACCGAACTTGGCAGGATCTTCTGCCACAACACCTGCGGCTGCCTGACCGGCGATACCAACGCCGACTGCAGAACCGATACCGCCACCAAATGCAGCTACTACTGCGCCAAAGAGTGCGAAAAAGAGACCCATACTCATGATTTTTACCTCCGTTATTTCAGTTTATAATATTTAGTGTGGTTGGCCAGCGGCTCAAATTCGTGGCCGCCGCCTTCGTAAAATTTTCCGAAGAATTCAACAAACTGGAGTCTGTTGGTGTGGACGTAAGCGCCCAGCAGGTTGATGGCGATGTTCAGCGGGTGACCGATGAGGAACACTGCGATAAACATGATCACACCGACTGCGCTCTTGCCGCCCATGCTGCCCATCTGATTTACCACTTGGCCGATAACACCGGTGGCAAGACCCAGCGCCAGAAGGCGGGAGTAGGAAAGGATGTCACCGAGCCAGCCGGAAATGTTGTAGAGCTCGTAAAGCCCCAGAGCGAAACGGAGCACAGGGTTCTTGCTGTGCCGTCCGCCAAAGAGAACGATCACTGCGGCGCCTGCAAGGGCCATCCATTTGCCGATGTTGCCAATGTGAGGGGGCAGGATGAAGTTCAGCTGCACGATGTCGATAAAGCCCTGTGCGCTGAGTGCGAAGAGCAGAAGACCCGTGATAAGAAGATACCAGGGAACGGTATCCAGCCAGATACCGGCGGGATTTTTGTTCTTGGCGAACTGATAAATTCTGCAGCCGAGACCTGCGAAAAGATGGATCACGCCAACCAGGAGGCAGAACATCAGCATCTGCATGGGCTGCGTCAGGGGATCCACCCAAATGGGACGAATGGCAAAGTCGCTGTTGAAGAAGGTGCGGGCGATCACAGCGGGTGCGTCTCCGAACCAGCTGCCGTACATAGCGCCCCAGAATACGGTGGAGATACCGGAGAAGAAATACATGCGAAGAGTTTTGCTCCAGCCTTCATCCATATTCTTGTATTTCCAGAGAGCGAAGCCGCAGCCAATGGCGATGAGAAGACCGTAGCCTGCGTCGGAAAGCATCATGCCGAAGAGCACATAGTAGAAAACTGCCATCATGGTGCTGGGGTCCATCTCGCCCTTGCCGGGGAGACTGAAGCCCTTCATAACACCTTCCATGGGGGAAGCGAACTTGTTGTTCACCACCGCGATGGGAACGTCTTCCTCCTCAGCGGGATCGTGCAGTGCTACACAAACGCTGAAGGAATTTTCCAGTTCTTCCTTCACGGCATCAGCATCCCTTTCGGGAACATAGCCTGTAAGATAGAAGGTGTGGCGGCTATTGAGCAGCCTGCCGATGGCTTCATATTTCTCACGGCGCATGATGCAATAGTCAATGAAAAGACGGATGTCATCCCGCTTTTCCGAAAGTTCTTTCAGCACTTCGATGTTGCTTACAATGCTGGCCTCGCAATCGGTGATCGCTTTTTCCCACTGTTCTTTCTGCGCCGAAGGAACGGTGCTGCCGCTGAGAGCGGGGAGAGCAAAGCCTGCGCCGCGCAGTGCAGCTTCCACAGCGGGAGCGTCCTCTTTCAGACAGAGAGCAAACACACAGGTCTGCTCGGGAGAGTGGCTGATGAGGGAGAGATCCAGCGGTGTTTCAGCGGGGAGAGACAGGGAAGCGAGAAGTTCTTCCAGCGGGATATCCCCTGTAAACGAGCCGATAAAAGCCTTAGTGGTGCGGGTGCCGCTGAAGTTCAACGGTACATCCAATCCCAGCCAGGGATTCAGCGATTCGATCTGTGCCAGAAGCTTGGGGATCTCAGCGGTGCATTCGCTGATCTCTTTTGCAAGGTCATTGATGCGATAGATCAAAGCAAGGTGTTCTTCGCTCTGTTCTACGCAAGCTGCAAACTCACTTTGGGAGAGATCCTTGCGCCCTTCCAGCATGGCAAGGGGAGAGGACTTCTGCGGCGCATATTTCTGCAGCGCCTCCAGCGCGGCAGAGCCAGCGCGGATATATTGCTCGAAACCGCTGCAGATTTCAGCGGTATCCTGACGGGAGAAGATGCTGTCTTCTGCATCTTGTTTGCGGACCTCCACATTGCCAAGGCGCTGGAGCCGTTCCAGAATTTTTTTGCGCTCCGAGCGCAGACCGCACAATTCAATGCGCTTCATGGTCAATATGGCCATAACATTCCTCCTTTCTGAGGATGAGAGTAATTTATGGGATCAGAAGATCCGGGAAAGAATATGGTCGATAGCCTGCGCCTCTTTGGCTTCGGCTGCGGCATAGAGATTGGCTTTTAAAGAAGCGGCCTCTTCTGCGGCAAGAGCTTCGTGCCGATCCTTTTGGGCAGCAGCTGCGGAGAGCCGGCTTTCTGCCTCGGCGTTTGCCTCTTTGGTCTTGCGAAGAAGAAGGGCTTTGGCCTCTTCTTTGGCATCGGCAAGGAGCTTGGTGCACTGGGCTGCCGTATCTCGTTCCATAGCTTCGGCTTCCACTTCAGCCTGACGAACGGAATCGATCATGTTCTGCATGATATCACCACCAATAAAAAGTATTAGAAAAATAAATAAAACCGATAGATTAATATTATACTATACTTGAGAGAAAAGCAAGTGTTTTTTACAGACGGACACAGGGCGGAGGGACGAGAGATAAAAGAAGGACAAGAAATAGTTGCAATAACCAATGAAATTTTGGTTTTTGGCAATATTTAGAAGAAAGAAAATGTGTTTTCTACAGATGAAAAATTTTGAAATGATAGAAAAAGAGGCATGATATATATCATGCCGCTTTTTTTCTTATCCATGTGTATTTAGTTGCAGGAAGCAAGAAGTTTTTCGCCTGCGCGGAAAATATCACCCGCGCCCACGGTGAGAATGAGATCGCCGGGCTGTGCCATGGTGCGCAATTCTTCGGCTACTTTATCCAAAGTGGAGCAGTATACTGCACCGGGAATGTGGCGGCAGAGATCCATAGAGGAGATACCCTGCAGGTTCTTTTCGCGGGCAGCATAGATCTCAGCCAGAATCACAACATCGGGCAGCTGCAGTTCCTGGATAAATTCTTCAAAGAAAGCTTGCGTGCGGGAATAGGTGTGGGGCTGAAAAGCGCAGATGACACGCTTGTAGCCGAGTTCTTGTACGGTGGAGAGCAGCGCGTGGAGTTCGCCGGGATGGTGAGCGTAGTCATCGTAAATACGGGCACCGTTGAACTCACCTTTGTATTCAAAGCGGCGGCCGGCACCGTGAAATGCAGCAAGACCTGCTTCTACTGCCTTGCCGCTGATGCCGAGGACGTACGCCGAGGATGCGGCGGCCAAAGCATTGAGAATATTGTGGTGGCCTGCAACCTGCAGTTCCACATGAGCGTAAAACTCGCCTCGAACCACAACATCGAAAGAGGGGAAACCGTTGGTGAAAGTGATGTTTTCAGCTTTGCAGCAGGCATCGTTTTCTACGCCAAAAGTAAAAATATCACGGTCAAAATGATCCAGTGCGTCCATGGTGCCGGGGTCATCTGCGTTGGCGATGACATGGCCTGCAGTGGGAACCAGCTGGGCGAATTTGCGGAAAGAATTTTCAATATCCTGCAGATCTTTGAAGAAATCCAGATGGTCGGCTTCTACGTTGAGGATCACAGCCACAGTGGGGAAGAAGCTGAGGAAGGAGTTGCAATATTCGCAGGATTCCAGAATAATGGTGTTGCCATGTCCTACGCGGTAACCGGAGTGAAGAAGAGGCAGTGTGCCGCCGATCATAACGGTGGGATCAGCTTCAGCTGCCATAAAGACGTGGGTGCACATGGAAGTGGTGGTAGTTTTGCCGTGAGTGCCGGAAACGCAAAGTGCGTTCTGATAATGCTGCATGATAGCACCCCAAGCCTGCGCACGTTCATAAACGGGAATGCCGCGGGCAACAGCGCCGGAAATTTCGGGATTTTCATCCTTTACAGCAGCGGTGCGGATGACAAAATCGCAGTCGCCAAGGTTTTCTGCCGCATGTCCTACAGAAACAGAAACACCCAGTTCGCGCAAATGCAGTACGGATTCACTTTCACTCATATCAGAGCCCTGTACCTTAAGGCCCATACCGCGGAGCACTTCAGCCAGCGGGCACATAGACACACCGCCAATGCCGACCAAATGCACTCTTTTTCCGGGTGTAATAAATTCTTTAATATTAACGGGATTATTCATCATGGTGAGAAAGCCCCCTTGAAAACGGAACTAAATGTTATTCATAAAAATTATTATACTAACCTTGCAAAACATTAGCAAGTCAATTTATTATATATGGTGACAAAAGATAGTTTTATACTTTTCCGTTATGGGAAAATTTATTTGGCAGGAGGTGAAACCCGTGAGAGAACAGATTCCGCAGTTTGTGCAAAATATTATGGAGGAAATGCTCCGTGCAGGTCACGAAATCTATTGTGTGGGTGGCTGTGTTCGCGATCTTCTCATGGGAAAAACGCCTCATGACTGGGACCTTACCACTTCTGCCCGTCCGGAAGAAACGTTGGCTGTTTTTTCCTCCCGCGCCATTCCCACGGGCCTGCAGCATGGAACGGTAACTGTGTTGGGTGATGGTGGCAAGGTGGAGGTTACGACCTACCGCGTGGATGGTGAATATCTGGATCATCGTCATCCCCGTCAGGTGCAGTTTTCTGCGCAGCTGCGGGAAGACCTTTGCCGCCGCGATTTCACGGTGAATGCCATGGCTATGTCTATAGATGGCACAGTGACGGACCTTTTCGGCGGCAGGGAAGACCTTGTCTCCGGTGTGATCCGCTGTGTAGGAAAAGCAGAAGAACGCTTTGAAGAGGATGCGCTGCGGATTATGCGCGGTCTTCGCTTTGCGGCTGTGCTGGGTTTTTCTGTGGAAGAAGAGACGGCAGCAGCTATGCATGCCAAAAAGGAACTTTTACGTAGCATTGCCGCAGAGCGGCTGCAGGAAGAGCTGACTAAACTGGTGTGCGGCGATCACATTTTGTCTGTGCTGACGGAGTTTGGTGATGTAATAGGTGCGTTTATTCCGGAAATTTTGCCGAGCATCGGTTTTGACCAGAAGAGTCGCTTTCATTGCTATGATGTGTGGGAGCATTCGGTCCGCAGTATGACATATGTGGCGCCTGAAAAGCACTTGCGCTATCATATGATGTTCCATGATCTTGGAAAGCCTTTGTGCTTTACAGAGGATGCGTGGGGAGGACATTACTACGGTCATACAGAGATCAGCGCAGAACTGGTGCAGACTATTATGGCGCGGCTAAAGTTTGATAATGATACGCGCCGCAAAGTGGGAATATTAATGAAATGGCACGATACATGGTTTGAGCCGACGGAGGTATCTCTTCGTAAAGTGCTGTCTAAAATCGGCGCAGAGCGGCTGCAGGATGTGCTGGATGCCAAACGGGCAGATAATTTTGCCAAACGGAAAGAGGGCCTTGAGCGGGCTCAGGAGCCATGGAACAAAGCGGAAAAGATTCTCCAAAAACTTTTGGAAGAAGAGGCCTGTGTTACTTTGAAACAGCTTGCGCTGGATGGGCGGGATATGATGCGTCTTGGCCTTGCGGGAAAAGCTGTGGGTGAAATGCTGGAAATGCTTTTGAGTGCGGTGATAGAAGGTGTGCTTCCCAATGAGAGAGAAGCGCTGCTCTCTGCTGCGCGGCAGGAAATGATGCGAAAGGACAATTAAAAATGGCACTGAAAACAAGAAAAGAAATGGATGCCGCTTATCAATGGGATCTCAGTCATATTTTTCCATCTGTGGAGGCTTGGGAACAGGCATATGTTGAGGCAGAAGAAGCAATTGATACTATTGCGCCTATCCGCGGCATCTTGGGCAACTCTGCCGCTATGTTGAAGGCAGGGCTCGATGTGCTTTATGCTGCGGCACAGAAAGTAGAGCTGGTGTATCTTTACGCTTCTTTGGATAAGCACGGAGATAATGGCGATGCTGCGGCGCAGGCAAGAGAGGGTCGTGCCATGAAGCTCTATGTGAAGTTTTCTACGGCGGCTTCTTTTGTAGACCCTGAGATTCTGGCAATAGACGAAGATACGCTGGCAAAATATCTCAAAGAGGACTGCCTGAAAGGTTACCGCCACATTGTTGCCGATACTGCCCGTGCCAGAGCGCATACACTGGATAGTGAAAAAGAAGAGATGCTGGCGATGCTTTCCGATGCTGCCGGCGGCTGCAGCAACTGTTTTGACATGCTGGAGAGCGTGGATATGGTATTTCCGGCTATTGCCGATGAAGAAGGGAACGAGGTGCAGCTGACTCATGCTAACTTTGCCCGTTTCCGTGAAAGGGCCAACCGCCGTGTGCGCAAGGAATCTTTTGAAAAGTATTTCGGTGAATTCCGCCGCTATATCAATACCTTTGCCGCTATGTACGGCGGCTCTGTGAAGATGGATACTTTCTATACCCGTGCGCGGAAATACCCGTCTGCATGTGAACGCGCCCTTTTCCACAGCAATGTTCCTATCTCTGTATATGACAGCCTTGTGGAAGCGGTGCGGGGTAATATTTGCGCTATGGAAAGCTACCTTGCGCTGCGCAAAAAGGTGCTGGGTGTGGATGAACTTCACATGTATGATCTCTATTGCCCTATGGTGGAAGAGGTGGACTATAAGCTGACGCTGGAAGAGGCGGAAGAACTGGTCCATGAAGCTTTGGCCCCCTTGGGCAGTGACTATCAGGCGCTGCTGGATAAGGCTTTCGGCGAAAAGTGGATGGATGTTTATGAAAACAAGGGTAAGACCACAGGTGCTTTTTCCTGCGGTGTGTACGGTGTGCATCCCTATGTGCTTTTGAATTTCACCGGCACGCTGGATGATGCCTATACCATGGCCCATGAACTGGGGCATGCCATGCATTCCTATCTTTCTGCAGCGGCGCAGGAATATCCCGTCAGCGACTATAAGATTTTGGTGGCAGAAGTGGCTTCCACTGTCAACGAAGTGCTGCTGACCCGCCATCTTTTGAAGAAGGAGACCGATCCCAAGCGCCGTGCTTATATTCTGAACCATTTCCTGGAAGGTTTCCGTACCACTGTGTTCCGCCAGACCCTTTTTGCCGAGTTTGAGCGCTGCACCCATGAAATGGACCAGCGGGGTGAAGTGCTGACAGCGGAGAGCATGAATGCGTTGTACCGCCGCCTCAATGAGGAGTATTATCCCGGAGTTGTGGTGGATGAGCTGCAGGATATCGAATGGGCGCGGATCCCTCACTTCTACAATGCTTTCTATGTTTACCAGTATGCCACGGGCTTTAGCTCTGCAGTAGCTATTGCTGATGCTATTTTGGAAACAGGCAATGCGGAAAATTATCTCCGGTTCCTCTCTACCGGTGGCAGCGACTATCCTCTGGAAGAACTGAAGATCGCAGGGGTGGATCTTACCGAGCCTGAAACGGTGCAGCGGGCACTGAAAGTGTTTGCAAAGACCATTGACGAACTGAAAGAACTGCTGTGAAAAAGAAAAGCAGATGCCGTAAGGCATCTGCTTTTTTGTTATCAGTGCATGCAGGCCTGCATGATTTCCTTGCGCAGGCGGAGCATTTCTTCGGATTCAATGTCGCGGGGATGGGGATAGGCGGAAAGGTCGAAATTGGTGGTGGTGCCATCGGTGTGGAGGACCACAACGCTGTCACCCAGCAGCAGTGCTTCGTCAAGCTGGTGGGTAACGAAAAGCACAGTGCGGGGCATTTGTTCCTGAATGCGCAGCAGTTCCTGCTGGAGTTCACCGCGGGTGATAAAGTCCAGAGATGCAAAAGGTTCGTCCATCAAAAGGACCTGAGACAGACTGGCAAGAGCGCGGGCAAGGCCCAGACGCTGCTTCATGCCGGTGGAAAGCTGCAGGGGGGTATATTCTTCATATTCGGAAAGTTTGACTACTTTCATCAGTTCCCGTGCTTTTACTTCGCGCTCTACAGGGGTGAGACCTGCACCGGAAGCAAGGGCAATATTGTTGAGCACATTAGTCCAGCTGATGAGGTAAGGCTCGGGATTGAGAATAGTGCAGCGGTAATCATCAGGCATGACAATTTCGCCGCTGTCCATTTCTTCCAGTTTGCCTAAAAGGCGGAGGATGGTGCTCTTGCCGCAGCCGCTGCGGCCAACAATCACAGTGATTTTATCAAAAGGGATTTCCAGAGAAAAATCAGAAAATACTGTGCGGCTGTGGCTGCCTACGGTATAGGTTTTGGTGATATGATCAAGACGGATGCTCATAAAAACACTTCCTTTGCGAAGATTAAAACAAAAAAAGTCCCCGACTATTGTCAGGGACTTTGGCAGCGGGAGAAGGATTCGAACCCTCACATACGGAGTCAGAGTCCGCTGTGCTACCGTTACACAATCCCGCTATGTGGCATCGCTGCCGAACAAAATTTATTATAGCGACAGGGGGGGTAATTGTCAAGAACAATTTTTAAAATATTTCAAAAAAATACAAAAAAGATAAGCGGCAGAGTGATTTGCACTCTGCCGCAAAACATTACTGCAGGATATCCTGACCAAGGATATATTTGGTGAGGGATTTATATACCAAAGCGAAAATCACAAGGCAGAAGATCATATCCAAAAGGATGTAGCTTCCGTTATAAGCGGCGGAGTAGAGATAGGGGTTAGCAAAAGTCGTGTTGAAAAGTTCCGTAGGGGCCATGATACGGAATGCGGTGATGCCGCTGATAAAGTGAGCGCAGAAGCGGAGAATGCAGGCAACAACGGTGCCGATAAAAATGCCGTACTTTTTGCCGCGGAAGAGACCGGCAAAACCGAGAAGAGTAAAGGCTACCAGATAGTCGATGATAATACTGGCCCAGCCCCAGGCATAAGCGCCGTCCAGAAGCAGCTGCAGCATACCGTAAGCAAAGCAGGCGAGAAGACCGCGCTTGGTACCCCAGCGCACCGCGTAGAAGATGACAGGCAGCATGCCGATGCACACCGAGCCGCCCTGAGGCAGTTCAAAAAACTTGATGAAGCTCAGCACGGAAGCAAGGGCTACCATGATAGAACCTTCACAAAGGGCTTTGGTCTGAAGTTTTTTCATTTTCGTTTCCTTTCCGCGAAAGACCGACAGCACAGAGATCCAACGCAAAAAAAATACCACATGGCGAGCCATGCGGCGTCGCAATGCGGTTAAAAGAAACTGTATAACGCATTCCTACGCCGGCATTACCCGGATCAGGTTCGAGGGACAGGACGGCAATTCGTCTCATCTCAGCCGGCATGCGCCAGCGCCCCTTGTGTTGTCGAAGTCAGTATAACAAGGCAAATATGATTTGTCAAGCGATAAAAAAAGTGGTAGAATAGATTAAATAAGTATAAATGAGGCGCGAAGCATGGAAGGTAAAGAGTGTTATATTATCGGCGCGGGAGAGTTTTTCGGTCTTGCATGCCGCCCCCGCGAGGGTGATTTTGTTATTGCAGCAGACGGCGGATACCGTTATTGTCTTGCAGAAAAACTGAAGATCGATCTTTTGCTGGGGGATTTTGATTCTCTTTCGCAGATTCCGCAAGTTGAAAATGTGGAGCGTTTTCCCGTGGAAAAGGATGATACCGATACTATGTTGGCATTGAAAAAGGGCCTTTCTTTGGGCTATCGTTCTTTTCGCATTTTTGGCGGTACCGGCGGGCGGCTGGATCATACATTGGCCAATCTCCAGGCGCTTTTGTATCTTGCACAGCAGGATGCTGTGGGGCGGCTTTATGACAAGAATTTCGTTTATAGCACGGCTAAAAATGAAACCGTTATTCTGCAGGGCGAAAAGGACGCGGTATTTTCTGTGTTTGCCATGAATGGGCCGGCCAGAGGCGTCAGCATTCGGGGCGCGAAATACTGCGTGGAAGACGCGGAGTTGCGGCCTGATTTTCCCCTTGGTGTCAGCAACCATTTTCTGGATGGGGAAGTGAAGATTACAGTAAAAGACGGTGTGCTGATCATCGGCGCAGAAATGAAAAAAGAAAACGAGGAATAAATTATGATTTTCAAAGACGGTGAAAAAACGCTGAAGCTGCAGGTTCTGGGTTATGAGTTCCCCGAACTCAACGGCAAGGGCGCTGAATACAGTTTTGAAGCAAACTGGCTGGTGCTGCGCGGCACCTATACCAATGAAGACGGTGAAACTGCTATTTTTACCAAGGGCTGCGTGCTTACCTATGAGCTTACTGCCCTTGCTGCAGAACTGAAGGTGCTGGCTGCAGGTCTTAAAAACGGCTTTATCAGCGACTTTGAAGAGCCCGTGCTCTTTATGGAAGTGGATGCTGTGGAAGAGGGCAATTTCCGCGTGAAGGTCTCCTTCGTCATGGATATGGACGACGCGGATCTGGAGCCTGAAAGCATTGAAATGACGATGACCGCGGAAGAAGTGAAGGCTCTTGCGGCAGAAGTGCAGGAGCTGGCTGACCACTATCCTGAAAAGAAGAACGATTAAGGAGACGCGCATGAAGGTTTTGATGATCAACGGCAGTCCCCGTCAGCACGGCTGCACTGATACCGCGTTGCGGGAAGTAGCGGCAACGCTGGAAAAGCATGGCATTGAAAGCGAGATCTACTGGATCGGTACTAAGCCTGTGCAGGGCTGCATGGCTTGCAATCAGTGTGGTAAACTGGGTCGCTGCGTGGTAAATGATGATGTGAATGCCCTTGCTGAACGCTTTGATGAATTTGACGGTCTTGTTATCGGCAGTCCTGTGTATTATGCAGGCGTTTCCGGTCAGGTGACGGCATTTCTCAACCGCCTCTTTTATTCCATTCCTAAGGCAAAGCTTGCGGGAAAGCCCGGTGCGGGCGTTGTTTCCTGCCGCCGCGGCGGTGCAACGGCTACATTTGACCAGCTGAATAAGTATTTTACCATCAGCAACATGCCTGTGGTGTCCTCCACCTATTGGAATCAGGTCCACGGCCGCGTCAGTGAAGATGTGCTGAAGGATGAAGAAGGTCTCCAGACCATGCGCCATCTGGGCGAAAACATGGCATGGATGCTCAAGTGCTTCGAATTGGGCCGGCGGGAAGGGATCCCTGTGCCTGCTTACGAAGAAACCGTCAGAACGAATTTTATTCGTTGACACAAATGACTTTACTGTGGAAGGAGATGAGAAGATGAAGCCAATGAGACAGGAACTCATGCACGGCGTGTATCTTACTTATCTGCAGGACAGAAAATTTAAAACTGGCTACATAAGCGCCCAGTTCATGATGCCCGTTACGGTAGAGACCGTGGGCATGAACGCTCTTCTCGCGGCTGTTTTGCGCCGCGGCACGGCGCGCTATCCCGATATGATGAGCCTTTCTGCTGCGCTGGACCAGCTTTACGGTGCCCGTATCGACTATTCTCTGCAGCGCAAAGGTGAATGCCAGTGCATCGGCTTTACCGCAGGGTTTATTGACGATGCCTATGCTCTGGGCGGGGAAAAGATTTTGGAGCCTGTGGCTGAACTGGTAGGACAGCTGATCTGCGAGCCTGCTACGAAAAACGGCCGCTTCATCGCCTCTTATGTAGAGAGCGAGCGAACCAACTTGATCGATGCTATCCGCAGCCAGATCAATGATAAGCGGGAGTATGCCTATTACCGCTTGCTTGCGGAAATGTGCCGCGGGGAAGCATATGGCGCAGCACCTTTGGGCGAAGAGAAATTCGTCAGCAAGATCACGGTGCCCAAGCTCTACTCTTATTATCAGAATCTGCTGGCCGATACTCCTCTTGAACTGTTCTATTGCGGCAGCGCGCCGCTGGAGAGGGTAAAGCGGGCCTTTTTGGATGCATTTTCCGCGCTGCCCCGCAGAAATGTGGGCACGGTGGATGTGACGCCTCTGCACATGCCCCGTGGGGAGATGCAGTATGTGGAAGAGTGTATGGATGTGACCCAGGGTAAGCTCTCTATGGGCTTTAGCTGCACCAGCGAGGACATGCCCGCCATGGTCATGGCAAATCTTCTTTTTGGTGGTTCCAGCAACTCCAAGCTTTTCCTGAATGTGCGCGAAAAGCTTTCTCTTTGTTATTATGCAAGCTCTGCCTATCACCGCAGCAAGGGCATTGTTACGGTGTCCTCGGGTATCGAGACCGAAAACTATCAGAAGGCTTTTGACGAGATCGTGGCGCAGCTCAAGGCTGTGCAGCAGGGTGAATTGGAAGATTGGGAACTGGAAGGCGCTCGTAGCGTTGCACTGAACGGCTTCCGCACCATCAGCGATTCTCAGGGCAGGATCGTGAATTTCTATCTGGGGCAGATTGCTACGGGAAGTCCCGAAACGCAGGAAGACCTGATCCGCGCTATGGAGCAGGTCACACTTGATAGGATCCTTGCCGCAGCCAATACCGTTACGCCCGATACCGTATATTTTCTCAAGGGGAGGGAAGCAGCACAGTGACAAAACAGCATTATCCGCGCATTGGGGAAAGTCTGTATCGCGAAACGCTTTCCAACGGCCTTGAGATCATGGTAGTACCCAGATCGAATTTTGCCAAAAACTATGCCGTTTTTGCTACCCGCTACGGTGGGATGGACATGCGCTTTTCTGTAGATGGAGAGTGGAAGGATACCCCTGCGGGCATCGCTCATTATCTGGAACATAAAATGTTTGATACCGAAGAGGGCAATGCATTGCAGCGCCTAGCTCAAAACGGCGCTGAGCCCAACGCTTTTACGAGTAACGGTATCACAGCCTATTATTTTGACTCTACTGACCATTTTCTGGAAAATCTGGAGATCCTGCTCTCTTTCGTTTCCGTGCCGTATTTTACGGAAGAAAGCGTAGAAAAAGAGCGGGGCATCATCTCGCAGGAGATCCGCATGATTGAGGATAATCCCGATTGGCAGGTCTACATGGAACTGATGCAGTGCCTGTATGAAAACGCGCCTGTCCGTGTGCCTGTAGCAGGTACGGTGGAAAGCATCAGGGAGATTACGGCGGAAACCCTCTATGATTGCCACAAGGCATTTTATGCCCCCGGAAACATGGTGCTCTGCGTGGTGGGCGATGTGGAACCTGAAGAGATCGTTTCTTTGGCGGAAAAGATCCTGCCCAAAGGCAAAGCGCCTGAGATTCAGAGAGATTATGGTGCAGAGGAAGATCTTATTGCTCATTGTAAGTTGAATGAAAAGGAAATGGATGTATCCATGCCCAATTTCCTTGTGGGCTATAAGTGTAAGCCTTCGCCTGATAAAAAACCTACCCTTCGCGATACCCTTATCGGCGATATTGCCTGCGACGTGCTTTTGAGTGAATCCACGCCGTTGTATGAACGCCTCTATAATGATGGCCTTATCAATTCCAGCTTCGGCGGTGGATTTGAAGCCTTTCCCGGTTCTGCATTTTTCTATGCCGGTGGTGAAAGCAACGATCCTGCGGCAGTGCAGCGAGCTATCACGCAGGAAGCAAAGCGCCTTGCGGAAGAAGGAGTTGACGAAGCCTTTTTCCAGCAGATCCGCAAAGCAGAGTTTGGCGCAACCCTGCGATCTTTGAACTCTTTTGAAAATGTTGCGGTGACTTTGGCGGAAAACTATTTCCACGGTGTGGATGCTTTTTCTTTCCCTGAGGTGTTTGATACCATTTGCAAAGAAGATATTGAAGCCTTCTTCCGTGAAAACATTGTGGAAGAACATTCTGCGCTTTCTGTGATCAATCCCAGAAGCAGTAAGGAGGAAGAAGCATGAGAGCTTTAAGCAATATGCCCATCAGCTTTCCCGGTCTTTCCGGTGACTGGGAGATAACGGCAAGTCCTGTTGCCATTGATATTGGTAAGGGGATTTACTGGTACGGTATTTTTATTGCTGTGGGCTTGTTGTTGGCCATTTGGTTCTGCATTAAGCAGGCGCCGAAACTTGGCCTTACGGAAGATAATGTGCTGGATACTGCTCTTGTGGTGGCTCCTGCTGGTGTAATTGGCGCTCGAATCTATTACATTATTTTCTACTATGATCTTTTTAAAACGGCGGAAGGCGGACCGGACTTTGGTAAAATGATTGCCATTTGGGATGGCGGCCTTGCTATTTACGGCGGTGTGATTGCCGGTGTATTGGGAATCTATGTGCTTTGCTGTGTGAAAAAAATCAAAATTGGCGCGTTGCTGGATGTTTCGGTGATGGGGCTTTTGGTGGGCCAGATTTTTGGACGCTGGGGCAATTTTATGAATCGTGAAGCATTTGGCGGCGAAACAACCCTTCCCTGGAGAATGCGGCTTTGGACTTCTGCCACGGAGTATGTGGAAGTGCATCCTACATTCCTCTATGAATCGCTTTGGAATTTAGTGGGGCTTTTGCTGATTGTATTTATTGTTTCCAAATGCCGCAGATTTGACGGTGAGAACACCTGCTTCTATTTCCTTTGGTACGGTATCGGGCGTTTTTGGATTGAAGGGTTGCGGGAAGACAGTTTGTATCTTTTCTCCTGGCAGCTTTTCGGTGAACCCATCCGCGTGTCTCAGGCGCTTTCGGTGCTGTTGGCAGTGGGTGCTGCAGCGGTTCTTTACTACAATCTGAAAATCAAACCTCATACTCCGGAAGAGCTTTTTGTTAATCAAATGGCGGTAAAAGAAGAAACTACGGAAGAATAAAAAGAAGAACGGCCACAAGGCCGTTCTTCTTTTTTGGTGCCCGAAGGACACGTGGAGGAAGAAAGAGAAAAAAAGCAGTGTGCTTTTAAGCACACTGCTTTGCATTATTTAACCGAGACGACGAGCGCCTGCATAGTAAGTTGCATAGTAATTATCGCTGAGGTTGCTGGTCTTTACGCAGTAACCGCTGCCGGAAGAGGCATGGACGAACTGGCCACCGCCGATGTAGAGACCTACATGGGAAGCGGTCTTGTGTGCGGCACAACGGCTGGGATCACGGAAGAATACCAGGTCGCCGGGCTGCAGAGCATCCTTGGAGATGGAGGTGCCGTACTGCATCTGGCCGGAAGCAGTGTGGGGAAGGCTATAGCCGTACTGCTTGCAGAGGTACATGGTGAAGCCGGAGCAGTCAAAACCACTGGGAGAAGCGCCGCCGTAAACATAGCGAACACCCAGGAAACTCTTGGCCAGATCTACGATGCCGGAATTGCCGGAAGCAGCTTCCTTGGTCTTGGAGAGAACCAGGAAATCGCTACGGATATAACCGGTAGTACCATATTCACAAGTGACAGCATACCAACCGTTTTCAAAACCGTTTACGGTAACAACGGTGCCTTCATTCAAAGATGCCTTGGAAGCGCTGTCAGTGGAAGCAGCTTCCCGAACATTTACAGCGGAGCCGGTAACGCGGCCATAAGTGGTGAAGAGATTATCCTTATCGATATTGACATAGTCAGCGGAAACGTAGCCGACATTGCCGTTGTAGTTTACCTTGTACCAACCATCGGTGGAATCGTCCAGAATAGCAAGAGCATAGTACTTATCCAGATAAGTTACTACAGTGGAGGAGGTGGAAGCTTCGCTGCGCATACGCAGGGAAGAACCGGTGGTGCAACCGATAGCCTTTGCCATATCAGCTTCAGCAGCCATAGCCGTAATTGCCAGGAAGACGGTCAAAACAGCGGTCAGAATCAGGACTTTGGAGAGCTTCTTCATAGGTTGTTTTCCTTTCTTTCGGTAAATGCAGGGATTACTTGCCGCTCAAAGCGCGGTTGAGCCAAATCTCAGCGATATCCATTGCAGCGTAAAGACTGTTCTTTTCGCTGGTCTTTACAATGCGGTCGCGGGACTTGAGGTCGGGAGCGGTAAGCTGAAGCTGGATGGAAACCTTGCTGGCTACATCCATATCTTTTTCTTTCTTGGTTTCCAGAATCTGCATCATGATGATGTACTTATCAGCCATGGAACCGTAATAAATCAGGTTGCCTACACGGCGGAGGGGATGGTTTTTATATACAAGACCCTCGTTCTTGGAGGGAACAGCGTTAGACATAAAAGTTACTCCTTTTAATGATTGTAACCAAATTGTAACAGATTATCATCGGTTTGTCAATTCTTATCGCGGCTTTTTTCGCTGTCCGGGGGGATTTGTAAGATGGCACAAAAAAGCCGGAGCAATATGGCAAAATTGCCATAAGCTCCGGCTTTTCAAACGGATAAAGGTTACTGATTCAGGTACTTGCGCACCAAGATCTGTAACAATTCGTCGCGGTCGATCTTACGGATCAGAGTCCGCGCGTGGTTGTGATTGGTGATGTAGGTGGGATCCTCAGAGAGGATATAGCCGACGATCTGGTTAATGGGATTGTAACCTTTCTCTTCGAGGGCCTGATATACCGTCATCAAAATCGCGTGAATTTCAGCATCCTTTTCCTGGGGGATGGTAAATTTACGGGTAAAATCGTCCATGCATACACCACCTTTCAAAAATATTATATTCAGTATACAGGTTTTTTAACAAAGTGTAAAGGGGGAAAATGCTTTAGCGCAGAACGGCGTTGAGTTCCTTTGCCAGCAGGTCCAGAATGTTCTTTACATCTTCATCTGCTTCCTGTGCGGTGAGGTTACGGTCATCGGCACGCAGTTCCAGGTTGAAAGCAACGCTCTTCTTGCCGTCTTCCACGCCCTTGCCGCGGTAGATGTCGAAGAGGGAAACCTTCTTAAGCAGCTTCTTGCCGCCGCGCTTGATGCAATCTTCCAGAGCGCCTACAGTCACAGCTTCGTCGCAGACTACAGCGATGTCGCGGGTAACAGCGGGGAACTTGGGCAGGGGACGGTATACGGGCAGAGCACCGTGGCAGGCGCAAAGTGCGTCAAAGAGCAGCTCAGTGGCATAGAGCTCGGTGTCGGTAATGCCGTAGTTTGCGGCAACGGCGGGGTGGATCTGACCGAAGGTGCCCAGCAGGGTATCACCGGAATAGATCTTGGCGCAGCGGCCGGGATGATAGGAGGGATTGGTCTTGTCGGCTTCGCAGCGGAGGTTTTCAATGCGCATGCCCTTGAGGATGGCTTCTACAACGCCCTTGAAGGAGAAGAAGTCGCAGTCAGCGCCGTAAGAGCCCAGAGAAAGGATCTTGGGTTCGTGAGCGAGGCCGTTGTCCTTCTTGAAGTAAACGCGGCCCAGTTCGTAGAGCTTGGCGGACTTGTTGCGGAAGTTGTAGTTGCGGGAGATGATCTCCAGCATGGAGGGCAGGGTGGTGGTGCGCATGATGGAAGTATCTTCGCCCAGGGGGTTGAGGATCTTCAGAGAATCACGCAGTGCGGAGTCGGCGGGCAGGTTGATCTTATCGTAATAAGTGGGGCTGATGAAAGAATAGGTGATGATTTCGTTGAAGCCTGCCTGACGGCACAGAGCGCCTGCTTCATTTTCCATTTTCTGAACAGCGTTGAAGCCGCGGCGTTCGGTCATGCCGTTGGAAAGGGTATCGGGAATGTTATTGTAACCGAAGAAACGGGCAACTTCTTCTGCGATGTCAGAATAGTGTTCCACGTCGCTGCGCCAGGAGGGAACGTAGATGGTATCACCGTCCAGAGTGAAGTCCAGGGAGAGGAGGATGCGGCGCATTTCTTCTTCGGAAACATCAGTACCCAGCAGGCGGTTGATCTTTTCAGGTTCCAGCTTAATGGCAACGGGAGCGGATTCCTTAGCGATGACATCCATCACACCGTCAACTACTTCGCCTGCGCCCAGCAGTTCCACAAGTTCACAGGCGCGCTGAACGGCCTTCATGGTGTTCATGGGGTCAAGGCCCTTTTCATAGCGGGCGGATGCGTCGGTACGCATGTTGAGAGCAGCAGCGGTGCGGCGAACGGATGCGCCGTTGAAGTTAGCGGATTCGAAGAGGACCATAGCGGTGTCGCCTACGATTTCGCTGTTGGCGCCGCCCATAACACCTGCTACGCATACGGGACGGTTTTCGTCGCAGATGCAGAGCATGCTGGTAGTGAGCTTGCGTTCGGTGCCGTCCAGAGTCTGGATGGATTCACCTTCGCGAGCGGTACGGACTACGATCTTGCCGCCTTCCACGCAGCTGAAGTCAAATGCGTGCATGGGCTGGCTGTATTCCAGCATGACATAGTTGGTGATGTCAACGATGTTGTTGATGGGACGTACGCCGGAGTTGCGCAGACGCTCGCGCATCCAAGCGGGGGAGGGAGCGATCTTTACGTTCTTCACCATGCGTGCGGTGTAGCGGGGGCAGAGATCAGCATCTGCGATCTCGATGCTGACCAGATCTTCAATGTTGCCGCCGCAGCCGCGGATCTCGGGAGTGTGCAGCTTCAGAGGAGCGCCGAAGGTGGCGGAAGCTTCACGGGCGAGACCGATAACGCTGAGGCAGTCAGGACGGTTGGGGGTGATTTCAAATTCCACCACATGGTCGTCTGCGCCGATGAGGGCAGCCATGTCGTCGCCGGGGTTGATGCCCTCTTCGGTGAGGATCCAGATGCCGTCTTCGATGCAGTGGGGGAATTCTGCCTGCTGTGCGTGCAGGTCAGCAAGAGTGCAGATGGAGGAAGCCTTGGTGTTGAGGGCCACCATGTCGCCTTCGTGGATGTTCTGGCAGGAGGTGGTCACTTCAGCTTCTGCGCCGCCGATGTCAGCCTTTACGGTGAAGGCCTTGCCTGCGCTTGCAACGCTGAGGATCTTGGCGGCTACTACGGGACCGTAGATCTTGTGGCCGGGCTGTACGTCAGCGGGAACGGAGGGCTTTTCGGGATCCATAGGCTTGTAGTCGTTGAGCAGAGCAGCGGCTACAATAGCGGATTCGGGATAGTCATGTTCCACGGTGAGGCCCAGTTCCTTGAGGGAGCAGAGCATACCGAAAGAAGGCACGCCGCGGAGCTTGCCCTTTTCGATCTTGATACCGCCGGGCAGCAGAGACTTGTGCTTTGCCACGGGAACCATGTCACCTACGTGCACGTTCCATGCGCCGGTAACGATCTGTACCAATTCTTCTTCGCCCACGTTGATCTGGCAGATCCACATGTGGTCAGAGTCGGGGTGGCGTTCCATCTTTTCGATGCGACCGGCCACTACATTTTTCAAAGATTCATTGAGAACTTCGGTTACTTCCACCTTGGAGCCGGAAAGAGTCATGCCTTCGGAAAACTCACGGTCAGCTACGGAAGCGAGATCTACAAATTCATTCAACCATTTTCTGGATAATTTCATCGTTGTTTCCTCCTCTTAGAACTGCTCAAGGAAGCGGATGTCGTTTTCGAAGATCAGGCGCAGATCGCTGATCTTGAAGCGGCCCATAGCCAGACGTTCGAGACCGAAGCCGAAAGCAAAGCCGGAATATTCATCGGGATCGACACCGCAGTTGCGAAGTACCTTGGGGTGTACCATGCCGGCGCCCAGTACTTCGATCCAACCTTCGCCTTTGCAGGTGGGGCAGCCTGCGCCGCCGCACTTGTGGCACTGAATGTCCATTTCGCAGGAAGGCTCGGTGAAGGGGAAGTGATGGGGACGGAAGCGGGTCTTGGTTTCAGGACCGTAGATCTCACGGATAACAGCGTTGAGGGTGCCCTTCAGATCAGCCATGGTAACGCCCTTGTCCACCACCAGACCTTCGATCTGATGGAACATGGGGGAGTGGGTAGCGTCTACTTCGTCCTTGCGGTATACGCGGCCGGGGGAGATCATGCGGATGGGAACACCGTGGTCTTCCATAGCACGGATCTGCAGAGGAGAGGTCTGGGTGCGCAGCAGCACGCGGGAATCTTCAGTAAGATAGAAGGTATCGGACCATTCGCGTGCGGGGTGATCATCGGGGGTGTTGAGCTTGGTGAAGTTATATTCGGAAAGCTCGATTTCGGGGCCGTCGAAAATTTCGAAGCCCATGTTGATGAAGATTTCTTTGAAGTCATCCAGCGCGGAGTACATGGGGTGCTTGTGGCCAAGGGTCACTTCCTTACCGGGAACGGTAACGTCCACAGTTTCAGCGGCCAGCTTTTCTGCAAGAGCCTTGGTGGAGAGATCTGCGGAGCGGGTCTCAATGGCTTCTTCCAGAGCAGCGCGCACTTCGTTGGCGGCCTGACCCATAGCGGGGCGTTCTTCGGCGGAAAGCTTACCCATCTGCTTGAGAACGGCAGTGAGCTCACCCTTCTTACCCAGATACTTGACGCGGAGCGCGTCCAGTTCGGCGCTGTTTTCGGTAGCGGCAATGGCTTCCAGCGCTTCTTTGCGGATGGATTCAAGTTGCTGTTTCATATCAAAAACTCCTTTTGGAAATTTTATTTCGGGATAGCAGCGGCGGGGAATGGCGGAAAATAAAAAAACCTTTCATCCCCGATGTCAGGGACGAAAGGAAACCTTCCGCGGTACCACCCGTGATTCACACCGATTTTTCGGTGTGCGCTTTTGGCCTTCTAACGGAGGCGACCCGTCCGCACATTTCCTTGCGGAAGCTCCCGGGCGAACAA
>JAZQUM010000005.1:0-18439 GCA_045631305.1 Oscillospiraceae bacterium | reverse complement strand
GCGCACATCACTTTCACCGGCGGCACGGAACGCCAGCTCACGCGCCACCAGCGGAGAGAAACCCATGAAAGTATCCAGCAAAAAGCTTTCCACCCGCTTTTCGCCGCCATCACGGGAAATCAGGTAAAAGAAACATTCTTCATCCGTTTCCGTAAGGCAACGTTTATCCGGTGCCGGCGGCAAACGATAGAAAAGTCCCGGCAGGATCTGCCGCTCATCTCCCAGTTCTCCACCCACACGGCGCAGGCAATCAATAATGCGACCATCCCCGTCAGCAAGAATGAGATTGGCGCGCCGGCCAATGGTCTCCAGAATCAGACACCGGCGTCCGTTTTGACCCAGTTCGTCGATGACATCAATCACCATGGTAACAACGCGCTCAAAAGGCTGCTGTTTAAGTTCCACAATGCGGCCGCCGGAAAGATGCTTGCGCAGCAGCATGCAGAACATAGGCGGAGACGCGGGGTTTTCCCGCTGAAGTTCCGTCATCTGAATGCGGGGCTGACCCGAGCCTGCGTTGATCAGAAGACGTTTGGAACCCCGCAGAAGCAAAATCACCTGATCGCGGGAAGGCTGTTGGATCTTTTCAATGCGAAGACCTGTAATTTCACTATTCAATTCATTGGTAACTGCCTGCAGGCAAATAGCGTCAAGCGGCATCGCTTTACACCTCTCCCATCATTATAAGAAACAATTCATTGATTCGGTCCTTGCGGCCATTGAGATACAAATAGCCTAAAAGAGCTTCCAAAGCCGTAGCCTGCTGGTAATCATGGCGGCTGGTATTATTGGGGATACGGTGGACATGCGCGTTGCGGCCACGGCGGAACACCGCCTGCTCTTCTTCTGTAAGTCCAGGCAAAATCAGCTCTGCACGGCGGGCCTGCTCTTTGGCACACACCAGCTCAATAGCTGCACGATGAATACCCTTCCCCGTTTCCTTTCCGTGAGCGCACAGCCATGTACGCACCAAAATCTCATACACAGCATCTCCCACATGGGCAAGACCGATGCTGCTGATACCGCGGATCTCATCCGCCGTCATCTGCAGATTAAAATAGTCCATTCTATTCCCTCGTTTCAAAAACATGGTTATCTTAAGTATTTTAAACCACCCGTAAAATAAAGTCAAACTTTCCCCATCCCCTGCACAAAGGTTCGCTCTCCTGTACAGCCGTTGACTTACCATGCCACTTGGGCTAAAATCAAAATGTATTATTATAAGTATATACTGCAACCATTATACCCAAATATAGTCATAGATAAAATTCCAGATAAGGAGTACGGATTCCATGAAAGTTATACTGCAGGATCTGACCAAAATCTTTCCCAATCGCAGCAAAAATCAGCCTGATGTCATTGCGGTGGATCATTTTAATTTTGAGATCCCCGATGGAACGCTGGTTGGTCTTCTCGGCCCCTCCGGCTGCGGAAAAAGCACCACACTGAACCTGCTCTGCGGTCTGCAGAAACCCACCGACGGAAAAATCTTTTTCGGTGATGACGATGTAACCCAGCTTCCCGCCGAAAATCGCGGTGTCGGCATGGTGTTTCAGAACTATGCCCTCTATCCTCACCTTACCGTAAAACAGAACATCATGTTCCCCTTGGAAAACCTGAAGGGGAAAGATAAGCTCACCAAGGCCGAAATGTCTGAACGCGCCTGCAAAGCTGCAGCCCTTGTGCAGATTGAAAACCTGTTGGACCGCAAGCCCGCAGAACTGTCCGGCGGCCAGCAGCAGCGTGTTGCCATTGCCCGCGCTCTGGTGAAGATGCCCAGAGTCCTTCTTCTGGATGAACCCCTCTCCAACCTGGACGCAAGACTCCGCCTGCAGACCCGCGAGGAGATCCGCCGCATTCAGCGTGAAACCGGCATTACCACCGTTTTCGTCACCCACGATCAGGAAGAAGCCATGAGCATCTCCGATCTCATCGTTGTGATGAAAGACGGCGTTATCCAGCAGATCGGCAAGCCTCAGGAAGTTTATGATGAACCTGCCAATCTCTTTGTCGCTAAGTTCCTGGGTACACCTCCCATCAATGTTTTCCGCGCCGAAGTAAAAGACGGCGCGCTGATGATCGGCGAAGAATCTGTATTGTCCGCAAAGGGCATTGCTGACGGCGAAGTTTATGCCGCCATCCGTCCCGAAGGCTTCATTCCCGACGATAACGGTCCTCTCACCTGCACCCTTACGGAAGTAGAAGTTATGGGCCGCGACAAGACGGTGGTCAGCTGCCATGCCCTCTCTGAAAACGCAGAGATCCGCGCCATCGTCAGCTCCGACCATCAGGTGGATACCTCCTGCGCCACCGTCCGCTTCTCTCTCAAGAGCAACAAAGTTTTCCTCTTTGAAAAAGAAACAGGCCGCCGCATCCGCTTTGACGCATAAAGAGGTGGCTTATGGAACACAAAAGTTGGAAAAGCTGGCTCTATCTTCTGCCGGCCATTGCCTTCCTTGGGGTGTTCATGGTTTATCCCCTGGTGGATGTCCTGATCTACTCTTTGGAAGAAGGCTACAATTTCGCCTCCCAAAGCTACCACGGTGTGGGCGCTTATAACTATTCCTATGTTCTCCACGACCCCTATTTCCTGCAGGCCATCAAGAACACCTTCATTCTCGTGATCATCACCGTGCCCATTTCCACAGGTCTGGGCCTTCTGATCTCCGTTGGCCTGAGTTCTATCCAAAAGCTTCGGGATCTCTTCCAGACCGTTTACTTCCTTCCCTATGTGACAAACACGCTGGCCGTAGGTCTGGTATTCATGATCCTCTTCCAGAAAACACCTTATACCAACGGTCTTGCCAACCTCATCTTAGGTGTTTTCGGTATTGCCCCCATTGATTTTATCAGCGGTCCTTACTGGGCAAAAATGTTCGTACTTTGCTTCTATACCATCTGGATCGTGCTGCCCTTTAAGATCCTGATCCTCACCAGCGCTTTGGCTTCTGTGAATCAAAATTATTACAATGCAGCCAAGGTAGACGGTACCAGTCGCCTTCGCATCTTCACCCGCATCACTCTGCCTATGATCTCCCCCACTGTGTTTTATCTTGTGATCACAGGCTTTATCGGCGCATTCAAGGCATATAGCGACGCGGTGGCTCTTTTCGGCATCGATTTGAACGCCGCAGGCATGAACACCATCGTGGGCTATGTTTACGACATGCTTTATGGCAACAGCGGCGGCTACCCCTCTTACGCTTCGGCAGCTGCCATCATCCTCTTTGCTATCGTGCTGACCATCACTTGCATCAATCTTCTGGTCAGCAAAAAGCATGTACACTATTCGTAAGGAGGGATAGCGTTGGATTTTGAAAAAATCGAACAGACGGCGCTGCGTAAAAACCGCCGCATCAAAACCGTCACCTATACCCTGCTGACGGTCTGGGGTCTTATGGTGCTCTTCCCCTTTTACTGGATGGTGCTCACCAGCGTGAAAACCTACAGTTCTTACAACAGTGAGTACATTCCCCAGCTTTTCACCCTTTCCCCCACGCTGCAAAATTATGTGGATGCTTTTACCGCTGTTCCCCTGGCAGGCTATTTTGTTAACACGCTGATCTTCACTCTCGTCACCACCACTGTGATGCTGATAGTCACTGTGCTGGCTGCTTTTGCCTTCGCACGTCTGGATTTCAAGGGCAAGGATATCGCCTTTACACTCTTTCTCGCCCTTATGATGATCCCCAACGAGCTGGTGGTCATCACTAACTATGTCACCATCACCGATCTTGATCTGCGAAATACCTTTGCCGGTCTAATCCTCCCCAGCGTGACCTCGGTCTTTTACATCTATCTTCTCAAGGAAAACTTCGCCCAGATCCCTGACGAGCTTTATTATGCCGCTAAGGTAGACGGCACCAGCGACCTGAAGTACCTTCTCACGGTCATGGTCCCCATCTGCCGCCCCACTCTGGTGACCGTCACCATCCTCAAGGTCATCGAGTGCTGGAACAGCTATGTCTGGCCTCGCCTTGTTACGGACGAAGAGGCTTATTTCCTGGTGAGTAACGGCATCCAGTCCATCCGTGAAAACGGCTTTGGCCGCGAAAATATCCCCGCTATGATGGCAGCGGTGGTAGTCATCTCTATCCCGCTGATCATTCTCTTCCTGCTCTTCCGCAAAAAGATCATGGAAGGCGTTGCGAGAGGAGGTACAAAAGGATGAAACTTTTCAAAAAGCTTCGCATTTTCTTCCTTGCAGCCCTTCTCTGCCTCTCCTCTCTTCTCACCAGCTGTCACGGTTCCCGTGGATTGGATCCCTTTGTGATGCCCGAGGAATTTGACGAAAGCCGTGAGTACGAGATCACTTTCTGGGCCAAAAACGACACCAATCTGACGCAAGTGGCGATCTACGAAGATACCATTGCAAGCTTCGAGGCATTGTATCCCAACATCAAGGTAAATCTTCGTCTCTATACCGATTACGGTAAGATCTACAACGATGTCATCACCAACATCTCCACCAACACCACCCCCAATGTTTGCATCACTTACCCAGACCATATTGCCACTTATCTCACAGGCGAAAACAGTGTTGTCCCTCTGGACGAACTTTTTGCCAATGGGAAATACGGTCTTGGCGGCAGCGAGCTGCGTTTCGACGGCCCCACTACGGAGGAGATCATCCCCCAGTTCCTTTCCGAGTGTGCCTTTGACGGGAACTATTATGCTATCCCCTACATGCGCTCCACCGAAGCCTGCTATGTGAATAAAACATATGTGGAAAAGCTGGGCTTTGAACTGCCTGAGACTCTCACATGGAACTTTGTGTGGGAGGTTGCGGAAGCCGCCACCGCCAAGGATGCCGACGGCAACTATCTTGTAAACGGACAAAAGGTCATGATCCCCTTCCTTTATAAGTCTACGGACAATATGATGATCCAGATGACCCAGCAGAAAGGTAGTGGTTATTCCACTGAAGAGGGCGAAATTTTGCTCTTTAACGACACCACAAAGTCTTTCCTGGAAAATATCGCAGACCATACTGCCACCGGCGCCTTCTCCACCTTTAAGGTCTCCAGCTATCCCGCCAATTTCCTCAATGCCGGTCAGTGCATCTTCGCTGTAGACTCCACCGGCGGCGCCACTTGGATGGGCAGCAACGCGCCCCTGATCGATATTGCCGTAGACAAGCTGGTGCAGTTTGAAACCGCAGTTATGACCGTTCCTCAGTTTGACCCCGAAAATCCCCAGATGATCAGCCAGGGCCCCTCAGTATGCGTCTTCAATAAGAATAACAGACAGGAAGTTCTGGCCAGCTGGGTCTTCGCTCAGTATCTTCTCACCAACGATGTGCAGATTGCCTACTCCCAGACGGAAGGCTATGTTCCCGTTACTTCCAAGGCGCAGCAGTCGGAAGTTTATCAGGACTATCTCAGCCGCGAAGGTGAAGATAACCAGCTTTACTACGAAGTAAAGCTACAAGCAGCAAAGCTTCTTCTGGAAAACACGGAAAACACCTTTGTCACCCCTGTTTTCAACGGCTCTGCCTCTCTTCGCGATGCCGCAGGTCAGCTGATCGAAAACACGGTAAAGTCCGTTAACCGTAAACAAGAGATCAACGACGCATATTTCGAAACCCTATACAGCGACATGAATGCCCTCTACCACCTTGACCAGCGCAGCACAAATTCTGCGGCAGGATCTCAGGATCTCGGTCCTCTCCCCTCTACCTCCGTTGCCCTGCTTGCCATTCTGGCAGCCACATGGGTAGGCATGGGAATATATGTTTTGCTGCAATGGCGCAAAAAGAAAGCCGCCCACAAGCGCGCTTGAGGTTGATTTATAATTTATTTCGTGTATAATGGGTTTGCCAATCAATTGTGCTTAGAGCACCAATGAAAAGGAGAAAAATCAAATGAAGAAACTTATCGCACTGATTATGGCTCTGGTAATGAGCCTGTCCCTGGTTGCTTGCGCCGGCTCTTCCGATAGCGGCGATGCAGCTGCTGACGATGCTGATGTCAAGGGCGAAGGCGTTATGACTTACGCTGAATACGCTGCTGCAGAACTGGACTCCGAAGTTGTTATCGAAACTTACGTTCAGGGCAAGCAGAGCTGGTGGGACAACAAGGGCACCTTCTACACCCAGGACAAGGAAGGCGGCTACTTCCTGTATGAAATGCCCTGCACCGAAGAAGAATACAACCAGCTGGCAGTTGGTACCAAGATCAAGGTTACCGGTTACAAGGCTGAATGGGCTGGCGAAGTAGAAATCATGGATGCAAGCTTCGAAATTCTGGAAGGCGAATACATCGCTGAACCCATGGATGCTACCGCTCTGCTGGGCACCGATGAACTCGTTGCTCACCAGAACAAGCTGGCAACCTTCACCGACATGACCGTTGAAGCTATCGAATACAAGAACGGCGCACCCGGCGATGACATCTATGTCACCGTTTCCAAGGACGGCGCAAGCTACAGCTTCTGCGTAGAAGTTTACCTCACCGGTCCTGAAACCGAAGTTTACACCACCGTTGGTGAACTGGCAGTTGGCGACGTTGTTGACGTTACCGGCTTCATTTACTGGTATGAAGGTGTTAACACCCACATCACCGGCATCACTGTTAAGTAATTCAACAGGCATACAGAAAAGCGCCGCAGGCTAAGCCTGCGGCGCCTTTTTTGCGCGATATGAGAAAAACGCTTCCCCAAAAGAGAGAATCGTTCTAAAAATGCAAACGCCGTTAAACAGCAAAAAAGACCTGCAATCGCAGATCTTCTTTGCCACAAAAAGAATACACAATGAAAAGTTTATATTTAATTACAACTTAATCCTTGATGCCGGCAATAGCCTTAGCCAAAGCCTTCTTGCCTTCGATGTTGCCCTGACGGGAAATCATGATGCGCTGAGCCTGAGGAGAGCCTGCACCGTGCATGGATTCCGTGCGGTAGCCTACAGCTGCTGCACCAAGGCACATATTTTCAAGGAAGCGCAGGATGCGCATGCGGTTTTCGGTGGAAACGCCTTCTCTGCCCTTATAGAACTTGTTGCAGAAATCGCCAATGGTTTCGCCGTTCTTGCCAACCACCAGATCAGACTCAAAGTCCTTCTGGGCGGGCATGGTCACCATGAGGCCGCCTGCAATATCTTCTGCCAGACGAACGATCTCATAGGGGAAGCGGGTCACGTTCTGCTTGCAGACATTTGCTAGCAGCAGATCGATCTGATAGTTGCCTGCGCGGGTCTTGAAGCCTTCTGCAGAGCAAGCGATACCGCAGCAGTACAGAGTTTCATTCAGGTGGGTCATTTCAATCAGCTTATCCTTGATGTGGGAAGCCTTCTGTGCGCCGTTATATTCAGCAGCCAGTGCAGCTGCGCCAATGACCACGTCGCCTACACCTACCTTGCAGCCGCCGTAGCTCTGGCGGTGATAGCCTGCAAAACGCTCTACCATCATGCCTGCAAATTCATATTCGCCGTTGAGGAAGATATATTCATTGGGAATGAACACATGGTCCAGTACCACCAGTGCTTCCTGACCGCCGAAAGCCTTGTTACCAAGGTCGATATCAGCCCCTTCTTCCATCTTGCGGGTGTCGCAGGACTGGCGGCCGTATACCAGGAAGATACCATCGGTATCAGTGGGGCAAGCAAAAGAAACAGCATAGTCCTGGTCTGCTTCGCCCATGGCGATGGTGGGCATGAAGATGTGCCAGTGGGAGTTGACGGAACCCGTCTGGTGGCACTTGGCACCGCAAACCACGATACCGTCTTCACGGCGTTCCACTACATGGAGGAACATATCAGCATCCTTCTGCTGATGAGGAGCAAGGCTGCGGTCACCCTTGGGGTCGGTCATAGCGCCGTCTACCACAAGGTCATTTTCCTGCACGAAGGTCAGGAACTTCTTGAAGTTTTCATGATAAGCAGTACCGTGAGCCTGGTCGATTTCAAAGGTGGTGGAATAAACAGCGTTGAAGGCATCCATACCCACGCAGCGCTGGAAGCAGGATGCGGTCTTCTGACCCAGAAGACGCTGCATCTTTACCTTCTTCATCAAATCTTCAGTGCTCTGATGAAGGTGCGCAAAACGGTTTACGGTCTTGCCGGTGAGGTTGCTCGTTGCCGTCATCAGATCTTCATACATGGGATCCTGGGCCAGCTCATAGGTCATAGCCACGCAGTTGATGGAAGGACGGATCATGGGGTGATCCACCCAGTTTTCGATCTTTTCACCGAACATATATACGCGGGTCTTCAGTTCCCGCAGGCTGTCGATATATTCCTGTGCAGTTTTGAGTGCCATTCTATGCTCTCCTTTCGTACGATCCGCAAATTTTCTGCGTCGCAAATCAATCTGTGTATATATTACACCCTTCCTTCTTGTCCGACAACATGTTTTCTGCAAAACTGCAGAAGTTTTTCTCGCTACGCCGTAAAGCCCCCAACTTATCCTTTATTTTTATAATTTCTCTCTTGACAACCCCTCTCTTTTCTTGTATCATTACTAATGCTGTGCGGACGGTTAGCTCAGCTGGTAGAGCACCTGCTTGACGTGCAGGGGGTCACAGGTTCGAGTCCTGTACCGTCCACCAAAGAAGTACTGCTTATGCAGTGCTTCTTTTTTTATTTTCGCGAACCTGTGACCCAGTGCCGAAGGCACGTTGAGCCTGCGCTGCGCGCAGGCGGAGCATGGCGGAGGAAAGGCTGCGCAGCAGCTGCCCTCCAGAGGTTCGAGTCCTGTACCGTCCACCACAAAGAGTCGCGACTTTTGTCGCGGCTCTTTGTGTTTTCCGTTGAAAATCTACATCTGTTGTGCTACACTTTTTTAAAGTGGGTTTTGTGTGTTTACCCACCTGAATTCTGCGCAAAGTGGAGGGCCTTTTATGGAGCATGTATCCAGCTGGGATTTTACCATGGCGAACTATGATGCCGTTTGGGCATTCTTGGTGCAGCTTGGACTTTTGCTAATGTTTTTGATGGTGGGCAATATTCTCCGCCGCACCATTCCTTTTTTTCGAAAATGTCTGGTTCCTTCCGCACTTTTGGGCGGTGCCGTACTGCTGGTGGTGAATATTATTTCCAAGCAGCTGGGCTTCATGCTGGTGGATAACCGTTTAATGCAGGTCATCACCTATCACTGCCTGGCTATCGGTTTTGCCGCCATGAGTCTGAAGACAGAAAAAAGCACCTACAAGGCCAGCCGCTCACAAGTTTTTGAGTTCGGCGCGCTCCAGGGCGGCACTTATATGCTGCAGGCTTTCACGGGGCTTGGCATCACGCTGATCATGTTCTTCCTGACCCGTTATGGCGAAAAGATCACTTCCTATATCTGCGGTCTGATCCTCCCTCTGGCCTTTGGTCAGGGCCCCGGCAACGCACTGAGCTGGGATATTAACTTCACCAATACCCCCGCCACCCACTTTGCCGGCAACGGCAGTTTCGGTCTTTCTCTCGCTTCCATCGGCTTCGTGGTAGCATCTGTCTTCGGTGTGCTGTATATCAACATTCACAAAAAACGCGGTGACCTTCATGTTCGCAGTGAAAGACCCGCCGGCGAATTCATTGACCAGACCAATCCCGGCGGCAGCGAAATTCCCGATAACGAATCGGTGGATAAATTCACCCTGCAGATGGGCTTTGTAGCTCTGGCCTATGCCATTGCCTTTGGCTTCATGTATCTTCTGGGCATCCTCTCCGATTTTACCAACAGCATCGCCTGGGGCTTCAATTTCCTGTGGGCTTCTCTTGCAGCTATGCTGATCAAGTTCGTGGTAAAGCGCCTGCGCAGACACAACCTGATGCACCGCGGTTATATCAACAATTATCATATGGACCGCATCTCCGGTCTCTTCTTTGACCTGATGATCGTTGCCGGTGTGGCCGCCATTGAGATCAACGATATCAAGAACTATATCCTTCCCATCGTGATCCTTAGCGTAGCAGGCGCTATCGTCACTTTTGTTTATATCCGTCTGGTTTCCAAAGAGTGCTTCAAGGGCTTTGATCACGAATTCTTCCTGATGAGCTTTGGTACTCTCACGGGCACCGCCTCCAACGGCATGATCCTCATGAAGGAAGTGGATCCCGGTCTTCGTACCCCCACCTCCAGTCTGTACATTCTTTCCAACTTCCCCGCCATGGTCATGATCGCGCCGCTGCTGTTCCTGCTGGGCTTTGCGGGCAAGTCTTTGAATAACGCCATCATCGCCTGCGCCATTTTCTTCGTTCTGTGGGCGGTTTACACCCTCTTCCTCTTCCGCAGAAAAATCTTCAAAAAGCGGTATCAAGGAAAGTCCGTTCCCGTCTGGACGGAAGAAAACTAACGAAAAAAGAGAGAGTCTTTCGACTCTCTCTTTTTTTATTCTTCTGTTATGCGCTGCACTTCCATGTAGTAATGGGGCACATCTATATCCAGTACCACGGAATCAACGCCTGCAGCAAGGTCGAAGCCAAAGTTGCTGCTTACGATCTCGATCATGTCATAGGCAGAAACCGACGCGCTTTGCGCCGTGAAGTGCAGGCAGGAATCCAGCGTTGTCATCATGTCGTAGCCGTGGATATTCCTGTCTTTTCCCACATAGTCGATGCTGCCTTTCTGAAGAAATTCCGCTTTCACTTCTGCGCTTTCTCCCGCTTCCAGCGTCACCTCAAAGGCAAAATACAAAATGCGGTTATATCCTGTGGGCTCGTAGAAAATGCTTTCCAGATCGCCCACATCGTAGCGCATCATGGGGTCTTCTGCCAAGGGGCCGTACTGCACCAGCGCCTCGGCAATGGCATTGACATAGTCTTCCCGCGGGAAGACAGAAGCGAGCTCCTCGCCGTACATGGTTTCATAGCGAAAATCGAACTCTTCCGTTTTCAGCATTTCATCCACCAGCACGCCAAGGGTGGTTTCGTACCGCGTCACCGTTGCAGTGACACCCTCCAGCTCCTCGCCGTCATCGCAGCCGCCGTCCAGATAGCCCTGCAGGGTGTACTCACCGATATCTTCACCCATCACAGCCACAAAATGAGGCTGCTCTGCCCACTTGGTGCCCGGTTCATCCACCGAGAAACTGCAGCTGCGGTAACCCGTTTCTTCATTGCGGGAATGGCCGTTGAAGCCATAAGTCAAAACGGTGGTTTTGTCATAATCCATGGTAAAGGTCATGGCAAGAGTGGGGTTTCGGTCCTCCACTTCGGGGGCACGGGCATCGGTAAAGGCATATACCACCACTTCCTGATCCATTACCACGCGGGCGCGGTTCAAAGCTGCAGCACGGTATTCGCCGCTTTGGAGAATGGCCTCCACCGCTTCCCAGCTTTCAGGACTTCTGAGATTCAAGGTTTCATTTTCATGATTGGATCCCCACGCGCCAATAAAGCTTCCCGTATAGTCACCGTAATAGGCCTGCACTTCCGCAGTCGCGCCATTTACCGTAATGGCAGGCGGCTCCTGCTCCATATTGCTCTTGTAGGGATAAATCAGGCGCAGGGTCTTACTCTCTGCAGCGGTATTGGTAAGAAGATAGCTGTCCTGTACGATAGCGGCGGCATCCCACCAGGTATAGGTGTGGATCTCGCCCCCATCTTCATAGCTTCCTTCCATCGAAAAATAGCGGGAGAAATCAAAATTCACATTGCGTTCCACCCGGATGCCCGCCGTGTCCCCTTCCGCTGTCAGCGGCAGCACAGGCCCTTCGTAGGACATGAAGGTGCGGCTGCCGTCGGAAGAGAGCTCATCTCCCGTTCCGCCGCCGGCACTTCCGCCCATACCGCCCAAGAGCATGATACCCCCAAGGCCGATCCCCACCGCACAGACGAGACAGGCTGCCAATGCGCGCCACGCTTTTCTGCGGGGTTTTCTTACCGCCCCTTCCGCGCGGGCAATAAGCTTAGCATCTGCCGCGCCGATGGCATCAAACAAACGCTCTTCCGTCATAGCAGGTATCCCTCCTTTTCCAAAAAACGGCGAAGTTTGCGCCGCGTGCGAAGGAGACTGCTTTTCACCGTGTTTTCCTTCATGGAAAAGCGGTGGGCAATGGCAGAAACGGAATACACATGATAATAGCGCAGAAGGAAAATATTGCATTCCTGCGCCCCCAACTGCCGCAAAAATCGGTTCACGGTATCTTCCAGTTCCTTTGCTTCTGCATGGGCTGCAGGGTCTTCGCCTCCTGCCACGCATTCGCTCAGTTCCGAAAGTGCCAGCGCCGTTTCATCTCCTGTCCGTTTCAGCGCCTTCTTTTCCCGCCAGCGGGAAAAAGCAAGGTTTCGGGTAATGCACCCAAAGAAAGCAGAAAGGATATTGGGCCGCTGAGGCGGCATGGAATTCCACGCCTTGAGCCATGTGTCGCTGACGCATTCTTCGGAGTCTTCTTCCACGTTCAGTATCCGCCAGGCAATGGAGCGGCAATAGGTGCCGTAGATCTCCTGAGATACTGCAATGGCCTCTTCATCCCTTTCCCAGTACAGCTCCACAATGCGGCTGTCTTCCACTTTCATCACCTCCCCGGTAAGTCTTTTCACCCCTATAGACGCAAACGCCTGCAAAAGGTTGCCTGCAAAGCAAAAAATCCCGATAAAAATCGGGATTTTTTCTTTTAGCGCATAGCTAGAGTCACTTCGGTCTCCGCTGCCAGTTCTTCACCTACATATACCTTGGCGCTGCAGGTGGCAATGGCTTTCTCTGCTCTTTCAGAAAGAAGGCTTGCGCGGATCTCAATGGTATCACCGGGCACGATCTTTCTGCGGAAACACACGTTGTTGATTCCCAAAAACAGAGGCACCTTACCGTGATAGCGGTCCAGAGAAAGGAGCAGGATATCTGCTGCCTGTGCCGTGGCCTCTACGGTATACACACCGGGAAGCACGGGTTCTTCAGGGAAATGACCGCGAAAAATATCGCGCGCGGGGTTCACATAGAAAGTTGCCACGATCTCTTCACCGGGAACGAGATGGCTCACTTCGTCGATCAAAAGCATGGGATCTCTGTGGGGGATCACTGCCATTACTTCTTCATGGTTCAATTTAAGCAAAATCTGCGCCCCCTTCATGTTTTCTGATAGGTGCATTATAGCCTTTTTGCGCGCAAATGACAATTCTTTTCTCCCCGCTTGCCAGCCCTTTTTTTCCGTGATAAGATGGTGAAAAGGAAAGCTGAAGAAACGAGGTCTTCTCTATGAAAAAAATCGCTCTTGTCACCGGTGCTTCCCGCGGTATCGGCCGCGCCATTGCCGCTGAACTTGCCCGCGCAGGTTATGCCGTTTGCATCAACTACCGTGAGCGGGAAGATAAAGCGCAGGAACTTGCCAAACTTCTCACCGCTGAAGGCTGCGAGGTCATGATCTGGCAGGCCGATGTTTCCGACCGCAAGGCTGTAAATGAAATGGTGGCCAAAATCAAAGAAACATGGGGGCCCGTTTCCCTTCTGGTCAATAACGCAGGGGTAGCAGGTCAGGTCCTTTTCCAAGATACCACCGACGAGATGTGGGAGCGCTATTTCGGAACCAATCTCAACGGCGCCTTCCATTCCATTCAGGCCGTCCTTCCCGATATGCTCCACGAGCACGAGGGCAATATCATCAACGTTTCTTCTATCTGGGGCCTTCGCGGCTCTTCCTGCGAGGTCATGTATTCCTGCACCAAACATGCTCTTGTAGGGCTTACCCGTTCCCTTGCCATGGAGCTTGCCCCCTCCCACATCCGCGTCAACTGCGTAGCCCCCGGTGTGATCCGCACCGACATGCTCAACGAGATCTCCCCCGAGATCATTCAGCAGCTTGCAGACGAGACCCCTCTGGGCCGTTTGGGCATGCCCGAGGATATTGCAGGTACGGTGGCATTCCTTGCCTCGGAAAAATCTTCTTTTATCACCGGTCAGGTGCTGACGGTAGATGGCGGTTTCATCGGCTAATGATTCAAAACAAAAAGAGGAGAGTCTTTCGACTCTCCTCTTTTTTCTTTATTCCAGTTCGAATGCGCCGGTATAGAGCTGATAGTAAGTGCCCTTTTCTTCAATGAGCTTTTCATGGTTGCCGCGCTCAATAATGCGGCCGTGATCCATGACCATGATCACATCGGAATTGCGGACGGTAGAAAGGCGGTGCGCGATAACAAATACCGTGCGGCCTTCCATCAGCTTATCCATACCACGCTGCACAATGGCTTCCGTGCGGGTATCGATGGAGGAAGTAGCTTCGTCCAAAATCATAACGGGGGGATCTGCCACCGCAGCGCGGGCAATGGCGATGAGCTGACGCTCGCCCTGAGAGATAGATGCACCGTTGCCTGCAAGGAAGGTATCATACCCCTTGGAAAGACGCATGATGAAATCGTGGGCGCCGGCAAGCTTTGCTGCCTCAATGCATTCTTCATCCGTTGCATCCAAGCGGCCGTAACGGATATTTTCCATAACAGTGCCGGAGAAGAGATTGGTATCCTGCAGAACGAGACCCAGAGAGCGACGAAGGTCACTCTTTTTAATATCGTTGACGCTGATGCCGTCATAAAGGATCTTGCCGTCATCGATATCGTAGAAGCGGTTGATAAGGTTGGTGATGGTAGTCTTGCCTGCACCGGTAGCGCCGACAAAAGCCACCTTCTGACCGGGCTCAGCATAAACAGACACATCGTGGAGCACTTCCTTGCCTTCCACATAGCTGAAGTCCACATCGTTGAAGCGCACATCGCCCTTCAAAGGCACATAGGTAAAAGAACCGTCTTCCTGGGGGCACTTCCACGCCCAATGATGGGTGCGCTCTTTGGTTTCCACCAGTTCACCGTTTTCTTCCTTCACATTGACCAGCGTCACCTTGCCGTGGTCTGCCTCTGCTGCTTCATCCATCAGGGTGAAAACACGGTTGGCGCCTGCAAGACCCATGACCACAGAGTTGATCTGCTGGGAAAGCTGGTTCACGTTACCCGTAAACTGCTTGGTCATGTTCAGGAAGGGCACCAGCATGGTGATATCGAATGCAAGACCGGAAAGGCTCAGATTGGGAAGGCCGGAAAGAATAAAGAGACCGCCTGCCACAGCAACTACCACATAGAGAATGTTGCCGATATTCATAATGATGGGGCCAAGGGTATTGGCATAGGCATGAGCGCGGTAACCATCTTCATAGAGGGTCTCGTTGATGGCGTCAAATTCCTTCTCGCACTTTTCTTCACGGGAGAAGACCTTGATCACCTTCTGACCGCTCATCATTTCCTGCACGAAGCCTTCCGTGCGGCCCATGGCCTTCTGCTGGCGCATGAAATACTTGGCACTGCCGCCGCCAAACGTTTTCGCCACCTTCATCATGGCGAAAACGCCCAGCACGATCACCAGCGTCATCCAGATGCTCCAATAAAGCATAATCACCAGCACGCCCAGAATAATAGCAGCGCAGCGGATGATGGAGGGCAGCGCCTGGGAAATCAGCTGACGCAGGGTGTCGATATCGTTGGTATAGTAACTCATGATATCGCCGTGCTTGTTGGTATCGAAAAAGCGGATAGGCAGATTCTGCATGCCTTCAAACATGGCGCGGCGCAGCTTATAGAGATAGCCCTGGGTCATAACGGCCATGATCTGAGACTGCAGCAAAATAGCCAGAATGGACACAGCATAGAGAATGACCAGCTTTACGATCTGAGGGATCACTTCTGCACAGGCTGCAGGCCAATTCTGGGTCACCACCCAGGTCTGAATGATGGTCATGATCTTCTGAATGAAAAGATCGGGAATAGCAGCTGCCACGGCAGCAAAGAAAATGCAGCCGATGGAAACAGGGACCATCACAGGATAGAATTTCACCAGCATCTTGATGATGCGGCCAAATACCTTACCCGCATTCATGGGAGGCATGGGAGGACCGCCTTTGCCGTGAGGCATATTTTTAGGCATCTTAGGCTTCATCTTCGTCCCCTCCCTTCACCTGCTGTTCATATACTTCGCGGTAAATATCGCAAGTTGCCAAAAGTTCTTCGTGGTTGCCCTTGGCAATAATCTTGCCGCCGTCCATCACCACGATCATATCCGCATCCTGCACGCTGACTACGCGCTGGGCAATGATGATCTTGGTGGTTTCGGGAATATAGAACTTGAAACCTTCACGGATCAAGGAGTCCGTGCGGGTATCCACCGCAGAAGTGGAGTCGTCCAAAATCAGGATCTTGGGCTTTTTCAAAAGCGCACGGGCAATGCAGAGACGCTGCTTCTGACCACCGGAAACATTGGTGCCGCCCTGCTCGATCATGGTATCGTACCCATCGGGGAAGGACATGACAAATTCATCTGCCTGTGCCAAACGGCAAGCTTCACGGATCTCCTCGTCGGTGGCATTTTTATTTCCCCAGCGGAGGTTGTCGCGGATGGTGCCGGAGAAAAGCTGGTTCTTCTGCAATACCACAGCCACTTCTTCGCGCAGCGCTTCCAGCGAATAGTCGCGGACATCCACACCGCCGACCTTCACGCTGCCCTCATTCACATCGTAAAGACGGGCGATCATCTGCACCAGAGAGGATTTGCTGGAACCTGTGCCGCCCAAAATGCCCACCGTCATACCGGAGGGAATGTGGAGATTCACATCTTTGAGCGCATAGATCCCGCCTTTGGAAACATATCCAAAGCTGACAGAATCAAAGTCAATAGAGCCATCCTTCACTTCTGTGACAGGGTTTTCCTTTTCGGTGATGCTGGGAATCTCCGTCAGCACTTCGTAAATGCGCTTGGCAGACTCGGCAGACATGGTCAGCATCACATAGATCATGGAGAGCATCATCAGGTTAATGAGGATCTGCATGCCATAGGTGATCATAGCGGAGATCTGGCCCAGGTCCAGCGTGGTGCCGCCGGAGGAAACCACGATCTTGGCGCCCACAAAGAGGATGAACACCATGTTAAAGTTCACGCACAGCTGCATCAAAGGCGTATTCAGCGCCACAATGCGCTCAGCGCGGGTGAAGTCACCGCAAATGTCCTGCGCTGCAGCATCAAACTTCTTCTTCTCGAAGTCTTCACGCACAAAGCCCTTAACCACGCGCATGCCGCGCACATTTTCTTCGATGGATTCATTCAGCGTATCGTACTTTTTAAATACGCGGCGGAATGCGGGCATGGCATATTTAGCCACCAGCAAAAGACCGCAGGCCAACACAGGAATGACCACCACGAAGGAAGTTGCCAATGCACCGCCCATAATATAGGCCATCACGCAGGAGAAAATCAGCATCATCGGACTGCGGATGGCAATGCGGATGAGCATCATGAAGGACATCTGCACATTGTTTACGTCTGTAGTCAGACGGGTCACCAGAGAAGAGGTGGAAAACTTATCGATATTTTCAAAGCTAAAGGTCTGCACCTTGCTGAAAATATCATGGCGCATATTCTTGGCAAAACCGGCAGAAGCTTTCGCGCAACTTCGTCCTGCCACCGCACCACAGGTAAGGGAGGCACAGGCCATCACCACCAGCATAATGCCCACCCGCAGGATATCCCTCATAGTGGCACCGTCTTTTACTTCGTTGACCAGATCTGCCGTCAAAAACGGGATAAACACTTCGATTACTACTTCCGCAGTAATGAAAATCAAAGTGATAATGGTCTCTTTTTTATATTCTCTTATGCATTGCGCTAATCTTTTTAACACTCTTCTCCTCCCTTTCCTGCAGACACAGACCGCTCTTCTTCGCGGCAGCAACCACCGTTGGGCAGGCGGCCGAAAATATCCCGCAGGGTTTCCATGGCTCCACAAAATGCAGCGCGGTCCTCCTGGCCCATATCTTCAAACATGCTTTCGTAATATTCCGCCCGATTTCGCTGGAACTGCTCCATATATTCCCGGGCATAGGCCGTGGTGCGCAAGCGGATCACACGGCGGTCATTAGGGTCATTTTCTCTTTCGGCAAAACCGCCGCAAATCAGGCGGTCCACCACCTTGGTGGTCTGCTGGCGGCTCATGCCTGCCAGACGGGCCAGCTCCGTCATGGTAATGCCATCACCTTGCCAAAGCAGTGTCATTAAACAGTGGCACACCTCAGGTGTAATACCGCTTTCCCGCAATTGTTTAAATGGCCTTGCAATGCGATAATGCCATTGGGGCATCACCGCGGAAAGCAGCTGATGCTCTTTTTCGTATTTCAAAGTTGGTTCCTCACTTCCAAACAGTAAACCAAAGTTTACAATCAACCTTTGCGAACAGTTTTTAGTATACCACAGCATGGACGGATTACAAGGGAAATATTATGACATTTTTATAAATAAAAAAGGACCTGCACATGGTGCAGGTCCTTTCATTTCTATCTTAGAATTCTACGGTCTTCTTGCAAGCCTTTACGATGTCCTCGGGAGTGAGCATGTAATAGTCTTCCAGAGAGGGAGCGAAGGATACGGGGATATCCAGGCAGGTTACGCGTTCTACGGGAGCTGCCAGGTATTCGAAGTACTTTTCGGTTACCATTGCGCCGATTTCTGCTGCCCAGCCGCCTACCTTGGGGCCTTCCTGTGCGATAACCAGA
>JAZQUM010000004.1:0-2364 GCA_045631305.1 Oscillospiraceae bacterium | reverse complement strand
ATCTTGGCAAATGCCCGGGGATATGCTGCGGGGGTGGGGGATACCTTCTCGATGATCACCACGCGGTGGGTGACATCCGTCATGGGAACGGCATAGTCCTTCACAGCGGTGATCTTGCCGCCGAGCTTGCTGATGGCGGCTTTGGAGGAATTGATCTCCTCTTCGGTATCTAAAGATTTCATGGCAAGGAACTTGCCGCCCACTTTCACAAGGGGCAGGCAAAGCTCGCTGAGCACAGGGAGAGAGGCCACGGCACGGGAGGTGGCAAAGTCAAACTTTTCCCGGTGGCGGGCGGCATATTCTTCGGCGCGGGCGTGAATGCACTCTGCTGCAGGCAGCTGCAGTTCATCCACTACGCTTTTCAAAAAGTCTACACGCTTATTGAGAGAATCCAGCAGCGTAATGGAAAAATCGCGCTTGAGAATGCGCAGAGGAAGGCCGGGAAAGCCTGCACCGGTGCCCACGTCAATGACCTTTTTGCCGGCAAAATCGGCAAAATTCAAAAGAGCGGCGCAATCCAGAAAGTGGAGAGTAGCCACATCGCGGGGCTCGGTAATGGCGGTGAGATTCATCACCTTGTTGCGCTCAATGAGAAGCTGGGAAAAAGCGGTGAGGTCATTTAAAATACCGTCAT
Source organism: Oscillospiraceae bacterium (assembly GCA_045631305.1). Taxonomy (GTDB): domain Bacteria; phylum Bacillota; class Clostridia; order Oscillospirales; family Oscillospiraceae; genus JAZQUM01. The sequence continues at coordinate 1,730 of JAZQUM010000004.1, read as the reverse complement.
CATAGCTAAGGCCCAGCTGGTCTAATCCTGCGCTGAGAATTTCTTTCATTTTATGCCTTTTCCTTCAGCAGATCGCGGATCTCAGCCAGAAGTTCTTCCTGAGTGGGACCCTTGGGTTCTTCGGGAGCGGGAGCTTCTTCCTCTTCCTTCTTCTTGGTCATTTCGGCAGCCTTGTTCATGCCCTTAACCAGCAGGAAGATGCAGAAAGCGATGATAATGAAATCGATGATGGCGGTGAAGAAGGTGCCGATGCCCAGAGTAACGGCAGCGGTGACAACTTCGCCTGCTTCATTCAGTACTTCGGGAGAGAGAACGATGTTCAGCTGAGAGAGATCCACGCCGCCGAAGCAATAGCCGATAAGGGGCATGAAAACGTCAGCTACCAGAGAGTTGGTGATCTTGCCGAATGCGGTTGCCAGAACAACACCGATAGCCATGTCGAACACGTTGCCGCGCATTGCAAATGCCTTAAATTCGTTCAAAAACTTCTTCATTTTTTCTTTCTCCTCTTCAAAAATGATTACAAATAGCAATAATTGCGCTGGATTATACGAAAAGTTTTCGGGTTATGCCTTGGGAAGCAGAACTTCCTTGCCGCCCATGTAGGGGCGCAGGGCTGCGGGGATCTTCACGCTGCCGTCTGCCTGGAGGTTGTTTTCCAGGAAGGCGATGAGCATGCGGGGGGGAGCTACCACGGTGTTGTTGAGGGTGTGGGGCAGATAGTTCTTGCCTTCGCCCTTGACGCGGATCTTCAAACGGCGGGCCTGAGCGTCACCCATGTTGGAGCAGGAGCAAACTTCAAAGAACTTCTGCTGACGGGGAGACCATGCTTCGATGTCGCAGCTCTTTACCTTCAGGTCTGCCAGGTCGCCGGAGCAGCACTCGATCTGACGAACGGGAATATCCAGAGAGCGGAAAAGCTCGATGCTGTAGTTACCCATCTTTTCGAACCATTCCATGGATTCTTCGGGCTTGCAGATGACGATCATTTCCTGCTTTTCGAACTGGTGGATGCGATACACACCACGCTCTTCGATGCCGTGGGCGCCCTTTTCCTTGCGGAAGCAGGGAGAGTAGGAAGTGAGAGTCTGGGGCAGGCTTTCTTCGGGCAGGATCTGGTCGATGAACTTACCGATCATGGAGTGCTCGGAGGTGCCGATGAGATAGAGGTCTTCGCCCTCGATCTTATACATCATGGCTTCGCGGTCGGTCTGGCTCATAACGCCTTCCACCACGTGGCCGTGGATCATGTAGGGGGGGATGCAGTAGGTGAAGCCCTTGTCGATCATGAAATCGCGGGCATAGGACAGCACGGCGGAGTGCAGGCGGGCAATATCACCCATGAGGAAATAGAAACCGTTGCCGGAGATGCGGCCTGCGGCATCCATGTCCACGCCGTCAAATGCTTCCATGATCTCGGTGTGATAGGGTACATCGTATTCGGGAGTTACAGCTTCGCCGAAACGGGCAACTTCTACGTTGCAGCTGTCGTCTTCGCCGATGGGAACGGAGGGGTCGATGATATTGGGGATCAGCAGCATGCGCTCGCGTAACTGGCCTTCATACTGATCTACCAGTTCTTCCAGTTCCTTCAGACGGTCGGCATTGGCCTTAACCTGTGCCTTTACGGCTTCAGCTTCTTCCAGCTTGGAAGGATCCTTCTTGGCCTGACCCATGAGCATGCCCACCTGCTTGGAGAGGGTGTTGCGCATGGCGCGGAGGTCGTTGCC
>JAZQUM010000003.1:0-11573 GCA_045631305.1 Oscillospiraceae bacterium | reverse complement strand
CCAAACACGCGGGCAGCGGTGCCCTTGGTAGCAACCATACCGTGGCCGACAACAGCGACGAGAGCCAGATCGTCTTCCACATAAACTGCATCAGGATGCAGAAGCGTGTGGATGTCTTTGAGGATAGCCTGACGGTGAGGCTCAAAGTGTGCAGTGTTTACGATAACGCTCATGGTATCGATACCGGAGGGGGAGTGTTCAAAGGAAACACCGTGAGAAGCGAAGATGGAAAGGAATCTTGCACCAAAGCCGATTTCGCCGTTCATCATGGATTTTTCTACCAGGATGGAGCTGAAACCGCGGGTGCCGGCAATGCCGGTGACCACGCGAGCCGTGCCTTCGGGGAGCTTGGCAACGATCATGCTGCCTGCGTCTTCAGGACGATTGGTGTTGCGGATGTTGATGGGAATGCCGGCGGCACGCACAGGGAAGACAGCGTCTTCATGCAGCACGGAGGCACCCATGTAAGAGAGTTCGCGCAGTTCGCGATAGGTGATGTATTCGATGACATGAGGATTTTCCACAATGCGGGGGTCGGCTGCCAGAATACCGGAAACGTCGGTCCAGTTTTCATAAAGATCGGCATTTACCGCTCTTGCTACGATGGAGCCGGTAAGATCGCTGCCGCCGCGGGAGAAAGTGTGGATGGTGCCATCGGGCATAGCACCGTAGAAACCGGGAACAACGGCGTAGTCAAGGCCGCTTAAAAGAGCCTGCAGCTTTTCGTTGGTGGTTTCGGAATCGAAGCTGCCGTCTGCATAGAAGCAAACGCCTTCAGCTGCGTCCACAAAGGGGAAACCCAGATAGGCGGCAAGGAGCTTGGAGTTGAGATATTCGCCGCGGCTTGCCATGAAATCGCGGTTGGGTGCGGTGGAAAGGTGAGCGCTGAGAGCTGCCATTTCAGCAGCAATATCAAAACTCAGATCCAGTTCGGAAGCGATGCCTGCAAAGCGATCTGCAATTTCGCCCAGCACGGGGGAGAAATCTTCCTTGGCAGCGGCCAGGTCATATGCCTTGTAGAGCATATCGGTAACCTTGGTGTCGGCGCTGTTGCGCTTGCCGGGAGCGGAAGCTACCACGAAGCGACGGTTGGGATCGCTCTTAACGATATTGGCTACTTTGCGGAACTGATTGGCATCTGCCAGGGAGCTGCCGCCAAATTTAACAACGATGGTATTCATAGGGGGTGGGTCCTCTCTTTTTCGGATTGGGAAAAATCAGCCGACGATATCCTGCATATTGTACAGACCGGGGGCCTTGTCGAAGAGGAAAGCAGCAGCGGAAAGGGCGCCGTCAGCGAAGAGAGCGCGGTTTTCAGCTTCGTGCTTGAGGGTCAGGGTTTCGCGGCCGGTGGAGATGATGATCTCGTGGGTGCCCACTTCGTTGCCGTAGCGCAGAGAGTGGATGCCGATCTCGGCTGCAGTGCGCTTGCCGTTTTCGTGGCGGCCTACCAGAAGGGTGGCTTCGGTGCGGGCTTCACGGATACGGTTGGCAAGGAGCAGTGCGGTGCCGCTGGGAACGTCCAGCTTCTGGTTGTGGTGCTTTTCCACGATTTCGATATCAGCGTTGGGGAAAGCAGCGGCAGCAGTCTTGGCGAGGCTTGCCAGCACGGCGATGCCCACGGACATGTTGCCGGAATAGAACACGGGGATGCTTTCTGCGGCCTTACGGATCATATCCATCTCTTCGGCGGTCTGGCCGGTGGTGGCGATGACCACGGGGAGCTTGCGCTCTACGCAGTAAGCAAGAAGATCGGGAGTTGCGCTGTGGTGGGAGAAGTCCACCACGCAGTCAGCTGCACCGGTATACTGGGGCAGGGTAAGGAAACGGTTTTCGGCGGCGTTTTCCACCACTTCGGGGCTGATTTCAGCGGCGATGCCGTAACCTGCAGCGCGGGCGCAGGCGATCATGTTCTGGCCCATGCGGCCGGTGGAACCGTGGATAATGATCTGCATAAATTCTTCCTCCCGGGATCAGGCAATGATGCCGCGAGCACGCATGATCGCGGCGAGCTTAGTCCAGTTAGCGTCTTCCATGGGGGTCAGGGGCAGGCGGAGATAGTTTTCACCGTAACCCATAGCGGAAACAGCAGCCTTTACGGGGATGGGGTTCACTTCGCTGAAGAGAGCGTGGGTGAGATCTAGCAGTTCAAACTGCAGAGCAGCAGCGCCCTTTACATCGCCATTGAAGAAACGGTTGCACATTTCAACGGTTTCAGCAGGAACAACATTGGAAAGAACGGAGATAACGCCCTGGCCGCCAACAGACATGATGGGAACGATCTGGTCGTCGTTACCGGAGTAGATATCCAGCTTGTCGCCCACGAGAGCTGCGGTTTCCACAACCTTGGAGATGTTGCCGCCGGCTTCCTTGATAGCAGCGATGTTGGGGTGATCGGCAAGAGCTGCATAAGTAGCGGGTTCAATATTCACGCCGGTGCGGGAGGGAACGTTGTAAAGGATCAGGGGCTTGGTGGATGCATCCGCAATGGCGGTGAACATCTGGATGAGGCCCTTCTGGGTAGCCTTGTTGTAATAGGGGGTAACTACCAGCATGCCGTCATAACCCAGTTCGCAGGCGAACTTGGTGAGTTCAATAGCGTATGCGGTGTCGTTGGAGCCGGTGCCTGCAACGGAAGGAACGCGGCCGCCGATGCGCTCATAAGCAAAGCGCAGCACTTCGCGATGTTCTTCGTCGCTGAGGGTGGAACCTTCACCGGTGGTGCCGGCGATAACCAGAGCGTTGATGCCGGATTCAATCTGCCAGTCGATGAGACGGCCGAAGCTTTCGTAATCTACGCCGTTAGCATTCATGGGGGTGACGATAGCAGTGGCAACACCGCGGAAGATGGGATTGGTTCTCATAATAAGTTTCTCCTTTAAAAATAAGATAGGAAACCGCCTACTGCAATACCGGATATAAAAACAGCCAATGCATTTTGCATCGGCTGTAAAAAAATCGGGATTCAGCCTTGGCGGGACAATCCGTAAAGGCTCCACAATCAATTCATAGCTCACCGCAAATGCGACAGTCAAACGGATGTTATCCGTTTGCCCAGGTCAGGTCAGCAACACCTGCCTTCGGCAGCGACCCCTTTTGCTTTGGCAACGACTTTGCTGCGTCTTCCACCAAAGGTACTCTTGGCAACTGCGCCTCTATCCTTTAATTGCAATATTTGATTTGACAACAGTATAGCATGATGGTTTGGAAAATGGCAAGTGTTATTTTGCATAAATTGCGGGAGGATTTCGCGCGCTGTTTCGTTAAAGTGTGGGCGGAAAGGCTTGCGGGATGGGAATTTGTCGCAAATGTCGAAAAATGTCGAACGATTTTAGGCTCAAGATGACAACCTTCGACTTGTTTCGAGGGGGTGATTGTGGTAATTTGTTGACATAAGATAAATAAAGTTTTCCGTTCGCGTCGGTTTAAGGGAGAAAGAGACGCAAATTTAGTGTTTTTTGACAAGGGGAATTCGACATGCAGGAGTGTATTAAAGTTGTTTTGGCGGATGCCAATGAAGAGTTCAGAATGTTGCTGCAGGATGCAGTGGAAAAGACCGGGGATTTTACGGTGGTAGGTTCCTGCGGTGATGGCGACGAGGCTCTGGAACTCATTAAAGAAAAGGGCGCACAGATGGTGGTCATGGATCTGGTGCTGCCGGGTTTGGATGGGTTGAGCCTTTTGGCAGAGCTGGAAAAGCTTCCTTTTGTGCCTAAGACGATTGTGGTCTCTGCATTTATGAATGACCATGCTGTTTCTGAAGCGGCAGAGCACGGCGCCTATTATTTTATGCCCAAGCCTTGTCTGGGCAGTGCCATTGCAGAGCGGATGCGTCTTGCCGTGGGAAATGAAGAGGAGGAAGTGCAGCGCGCTTCCGATCTTGAATCCAAAGTGACTTCCATCATCCACGAAATCGGCGTCCCTGCCCATATCAAGGGTTATCAGTACCTGCGGGAAGCCATTATGCTGGCGGTGGAGGACATGGAGATCATCAATGCGGTGACGAAAGTTCTCTATCCTGAAGTTGCCAAGCGCTTTGCCACCACACCTTCCCGTGTGGAACGCGCCATCCGCCACGCCATTGAGGTGGCATGGGACAGAGGGGATCTGGAAACCCTGCAGCGCTTCTTTGGCTATACCGTAAATTCCGCAAAGGGTAAGCCTACCAATAGCGAATTCATTGCCATGATTGCGGATAGATTGGTGCTGCAAAAGAAAACAGGCCTGAAGCGGGCAAAATAAAAATATTCCGTCCGGTGGGAAAAGAATCCTGCCGGGCGGTTTATTTTGCGGCAAAGAAAAAAGACGCTTGTGCGGCGGCATGAGGCATAGTATGATAAAAAGGTAAAAGAAATGCCGCAGCATGGCGGCAGAATGCAGGAGGGTCTATGAAAGATTTTATTTACTGCGCTCCCACTAAGGTGGTTTTCGGAAAGAATGCAGAAGAGAAAACGGGTAGCCTTTTGAGCCAGTGCGGCGCAAAGAAGGTGCTGATCCATTACGGTGGTGAAAGTGCCAAGAAGAGTGGCCTTCTTGACCGTGTGTGCCAGAGCGTGGCAGCAGAAAAGATTGACTATGTGCTCCTTGGCGGTGTAAAGCCCAATCCCAGAGTGGATTTGGTGCGTGAAGGCGTGGCCCTTTGCAAAAAAGAGGGCGTAGATTTTATTCTGGCCGTAGGCGGCGGCAGCGTGATTGACTCTGCCAAGGCTATTGGCTACGGTGTGTGCCACGATTTCGATGTGTGGGATATTTACGAGGGCAAGGCACAGGCTGCGGATTGCTGCCCCATCGGCGTGGTGCTGACCATTGCAGCCGCCGGCAGCGAAATGAGCAACAGTTCTGTAATCAATAACGATGAAACGGGTATGAAGCGCGGCTATACTTCGGAATATTGCCGCCCCAAGTTCTCTGTGATGAACCCTGAACTTACTTACACTCTGCCTCCTTATCAGACGGCTTCCGGTGCTACCGACATCATCATGCACATTTTTGAGCGCTATTTTTACGGTGCAGGCTTTGGTGGTTCCGATCTTGTGGACGGGATGTCTGAAAGCGTGATTCGCACGGTGATGAAAAATGTGAAGGCAGCTTTGAAAGATCCTTGTGACTATCAGTCCCATGCGGAAATCATGTGGGCTTCCAGTATTGCGCATAATGACCTCCTTCACAGCGGCAACGGTGTTCGCGGTGACTGGGCCTGCCATCAGCTGGAACATGAGTTGGGAGCTATGTTCGATGTGGCGCATGGCGCAGGGCTTGGCGCTGTTTGGGGCAGCTGGGCACGGTATGTGTACAAGAATGCACCCCAGCGTTTCTATCAGTTTGCTACCCGTGTGATGGGTATTGCGGAAGGTGAGGCGGATAGCGTGATCCTCAAGGGCATTGAAGCTTTTGAAGGTTTCCTCCGTGAGATCGGCATGCCTGCCAACATCCGCGAACTGGGCCTTGAACTTACCGATGCGCAGATCCATGAACTGGCCTGCAACTGCACTTTCCACGGTAAGCGCAAGGTGGGTTGTGTGATGGCGCTGGATGAAAAGGAACTTTGCGAAATTTACACCATGGCCCGCGGTTAAATGACAGCAAAAAAGAGAGAGTCGTAAGACTCTCTCTTTTTTTGTTATTTTTTATCGGGTACCTGATCTTTGAAGATCTTGCGGCCAGGAGCGGGATTTTCCAGATTGGCCTTCATAATTGCCGATACCATATCGGCAAGATCGTTTGTAGAAAGACCTTCATATTCCTCCGGTTCGATGACGCGCAAAACGTCAAAGTATACATCCGTGCCGCCGCGAAGAATATGGCGGGCGATGTGGCGGGTGTTCTGAATGGTGGCTACCACAATGGGAACTTTGGTTTTCAGCGGCACTTTGAAAGCGCCTGCGCGCAGAGGGAGAAGGTTTTCCTTGGTAAGATTGCTCCAACCTTCAGGATAGATAGCGATGGAGCCGCGGTTTTCCTTAATGATTTTAATAGCATCGATTACCATTTTCACGCCGCTGCGGTCATCCTCGCGGACGAGAGTCAAAGTGCCGTAACCGCTCATGAGAGGGCCGAAGAGGGGGATCTTATTGTTTTCCGCCTTGGAGACGAAAACCGTTTCCTGCTTTTTGCTGAGAAGGGCCAGCGTCAGAAGGGGATCAAAGTTGGAACGGTGGTTGCAGGTGAAGAAATAGCGGCGGTCCGTGGGGATCTTGTCAAAGCCCGTTACGTGCATGCGCACACCGCAAAGGGGGGCAATGGCTCGAAGAGAGACCTCCACCAAACGGCGGTAGGCCTTGCTGCGCTCATAAAAGGGCTTTTCCGGATCCAGCGACAGCGCGGCGATCACAAGGACCAGCATGTGGAGAAGAACAAAAGCCAGCGCCATGACAAAGGCTACAAGGGGGGCAATAAACCAACCTGCCGCAGTAGGCGCTACCGGACAGAAGACCAGTGCGCAGAGACCGCAAAGGATGCCGAGGGCGATATAAACATACAAAAGCATAGTGATGCTCCTTTTTTGTTATTGTTTCAATTATAGCTTTTTATGGGAATTTTGCAAGTGGCATGTGTTGAAGCCACGGCAAAAGGGTGCTATAATGTGCAGCAAGGATAAAACAAATGAAGGAGCAATTTTCTCATGATTTTTCAGTATGTACCCAAGGGTATTTGTGCGCAGCGCATTATTGTTGACATTGAAGATGGCGTGATTCAGGACCTTAATATTGTGGGTGGCTGTGACGGCAACCACAAAGGCCTCACCGCTTTGGTGAAGGGGATGAAGGTGGAAGAAGTAAAGGAAAAGCTTCGCGGCATCCGCTGCGGCTTCCGCGACACTTCCTGCCCCGATCAGCTCAGCCGCGCTTTGGAAGAATACGAAAAGAAGAACAGCAAGGAGTAAACCATGGATTTTTCTGTACTGGCAAAAGAGCGCTTTTCTGTGCGCAAGTTTGATGCTTCCCGTGCTGTGGAAGAAGAAAAGGTAGCGGCCATTCTGGAAGCGGCCCGCGTAGCTCCCACCGCCCATAATAATCAGCCCCATCATGTGTGGGTCTGCCGCAGTGAAAAGGCTCTGGAGACCATCCGTCCCCTGACTCCCTGCCATTATAATGCCCCTGTTGTTTTCGTGGTGGGCTATGACGATACCGTTTCCTGGAAGCGTGAAGAAGACGGCAAGGACCACGGCGAGATCGATGCTGCCATCGCCCTCACCCAGATGACCCTTGCGGCTGCAGATGTTGGCCTTGGCAGCTGCATCGTGGGTATGTTTGATGAGACTGCCGTGCGCAATGCGCTGGGTCTTGCGGAAAATTTCCACATCACCATGCTGCTGCCCGTAGGCTATCTTCGCGAAGATGCCAAGCCTGCCCATCTCCACGGCAAGCGCCGTGAAATGAGCGAAATGGCCCACGAGGTTTGAGTACGATAAAAAGAAGAGCGTGACCAAAAGGTCACGCTCTTCTTTTAGGACAAGATCATCAAAAGTGCAAGGATGAGAATGTGGACGGGATAGAAGGCGTAATACAGAAGGCGGATGCCTTTGTTGTAAGGGCCTTGCTTGCCGCGGTAAAGCCAGATGAGGGGAAGAGAGAGCAGCGCCATACCCTGCTGGGGGATGATGATTTCCGTGCCGCCCACGGTGATGGGCACCACAAGGCCTCCCATAAGTTCGCAGTTGATGAAATGAAGCCCCAGAAGCTGCAGTACGGAAAGAAAAACTTTTCGCTGGGGCGGGGTGTCTTCTTCGGCACGGGTGAAATAGAACAGAAGCACCATGAGGATGCCGTAACCGTAATAGTCCACAAAAGTGATGAACCCAGCAAAATGGAAGCCCAGTGCTGTCAGTGCGAAAAGCAGGATGCGAAGCCAAAGGGCAGAAATGCGGGATTTGATCTTTTCGCAGACGCTCATGGCGGCAATAGCCAGCAGGAATGTGAACATCACATTCTGATGCAGGGGATAGATAAGGCTGCCGGAGAGCATCAGGTTAAAGGGGAGCTCTGTGATAAGTGCAAAAATCAAGAGCCGCTTGGCATATTTTTTGCGGTCACGGGTGTGAGAAAAACCCTCGGCAAGCATAAAAGCAAAGAGGGGAAATGCAATGCGTCCCACCCAGGTGAGCCAATCCTGCGAGGTCAGCAGGGTAGCCCACAGATGGTCACAGAGCATAAAGCCCATGGCCAAAAGGTGGAGAGCAAAGGATGTGATCTCAAAACGGCGGGTTTGGGACATGGCGGACCTCCGTTTATTTTTTCTTGGGGAAAAGGATGCGCAGCAGCATCAGTCCGGCACCCAGGAAGATGCAAAGATCTGCCAGATTAAAAACCAGACTGCGGACTTTTTTCCAAGGTAAGGTGGGAAAACGAAGATAGTCTGTGACCGAACCGCGGAAGGTGCGGTCCAGAAGATTGGCAATACTGCCACCCATAAGAAGACCTGCGGCCACGTGGAAAAGACCGTCCTTCTTGCGGCGGAAAAGTTCGGGGATTGTGGAAAGAATGGCGCCAAGCACAGCGAAGGTGCTGATAACTTGTACCCGCTCAGGATGGTTTGCCCAACGGGAAGCAGAAAACCCGGTGTTTTCCACATGTTCCAGCCGAATGTGACCTTTTAAAAAGGTGCGGGGAAAAGTGCCGGGGAGTGTCGAACGGATGCGCTCTTTGATGAATTTTTCACCAAAAAGCACGGCGGCGGCAACAATAAGAACAAGCAGCATGAGGTGCTCCTTTTAATAAAGACCTTTGCGGAAGTTTTCCATCATTTCCGCGGTAAGGCTGATGTCGTTTTCGCGGCAGGGCAGCTCGTTGCGGGAGATCCAGAAGGCTTCCTTGAGTTCATTGTGGTCAATGCGGAGAGTATCATCTCCGTCCAGATCGCAGTAGAAACCGGAGAGAAGGGTGTCGGAAAAGCTCCAGGGCTGGCTCTTGTAATAAGTGAGATTTTTGACTTTCAGGCCAACTTCTTCCATCACTTCACGGTGTACGGTTTCTTCCAGAGTTTCACCGATTTCGGCAAAGCCTGCAATGAGACTGTAGTGCGCCTTGCCACGGGAATCAGTATAATGAGAGGCTACGCACTTATCGCCGTTGCGGATACAAACGATAACAGCGGGGCAAATTTTGGGATACTCGGTGTTGCCGCACTTGGGGCAGACCATGGCCCGCTCGGTGGTGCTGTGTTCAGTGGGGGTACCACAGCGGCCGCAATAGGCGCGGGTTTCATACCAGCGGTTCAGCTGCGCGCCGGTGATCACAAGAAACGCTACGTGACGGGGCTGAAGCTCCCGGGTATGCGCCATTTCAAACCAGAAAAGATGGTTGCCTTCCTGTACATCAACATTGGAAGCCAGGAAGTACTTTTCGCCATCAATCTCAAAAAGATAGGTGGCCTTATGCATGCAGTGTGCTTTGTCAGCTTCGGGGAGATTGGCAAAAATAGGGGCGCTGTAGGAAATATCGGGCTCGGTGCGAAGCAGTACCCGTTTGTTGCGGTAGATCAGCACGCGGTCCTGTTCCTGAGGACGGATGTGTACATAGCGGTTTTGGTAAGTGTGAGGTGCGATATCCTGGATCATGGTGCTGTACCTTACTTTTCCTTGTAATAAAGCATGCAGTGGCAGTAACCTTCAAAATCGGGGTCGGCCATCTGAGCGCGGAATTCGCTGCAGATGCACTTGGTTTCCTCCGTGCGCTCCATACGGCAGGGACAGTAGCCGCCGGTCTGCTGCAGGCCTTCTTTAATGGTGCGGACGATTTCTTCGTTTTCGTTGAATCTTACTTTCATGCGAAGGGACCTCCGATTTCGCTGAGAAGATCTGCCTTGGGGCGGAAGCCTACGATAGCCTTTTCAGCCTTGCCATCCTTGAAGAAGATCAGAGTGGGGATGGAGCTGATGCCAAACGCAGCAGCCAGCGCATTTTCTTCATCTACATTAACTTTGCAGACCTTGAGACCGGGATTTTCCTGATCGATCTCTTCCAGAATGGGAGCGATCATCTTGCAGGGGCCGCACCAGGTGGCCCAGAAATCAACCAAAACGGGAGTGGTGGAGTCAAATACTTCTTCTTTGAAATTATCTTTGGTGAGAACGGTCATAGTTGCGACCTCCTTCTTTAGAATTTTTATCGGCCGGTGCTGCCAAAGCCGCCGGCACCGCGGTCAGTTTCATCCAGGTCTTCTGCCTCGGTGTATTCCACTGCGGGGCAGGGCAGAATCACCATCTGTGCGATGCGGTCGCCGTGGTGTACCGTTTTTTCGGTATCGGTGTCATTGTGCAGGGGAACCTGATTTTCGCCGCGGTAGTCACTGTCTACCACGCCCACGCAGTTGGCGGGGCGGAGACCTTCTTTGGTGGCAAGGCCGCTGCGGGCAAAAATGCCGCCGAAGTAACCTTCGGGAATGGCCATGGCAAGGCCGGTGCCCACGCGCACGGTGGCGTGAGGGGGAATGGTAATGCTGCCTTCAGGGATGCAGGCATACAGATCGCTGCCGGCAGCGGCGGAAGAGCCGCGCTTGGGAAGAACAGCATCGGGATGCAGTTTTTTTACTCGGATTTCCATGCTTTTGCCTCCTTAGGATGCCAGGGAACAATGCGGCCTTCTTTTCTGGTGGCGGCCATATCGATAAGCCGCTGGTTGGAAGAGCCGCGGAAAAGAAGGGAGATGTCATGAAGGGCCTGCACGAAGCGGCCATCTACCAGCACATCGATTTGAGCCAGGACATCATCTGTCACTTCGCAGCGGGGGTAACTTCCGTCTTTCATCAGTTCCTCATCCAGCGTGAAGCCGGTGAAGCACCAAATGTTCTTTTGCGGAAATTCGCGGCGGATGCGCTGCAGGAAAGGCAGCAGCGCGCGCTGATTGTTGGGCTCCATGGGTTCGCCGCCCAAAAGAGTGAGTCCGGCGATATAATCAGGACGGAGCATGTCCAAAATGGCGTTTTCCGTTTCGGCGGTGAAAGGCTGTCCGTAGTCAAAAGCCCAGGTCTGGGGCTGGAAGCAATTTTCGCAGTGGTTGGTGCAACCGGAAACGAAAAGGCTTACCCGCACACCCTCGCCGTTGGCAATATCGCAATTTTTGATCTCTCCGTAGTGCATAGAGCCTCCTGGATTATTTTACAGATGAAGCACGCGGTCCTTGATTTCCTGGGTGCGGCCCTGGTTCCAGTACTGAGTGCCGATGTAACCGCAGGTGCGGCGGGCAACATTCATCTTATCGGGATCGGTATTGCCGCACTTGGGGCACTTCCAGATAAGCTTGCCGTCATCTTCTGCGATTTCGATTTCGCCGTCCCAACCGCAGACCTGACAGTAGTCGCTCTTGGTGTTGAGTTCAGCGTAGATAATGTTGTCGTAGATAAAGCGCATCACCTGCAGAACGGCCTGAATGTTATTCTGCATGTTGGGAACTTCCACATAGCTGATGGCGCCGCCGGGGGACAGGTGCTGGAACTGGGCTTCAAACTTCAGCTTGGCGAAAGCGTCGATTTCCTCGGATACGTGGACATGGTAGGAATTGGTGATGTAGTTCTTATCGGTAATACCGGGAATCATGCCGAAGCGGTTCTGCAGGCACTTGGCAAACTTATAGGTGG
>JAZQUM010000002.1:0-4205 GCA_045631305.1 Oscillospiraceae bacterium | reverse complement strand
ACGACATGGCTACGATCCGACTTATTCTTCCCCTTCGGTGACAATGTAGAACGCGCCCGCAAGAGCGGCGTGCAGTACATTGCCGAACCCGGCGGCTCCATCCGTGATGACCATGTTATCGAAACCGCCAATAAGTACGGCATCACCATGTGCTTCACCGGTATGCGTCTGTTCCACCACTAAAATTACTGTCAAGGGAGAGATTTTGTCTCTCCCTTGCGGTGCTACATAGGCAGATGAAAAAACTGCCCTTTTTGAAAGAAAAAAACTCACATTTGGAGGCTAACTATGAAACTTATGGTCATCGGCGGCGGCGGTCGCGAACATGCCATTATCAAAAAGCTTAAGGAAAACAGCACCGTGGAAGTGATCTACGCACTCCCCGGTAACGGCGGTATTGCAGCAGACGCTACCTGCGTGAACATCTCTGCTACCGACATTGAAGGTCAGGTGGCTTTTGCTAAGGAAAATGGCATTGACTATGCCGTTGTCACTCCCGACGATCCTCTGGCTCTTGGCGCAGTAGACGCGCTGAATGCTGCAGGTATTCCCTGCTTCGGCCCCGTTGCCAAGGCTGCTATCATCGAAAGCAGCAAGATCTTCAGCAAGAACCTGATGAAGAAATACGGCATTCCCACCGCTTCTTACGAAACCTTCAGCGATGTAAATAAGGCGCTGGAATACGTAAAGACCTGTCCCATTCCCACCGTTGTCAAGGCAGACGGTCTGGCACTGGGCAAGGGCGTTATCATCGCTATGAGCCGTGAAGAAGCGGAGGCAGCCGTTCGCAGCATGATGGAAGACGGCGCATTCGGTAAGAGCGGCGCTAACATCGTCATTGAAGAGTTCCTCACCGGCCCCGAAGTTTCTGTTCTCAGCTTTACTGACGGTAACGTAGTGGTTCCCATGGTCTCCTCCATGGACCATAAGCGTGCGCTGGACGGTGACCAGGGTCTCAATACCGGTGGCATGGGCACTGTGGCTCCCAACCCCTACTATACCGAAGAGGTTGCTGCTGAGTGTATGGAAAAGATCTTCCTGCCCACCATCCGCCCTATGAAGGCAGAAGACCGCGAGTTCCGCGGCTGCCTCTATTTCGGCCTGGTGCTCACTCCCAATGGTCCCAAGGTCATTGAGTACAACTGCCGTTTCGGCGACCCCGAAACCCAGGTAGTGATGCCCCTTCTGGAAAGCGACCTTCTCACCGTAATGCAGGCCGTTACCGAAGGCAAGCTCAGCGAGACCGAAGTTGTTTTCAGCAAGAATTCTGCCTGCTGCGTAGTTATGGCTTCTGCAGGCTATCCTCAGGCATATGAAAAGGGTTATCCCATGACCCTTCCCAAAGAAGAAAAGGACGAAGTGATCTATGTGGCAGGTGCCAAGCTGGACGATGGCGTGCTGAAGACCAACGGCGGCCGCGTACTGGGTGCAACGGCAGTGGCTCCCACTCTGGCAGAAGCTAAGGACAAGGCTTACGCGCTTGTTGAAAAGATCCACTTTGATAACGCTTATTACCGCAAGGATATCGGGCAGCGTGCGCTGCAGTGCAACAAATAAGGAGGCAGCATGGTTTACAGAGTATATGTAGAAAAAAGAGCGGAACTGGCACACGAAGCCGCATCTCTCCGCGATGAACTCACCACCTTCCTTGGCATCAAGGGTCTTGAAAATGTTCGCCTTTTCAACCGCTATGATGCTGAAAACATTGAAAAAGAAGTGTTTGACGGCTGCATCGCAACCGTATTTTCCGAACCCCAGCTGGATATCGTAAGCTTTGAACTGCCCACCGATGCCCGCGCTGTGTTCGCTGTGGAATTCCTGCCCGGCCAGTTTGACCAGCGCGCAGACTCCGCTGCCCAGTGCATCCAGCTCATTACCCAGGGTGAGCGTCCCACCATTGCCAGCGCCAAGGTCTACCTGCTCTATGGTGATCTGACCGATAGCGATATCGACCGCATCATCCACCACGTTATCAACCCCGTGGAAGCCCGCCGCGCATCTCTGGAGCTTCCCGAAACTCTGGCTCAGCAGCATCCCAATCCCACCGAAGTGGATACGCTGGATGGCTTCATCGCTAAGGATGAAGAAGCGCTCAAGGCTATGCTGAAGGACTATGGTCTTGCCATGGACTTGGCCGACCTGAAGTTCTGCCAGGACTATTTCAAGAGCGAAAACCGCGATCCCAGCATCACTGAGCTTCGCGTGATCGATACTTACTGGTCTGACCATTGCCGTCACACCACCTTCCTCACCACCATCGACAAGGTGACCTTCGCTGATCCTCTGCTGCAGGAAACCTTCGAAGATTATATTGCCGTCCGCAAGGAACTCTGCCGCACCAAGCCCGTGAACCTCATGGATATCGGCACCATCGCCGGCAAGATCCTGCGCAAGCGCGGCATGCTGGCCCGTCTCGACGAATCTGAAGAAATCAATGCCTGCACCGTAAAGATCGACGTGGATGTTAACGGTGAAACGGAAGAATGGCTGCTCCTCTTCAAGAACGAGACCCATAACCACCCCACCGAAATCGAACCCTTCGGCGGCGCTGCTACCTGCATCGGTGGCGCTATCCGCGATCCTCTCTCCGGCAGATCCTATGTTTACGCTGCTATGCGCGTAACCGGCGCGGCCAATCCTCTCCGCCCTGTGGAAGAAACCATGGTCGGTAAGCTTCCCCAGAGAAAGCTGGTCACCTCTGCTGCCGCAGGCTACAGCTCCTACGGTAACCAGATCGGCCTTGCCACCGGCTGCGTAGATGAAATCTACCACGATGGCTATGCTGCAAAGCACATGGAAGTCGGCGCTGTTATCGCAGCAGCTCCCGCACGCAACGTGCGCCGTGAACGTCCCGACGCAGGTGACGTTGTGATCCTCTTGGGCGGCCGCACCGGCCGTGACGGCTGCGGCGGTGCAACGGGCTCTTCCAAGTCCCACACCACCGAATCTCTCTCCGTTTGCGGCGCAGAAGTGCAGAAGGGTAATGCACCTGAAGAGCGCAAGCTCCAGCGCCTCTTCCGCAATGCGGAAGCTTCCCTCATGATCAAGCGCTGCAACGACTTCGGCGCAGGCGGCGTTTCCGTTGCCATCGGTGAACTGGCAGACGGTCTTGATATCGACCTCAACGCAGTGCCCAAGAAGTACGCAGGCCTTGACGGCACCGAACTTGCCATCAGTGAATCTCAGGAACGTATGGCAGTTGTGGTAGAAGCCAAGGATGTGGACCGCTTCATGGCTCTTGCCGCAGAAGAAAATCTGGAAGCTACCGTAGTTGCCCGCGTAAAGGCTGATCCTCGCATGACCATGGTCTGGAACGGCAAGAACGTGGTAGACCTCTCCCGTGAATTCCTCAACTCCAACGGTGCTGAAAAGCACATGGAAATCGAAGTTGCCGCAGCGGAAGATTTCAACAAGGCTGCTCCTGCAGACTTTGCTTCCGGCATGATGGATCTTGCTTCCGACCTGAATGTTTGCTCCAAGCGCGGCCTCAGTGAACGCTTCGATGCTTCCATCGGTGCAGGCAGCGTGTTCATGCCCTTTGGCGGCAAGCGTCAGATGACTCCCACCCAGGCTATGGTTCACAAGATCCCCCTGGAAAAGGGCGTCACCGAGACCTGCTCTTATATGTCCTGGGGTTATAACCCCTTCCTCAGCGAAAAGAGCCCCTACCACGGCGCATATCTGGCCGTTGTAGAATCCGCAGCCAAGCTGGTTGCAGGCGGCGCTGATTTCAAGGAAGTTTACCTGTCCTTCCAGGAATACTTCCCCAAGCCCGGCACCGATCCCAAGCGTTGGGGTCAGCCCATGGCAGCGCTCCTTGGTGCATTCCGCGCACAGACCCAGCTGGGTATTGCCGCTATCGGCGGTAAGGACTCCATGAGCGGCTCTTTCGAAAAGCTGGATGTTCCTCCCACCCTCATTTCCTTCGCAGTGACCCCCGGTAAGATCGGCGAAGTGATCTCTCCCGAATTCAAGGCTGCCGGCAGCAAGGTCATCTGGATCCGTCCCGAAGTGGGCGAAGACGGTCTGCCCAAGGCTGAATCCCTGCTGGAAGTATTCAGCAAGGTTCGCGGCCTTTGTGAAGAAGGCAAGGTCAGCGCAATGTGGACTCCCGGCTTCGGCGGCGCAGCTGAAGGCGGGATGAAGATGTGCTTCGGTAACGGCGTTGGCTTCGAATAAGTCGGGTCGTAGCCATGTCGTTCTGT
>JAZQUM010000001.1:0-5026 GCA_045631305.1 Oscillospiraceae bacterium | reverse complement strand
CCATAAACATCTTCATGATGGAATACTCCACCTGAGTGAGTTTAATGCGCTGGCCATTCTTTTCCAACGTACGGTTGCGGGTATTAAGCAGGAAGTCGGATCGTAGCCATGTCGTTCTGTGAGCCAAGGAGGTGTTATCAGGTCTTGTCTTCCTAAGACCGCTTGGCCTCCGACTTGGTTTTCCATAAACATCTTCATGATGGAATACTCCACCTGAGTGAGTTTAATGCGCTGGCCATTCTTTTCCAACGTACGGTTGCGGGTATTAAGCAGGAAAGGAGGCTGAGAGATCTCCCCGCTCTGCTCTTCCACAGCACCGCCGGCACGGCGGAAAAGGGCATCCACACGGGCAGTAAGCTCGGCGGGAGAGAAAGGCTTTGTCACATAGTCATCGGCGCCTGTCATAAGCCCCGTCACCTTGTCCATCTCCTGAGAACGGGCAGTAAGCATGATAATACCGATGCGACCATCCGTCGCACGGATACGGCGGCAAACTTCGAACCCGTCAATACCGGGCAGCATCACATCCAGCAATGCCACCTTGATATCAGGATACATTTTCAGTTTTTCCAACGCCTCTTCCCCGGTTTCAGCTTCGATTACATCGTAGCCGCCGCGGCGCAGGTTGATCACAATAAACCCACGGATGCTGGATTCATCTTCCAGAACCAATACTCTTTTCATAGTCTGTCCTTTCTTTAATACATACCGCTGGACCAATCACTGAGGATCAGGTTGAAATTGTTTTTCACTTCATCGGCATCCATCACTCCGCGCCAGGATGTTTCTTCCGTGTAACGCACCGTGTAAATTGCATCGCTCTGCAGATTGATCACAGTGTTGCCGCCACGGCCTGCGCGGTATTCCCGGTTATCACCTGTCATCTTGCTGATAACCATAAATTCAACCCACTCATCCATAATGTAGTTGAAATAATAGAAGCTCACATCCACCTGGTCGGTATACTTTCGCACACTGCTTACCGTAACCAGCCCTTCCCATTCCTCAGGCATGATGAGATACCAGCCGTCTGCGGTGTTGTGATAAGTTGTCAGTGCTTCCAGCGGCACATTATCATCATTATAGCTGAACCATTTCACCGCATAGGTAGGCTCTTCCCCTTCCCTCTCAGGCATCAGCACAGGATGAGGCACCTCCACCACACCGTCGCCGTTGATGTCTTTAGGATAGATGGACATAAAGCGGAAGATCTCGGAAGAAACGCCGGTGCTGTCCTGCAGCGTAATATTGCTCCAGACACCGTCTTTTACTGCAAGAATATCGGTAACAACCACATCGCCTTCACCTACACCGCTGACAAAGAGCGCCTTTGTACCATCCCGCAAAGTGCCGGCTGTCAATTTGCTCAGTTCAGCAAGGGTGGAAGAAACACGAACCGTACCCATAAGCTCTACAGTTTCATTTTGCCAGTTATAATAATCGGCTACCGCGCCGCCTTCGTCATCGCTGCGGAAAACCACCAATTCCTGCAATCCGTCTCCATCCAAGTCGCTGACGGTATACTGAGAATAGGCTGCGCTGATATGCTCGCTGACTTTACCGCCGGTAAAACCATACATAGAAAGCATCTGCACTTCGGTGCTGATCTTCCAGCCCACAATCAGTTCGGAAACACCGTTTCCGTTGATATCACTGTAAGAAATACTATTGATATAAGTCCCTGCGCCTTCGATCACAGCAGAGCAGACATATCGCTCACCCTGCGCGGAAAAAATATAAATCTGCAAGGGCTTTTCCGCCGCAGCATTGCGGAAGAAGGCCACAGCCTCTCCTACGCCGTCCCCGTCGATATCCATCATCTGCACAGGCTGCAGATTATTGCCGCTGATAGGTGCAGCATATTCTGCGCCTCCGGCAAGAACCGCATTGATTTCCTGGCTGAGCGCCGTATATTCCTGAGGCAGCTGAGGCAGCTGATAAAGGTCCTCAATGGGAGAACTCAGAAAGCAGCCGCTAAGCACCACGCAAGCAAAAACTGCCAGCACCAGCACAGTCCATTTTTTATACAAATGCCGCACTTTGATCTCCTTTCGCGCGTGATAAAGGCAAAAAGGCCGAACGCGTCCTATAATAATCCAATTATTATGATAACACACCTTCCCTGCTTTTGGTAGTGGTCTTTCATCCCTTTTTTCAGGAAATTGCAGCAGCAAAATTCACCCTTGAAATTTACATTTCTATCATTTATAATAACCATGTTCCAGCGCGCCGGTGTGATGGAATTGGTAGACGTAGTGGACTCAAAATCCACCGCTGGCGACAGCGTACCGGTTCGAGTCCGGTCACCGGCACCAAAAGAAAAAGCCACCCAAAAGGGTGGTTTTTTCTTTTGCTATCGTGTGGTCTCAGCGCAGGACCGGCGGTTCGATCCGCGACACTTCAAAAATTCGAGTGTAAGCGACAAATTTTTGACCAGTGGAGCGCATGCAGCGAGCAAAGCGAGTCGCTGTCCGGTCACCGGCACCAAAAAGCCACGGCATCCCTTTCGGGATGCTGTGGCTTTTTATTGATTTTCCTCGTCAGCAGCGCGTATTTTGTTGTATTCTGCGGCGGCGCGTGCTATTATGTAGGGTAGTTTATTGCGCTTTTGAATGCGAGGATTTATTATGGGTGTTATTGAAACTTTGATTTTGACCACAGCTATCGCAGGCGTTGTGGGCACCGGTTTTGGCGGCCTTATCGGCGCCACGCTGCAAAAGGACTCCAACCGCGTGGTAAGCTTGCTTTTGAGTTTTGCCGCAGGCGTTATGATGAGCGTGGTTTGCTTCGACCTTATTACCGAAGCCATCGAAACAGGCGTAGGCGTCTTTATTGTCAGTGGCGCGGTGATGCTGGGTGTTGCCGTGATCTATCTTCTCAACTATCAGATCGACCGCAAGACCAACCCCGAAGTACCCCACATTGACGCCAACCACCCTAAAACGGCAGACGACCTGGATGAACTCATCCACAGTGACCACCTCAAGCAGCATCAGGCCAATAAGGACAACAAGTTCTCCCTCTTTATTGCAGGCATCGTCATGGCCTCCGCCATTGCCCTGCACAATGTCCCCGAAGGCATGACCATCGGCGCATCTTACGCCAGCAACGATGGCGTTATGGGCAGCGCCGCATTGGTACTGGCTATTCTCATCGGCCTTCACAACATCCCCGAAGGCATGGCCGTTTCCGTCCCCCTCATCAGCGGCGGCATGGGCAAGGTGAAAGCCGTTCTTATCACCGCAGCTTCCGGTATTCCCACCATTATCGGCGCGCTTTTGGGTTATCTTCTGGGCGATATCGGCGCAATGGGTCTTGCTTTGAGCCTTGGTTTTGCCAGCGGCGCCATGCTCTATGTAGTCTTTGGTGAGATCATGCCCCAAGCCATTTTGATGTACCACAGTAAACTCCCCGCCTTTTCTGCCATCGCAGGCATTCTGGTAGGTCTCTTTATTATTTTCGCTTGATGTAATCGCCGGTTTTGTTTCTTAAACTTCGCGCTCTTTGTCCCGACAAATAATCTATTATGAACAACATAAAAACAGCGTGCCAAAAGGCACGCTGTTTTCTATTTGATAGCTTTAAGACAGCTTATGGCAGAAGCGGTAGAGAATCGCCGCAAAGGCGCCGCGGGTGGTATTGCCTGCAGGATTGAGTGTGCCTGCGGCAGTGCCGTTAATAATACCGTTGGCAACGGCCCACTCCATTGCATCGGCTGCATAAGAAGCAAGGTGAGCAGCATCGGGATAAGAAGAAATGTCCGTGGAAGCGGAAGCATCATATCCCTTGAACTGTGCATAGCGGTAAAGGATTGTCACCATCTGCTGGCGGGAAACAGCAGCGCCGGGATTGGAACCGTCAGAAATGCCATTTTCAACGACCCACGCCTTAGCTTCTGCCATATTGGCAGGATTTGCACCGGCATGCCGCGCCAGAACCATCCACACCTGCTGACGGGAAACATAGCCTGCAGGATTGTAATCCTTTTCGCTCATACCCTTCACATAACCTTCATGGTATGCCCATTCGATTTCGGTAACAAAGGTATGCTCATCACCCACATCGTCGAAAATACGCTCGGATTCTTCATCCGCGCCATCTTCTGCATCTCCACCGGAGACGTCACCACCGGAGGCATCACCACCACCGGAGGCATCGCCACCGCCGGAGACATCGCCACCGCCGGAAGGAGGCGCATCGGGCGTACTGCCAGGAAGCACCGTTACACTAACTGTCTGAGATGCTGCAGCACTGTATTCAGGTGTTGCATCTGCATTCAGATCTCTTGCCGCAACGGAATACACAATGCAGATCTTGCCTACACCTGCGGCCTTTACAGCGCCGCTCTGTGCATCAAATACAGCAATCTTTGCCGCCTTTTCTGCATCCGTTTCCACGCTGACGCCATCTTCTTTATAAACCGCAACGCTTTCAATCGTCACGTCGCCGCAGTTGGTAACCGCATTTTTTATGCTCTCACCGTTATAGGCGTCGCCAACACACATGGTTGCAGGAATCCCGCTGAGATCATACTGCGCGGCAGTAATGGCAAATTCCTTGGAAATGCTTCCGGCATAGTTGCCTTTACCGCTGATCGTGTAGGTTGCCGTACCTGCATAAGTGTTATTTGCATAAGAAACAGTATAATCCGTGCCTTCTGTAAGAGAAGATTTTACCGTCTGAGTGTGTGCACTTGCATTATAAACCTTAGCTACTGTACCAAGTGCGGTAAAGTCGCTTTCAGCAAGACTCTTGGGCGCAATAGTGAAGGACTTTTCCATAGTACCCGTGTAGTTGCCCTTACCGCTGATCACATATTTGGCAGTACCTGCGTTCACATTATCGCTGTAAGCCACAGTGTAATCCGTCCCCTCAACCAGCGCAGTAGTAATGCTCTGGACCTGAGCTTCACCGCTGTAAGTCTTGGTTTCCGCGCCAAGAGCAGTGAAGTCACTTGCAGAAATGGTCTTGGGTACGATGGTAAAGCTCTTTTCAATCGTACCGCTGTAGTTGCCCTTACCGCTGA